>JBDRBY010000016.1:0-15175 GCA_043822245.1 Candidatus Omnitrophota bacterium
TTGATGGACATCGTTTCCTGCATATGCTACACTTTTCATATCGCACCTCCTGTTTTGGTTTTTTCCAAATGTAGCTCTGATTTCTTGTTTATGCAAGTTATTAACCTACGAATGGAGGTGCGACTTTCCATTGTATCTACATGATAACGCATCATCACGATTATTGCCTAAGCGCGTAATTTTTTCCGGCACTTTCTTCAATCAGGCCATTAATCTGCAATTTAAGTAAAATTTTTGGAAGCGTTTTTAAACTTATGTCTGAATTTTCTAAAAATTGTTCAATCTGAACTGATTTTTTTTCTTTTAAAATGTTTAAAATTTTTTGGTCCATATCGTCTAAAACAAAGCCGGTTTTGTTTTCAGAAGGAACACTTTCTACCGGCTCCAGGCGTAATTCTTCGAGTATATCTTCCGCTTCCATTACCAGCTTAGCGCCTTTTTGAATAAGAACGTTAGTTCCTTTTGAAAAAAAAGAATCCGCGCGGCCCGGAACGGCAAAGACATCCCTCGCCTGCTCAAGAGCGCTTTTAACGGTTATCATAGCGCCGCTTCTTTTAGCGGCTTCCACAACTACAACTCCTTTAGCCATACCGCTTATAATCCTGTTTCTCCGTGGAAAGGTTATCTTGGAGGGCATCGTATTAGACGAATATTCCGTAAAAACCGCGCCGGAGCCGGATATCTTTTGTACCAGTTCCTCGGAACCCGCCGGATAAATATGTTTAAAGCCGCTTCCGATTACAGCTATGGTCCTTCCGCCAGCTTTAAGAGCGCCTTTGGCCGCGGCTTGATCTATGCCTCTGGCCATACCGCTGACGATAGTTACGCCTTTTTGGGCAAGCTCAAACCCAAGTTTTTCAGCCATTTGAAGGCCGTACACAGAGCACCTTCTTGAACCCACGATAGCGACAGCGTTAACATCTTTCGCTACCAGTCCGCCTTTGCCGTATAAGACTACCGGCGGATCATATATTTCATTAAGAGCTTTCGGATATGCTTTATCAAGGATACAAATCGGTTCTATTTTATGTTTCTCAATGTAGTCCATTTCTTCCGTGTATTCTTTAGACCCTCTGATAGTTTTCACCTTCTCGACGCCTTTAATCTTCGCGCCCAATATCTCTTGAAGTTGAATCAGCGGCATATCAAAAATCTCTTCAGTCAAACGGACTTTATCCAACAAAAGTTTTAGCCTCCTCGCGCCTAAATTCGGTATTAAGCTGAGCGCTATAAGGTCGGAACATGGTTTGTTTAGTTTGTAATTCATTGTTTATAGGTAGTGTTACGCCGCGACAAAATCCCCCTAGCCCCCTTTTTCAAAGGGGGGAATTTCTTTTTATCCCTTTTCAAAGGGGGGAATTTCTTTTTATCCCTTTTCAAAGGGGGGAATTTCTTTTTATCCCTTTTCAAAGGGGGGAATTTCTTTTTATCCCTTTTCAAAGGGGGGAATTTCTTTTTATCCCTTTTCAAATGGGGGAATTTCTTTTTATCCCTTTTCGCGCGATTTCGTTTATTTTTTCAACTATCTCCGCTACTTTTAAATTCGTGGTATCAATATGAAAATCAGCTTTTTCATAAAAAGGCTTTCTATGTTCCAAAAGTTCTTTTATTTTCTTTCGCGGATCAGGAACATTAAGAATAGGCCGCTCGCCGGAAGTTTTAGTTCTTTGGTAAATAACTTCAGGGTCAGCCCATAACGAAATCATTATTCCATTCTTTTTTAGATTTATGATATTTTCCTCATCCAAAACAACCCCGCCACCGGCGTCAATAATCTGGCCGCCTTTACCGCTCAGCTGTTCAATAACCTGTTTCTCTATTTTTCTAAAATACGACTCTCCTTCTTCCCTAAATATTTCACTAATAGCCCTGCCTTCACGTTTTTCAATCAATTCGTCACTGCTAAAGTACGGCATTCCTGTAGTTTCAGAAAACGCCTTTGCCGCCGCAGTCTTGCCCGTCCCCATAAATCCAACAAGTATGATGTTTTTCATAATCACATCGCTTTTAGGCGTTTTATATACGCTTCGTAACCGCGCCGGATGTCTGCCATAGAATCATTGCCGAATTTTTCGAGAAAAGCCGCGGCTATACCGAACGCGCTTACCGCCTCGGCTATTACACTACAGGCCAAAACAGCACAAACATCTGAACGTTCCACCCCTGCCGTCATTGTTTCTTTCGTGTCCACGTTAACGGACACAAGCGGAGAGTTAAGCGTGGCTATGGGTTTCATAAAACCTTTTATAACAACCGGCATTCCGTTTGTCATGCCGCCCTCAATCCCACCGGCGTTATTAGATTCTCTTGTAAACATCTTTTCACTTGAATTATATCTTATGGGGTCATGCGTCTGAGAACCCCTTTTAGACGCGCACTCTATGCCTTTACCAAGAGATACGGCTTTAACAGCCGGAATCGACATAATCAATCCGCTTAAAATGCTGTCAAGCCTTCTGTCCCACTCGGCGTAACTTCCAAGTCCAGGCGGCACCCCGTCTATGATAACTTCAAACGATCCGCCAAGAGTGTCTCCCGCCTTACGCGCTTCGTCAATCGCTTCGCGCATGGCTTCTTCGGATTCAGGGCCAATCGTAATGCCGCCCAAACTTATCACACGGCTTTGTATTTTTATGCCGAATTCCGCCAATATAAGTTTCATAACCGCGCCTACCGCTGTCCTTGCCGCGGTTTCCCTGGCACTCGCCCTTTCCAGCACACTTCGCGCGTCACTAAAACCATATTTTTGCATACCTGCCAAATCCGCGTGCCCGGGCCTGGGGCATTTTACTTCAGGAAGTTTGTCTATCGTGTAGTCTTTGTTTTCTATAAGCATCGCCACCGGACTGCCAAGAGTCACGCCCTTGCGGCATCCGGATATAATTTCAACTTTATCTTTTTCAATCTTCATGCGCGCGCCCCTTCCGTACCCCTCCATCCTGCGGGCTAATTCGCTGTTGATAAAATTTTCATCTAATGAAAGCCCTGCCGGCATACCGCCTACAATGGCAACCAATGCCTTCCCATGAGATTCCCCCGCGGTCATATATCTAAGCATAATTCCTCCTGGTGAATTCTAAAACAAAAACAATCGATCCAAAATCTTATCCCCGTAAAGCAAACTAACTATCGCGGCTATGGCGAGATACGGCCCATACGGGATAATATCCCTGCCCATTTTGAATTTCATAAAAATCCCAACACCGGAACCTAGTACCGGAGCCAAAAAAAATGTCAAAATTACCAACTTCCATCCTATAAAAGCGCCTATCATGGCCATAAGTTTAACATCACCGCCGCCAAGCGCTTCTTTTTTGAAAATAAGTTCGCCGAAAAAACCCAATAAAAACATGCTCGCTCCTCCGGCCAGTACGCCTGATATTGAATTCACAAAAGAACTCAAATATGTCCCGCATCCTCCAAACTTAAAAACTGTCACAAGAGCAATGCCGACAAATATCCCTGGAAGGCTAAAAACATCCGGGATTTCCTGGCGTTCTAAATCTATAAACGTTACAACTATGAGAACACAGGTTAAAAGACAATAAACAAAAAACGCCGGAGTAAACGAAAAATAATGAAAAAGCAATATCGCCGCCAGCGCTGTAATAAGTTCTATGAAAAAATAACGCGCGCTAATCTTACAGCGGCAATACCTGCATTTGGCTCTTAATAACAAAAAACTTACCACAGGAATATTGTCAAACCAGGCTATTGTATGTTCGCATTTGGGGCAGAAAGACCTCGGCCGCGCGATGGATTTTGCCAAGGGAATTCTATAAACGCAAACGTTTAAAAAACTCCCCATGACAAGCCCAAAAATAAACACTACCGCGTATTGCATTCAAACGCTTCCTTCATAACTTGTTTGGTTTCTTCTAAAGGTTTTCCTGTCCAGATGTTAAACGATAATGCCGCCTGGCTAATAAGCATACCTTTGCCGTTTACGGCAATCAGGCCTTTTTGCTTCGCATATTTCATTAACTCGGTTTCTCTCGCGTAAACCAAATCATACACAACCATGCCCTTTTTAAAAAGTTTAAAATCAAAAGGCGGAGCATCGCCCTCTTTTGTGCCAAGAGGTGTGGCATTAATAACTAAATCAGACTTCTGTATTTTTCCTGGATCAGATTCACATATAAGTTTTGAAAGCTCTATATTTTGTTTTTGATAACGATTGTAAATGGCTTTTGTTTCATTTGTTTTTTCCTCATCCACATCGTAAATGTATATTTCATCAGGGGCATAATCCATTAGAGTAGCCAAATATAAACAGATAACACGGCCCGCGCCGCCGGAACCTACTATAAAAACTTTTTTTCCTTTCAGAGTAAATTTTGCGTCTTCTTTCAGCGATTGATAAAACCCGTTTCCATCCGTATTCGCCAGAAAGAGTTCTTTGTCCTGAAGCTTTATAGTATTTACCGCTCCGGAGACAGATTCAAAAGAACCGATAGAAATTGAATACATGTGGAAAGACTTTAGTAGCTTTGTTATCTCCGTTTTATAAGGCACCGTTACATTAAACCCGCTTACCATTCCGGTAAAAACTTTTTCTTGAAAAAAGTTTTTCAGTTTATCAGGTTCAACGTCAAAAAGTTTATATTCCGCGGGGATTTTGAAATGTTTGAACGCGGCGTTGTGCATGGCAGGAGACAGAGAATAGCTTATATTTCTGCCTAAAAGGCCGTAAATCTCTTTTGTTTCGCAGGCATCTGTCATAACAATTTTTTTGTTTTCAGAAAAAGGCGGTTAACGGCGTTTATGTAGGCCACCACACTTGCCTCTATCACATCCGTGCTGGAACCTCTGCCTATTACCACCTTGTCCTTAAACACGATTTTAACGCTAGCCTCACCCAGGGCGTCTTTGCCGCTGGTGACGGCGTTGACTTTGTAATCAACAAGCCTGCCTTTTTGCCCGATGGCTTTATCGATTGTTTTAAAACAAGCGTCAATCGGGCCGTCTCCGGCGGCAGTAGCCGTAATTTTCTCCTTGCCTTTCGCCAATTCGACATTTGCCGAAGGTTTTATTTTATTACCGCTGGTTACCTGAAAATTCACAAGCCTGTACTCCTCAGGTATCGTAGCCAGTTCGTCTTCCACAATAGTAGCAATATCTTCATCGAAAATCTTCGCTTTTTTATCCGCCAGAGATTTGAAACGGGTAAAGGCCTGATTCAATTCTTGCTCCGATATCGAATATCCAAGTTCTTTCAGTCTTTCAGAAAACGCGTGCCGGCCTGAAAGTTTCCCTAAAACCAGTTTACTGCCTTTAAACCCGACATCCTGCGGGCGTATAATTTCATAAGTCGCGCGTTTTTTTAGTACACCGTCCTGATGAATGCCTGCCTCATGGCTGAAAGCGTTTTCTCCTATAATGGCTTTATTCGGCTGAACGGATATTCCAGTCAGTTTGCTGACAAGTTTGCTTGTCTTATACAGTTCTTTCGTCTTAATATCAACGCTCAACCCTTTAAATATGTCTTTGCGCGTTATAATGGCCATAACAATTTCTTCCAAAGAAGCGTTTCCCGCCCGTTCGCCCAAACCGTTGATAGTACATTCTACCTGGCGCGCTCCGTTTAGTACCGCGGCTAAAGAATTACTTACACTAAGCCCTAAATCGTCATGGCAATGAACACTTATAACGGCTTTATTGATATTCGGCACGTTGTCTTTGAGATATTTTATGGTCCTCGCGAACTCTTCCGGCACGGCGTACCCCACAGTATCGGGTATATTAATTGTGCCGGCGCCCGCTTTTATAACTTCTTCCACAACATGGCTCAGAAAATCCAATTCTGTCCGGGACGCGTCTTCAGGAGAAAATTCTACATCAGGAAATCTTTTCCTGGCGTACTTAACAGCGTCAACCGCCGCGCTTACTATCTCTTCTTTCGCCTTTTTCAGTTTGAATTCTCTGTGTATTTTGGAAGTAGCGAGAAAAACATGCACTCTGGGCCGCGCGGCTTTTTTCAGCGCGTCGTACGCGTCGTCAATATCTTTTTTCGTCGCTCTGGCCAATCCGCATATTATCGGCCTCTTAATATGCTTGCTTACGGCTTTCACGGCTTCAAGATCGCCTTCACTCGCGCGTGGAAAACCCGCTTCGATTATATCAACGCCTAACGCTTCTAACTGCAACGCTATTTTAAGTTTTTCGTTAGTGTTAAGATTCGCGCCGGGCGTTTGTTCGCCGTCTCTCAGTGTCGTGTCAAAGATAAGTATTTTCTCAGTTTTCATAAAACCCCACACTTTACATTTCTTCCATCCACGGCATCATGCCGCGTAATTCTTTGCCAATCTTTTCGATCTTGTGATGTTTTTCTTCTTCGGTTATTTTGTTATAGTTAGGCCGGCCATTCTGGTTTTCTTTTATCCATTCTTCGGCAAAAGCGCCTGATTGAACTTCTTCCAGAATTTTTTTCATTTCCCTGCGAGTCTGGCCCGAAATAACCCTCTTTCCTCTGGTAATATCCCCATATTCCGCGGTATCAGAAACTCTTTTACGCATACCGGAAATACCATATTTGTAGACAAGATCCGTAATCAGTTTTAGCTCATGCAGGCATTCAAAATACGCGATCTCCGGCTGATACCCTGCTTCTACAAGTGTATCAAACCCGGCTTTTATAAGTTCGGACGCGCCGCCGCAAAGAACTGCCTGCTCGCCAAAAAGATCCGTCTCTGTTTCTTCTTTAAACGTGGTTTCAATAACCCCCGCCTTTGTCCCGCCGATAGCTTTGGCATAAGCCAACGCCTTTTCTTTGGCCTTGCCCGTAAAATCTTGAAAAACCGCGATAAGGCACGGAACGCCTTTACCCTGTTCGTACATTTCGCGTACTAACGCGCCCGGGCCCTTAGGGGCGACCATGAAAACATCAACATCCGCCGGTGGAACAATCTGCTTGAAATGGATATTGAATCCATGGGAAAAAACAAGAGACTTTCCTTTCGTAAGATTAGCCTCTATAGCTTTTTTATAAACAGCCGCCTGAACATGATCCTGCGTCAATATCTGGATGATATCCGCCTGATTCGCGGCAACTTCCGCGGCGATCACATCAAAGCCGTCTTTTTTCGCCTGTTCATAATTCGGTGTGGTTTCAAGCTCGCTTACCAGTACCGTTATCCCGCTATCCCTTAGATTCAAAGCCTGGCCTCTTCCTTGTATGCCATAGCCAATAACCGCTACTTTTAGGTTTTTGATTATATCTAAGTTAGCGTCCTTGTCATAATACATTTTCGCCATTTGTTTTCCTCCCTTTTTTAAAATTTTAGATCCTTCGACTCGGCCTTCGGCCTCGCTCAGGATGACCATTTACGAACTAACCGCTATTTTACCTGTCCTAACAATTTCCAGAATACCGTAAGGCCGCAAGAGTTCCGTAAGGGCGTTTATTTTATGTTCATTTGCCGACTCTTTCACGGTAAGAAAATTTTTTCCTTCGTACACTATCTCAGCACCGGTAGAATCAACTATCTGAATTATTTTTTCCTGGATTTTCGTATTTTCCGCCTTAACCTTTATGAGTATAAGTTCCCTTTCAACATGAGCGCCGCCTGTCAGGTCTTGAACAGTTATCACATCAACCAGTTTATTAAGCTGTTTCTTTACCTGTTCCAACACTTTATCATCCGCCTCAACAACTATTGTCATTCGGGAAGTATCTGGATTTTCTGTCTCACCGACTGCTAATGAATCTATATTGAACCCTCGAGCGCTAAAAAGCCCCGCGACTCTGGCCAAAACCCCAAACTTATTCTCCACCAAAACCGACAATATGAACTTTGACATGCTTACTCCTGCACTCCCGCATTAAAAACTCACAACTAAGAATCGCAATTTTACATTTTGCATTTTAACTTCTAAATTTTTATGCCAGCCCATGCAGCATCTTGCTGATAGATTCGCCCGCAGGCACCATGGGAAACACATTCTCTTCTCTTTCGACCACACAATCCACAAAAACCGGACCGTTGTGTTTTAGTGCCTCTTTGAGAGATTTATCCACTTCTTCTTTTTTGGTAACCCTTATCCCTTTAGCACCATAACTTTCAGCCAATTTAACGAAATCCGGACACATAGTACAGCCTTTTTCCGACAACACCGTAAAGGCATACCGTTTGTCATAAAAAAGTTCCTGCCATTGCCGCACCATACCCAAGTAGCCGTTATTCAAAATAACTACTTTTACCGGGATATTCTCAATGACGGCAACTGCCAATTCCTGTATATTCATCTGGATACTTCCGTCTCCGGCAATATCAAACACTATACTTTCGGGCCTAGCAATCTGCGCCCCAATAGCGGCCGGAAACCCATACCCCATAGTTCCTAATCCGCCGCTGGAAATCCAGGTTCTGGGTTTAGAAAAAGTGTAATGCTGAGCGGCCCACATTTGATTTTGCCCAACCTCTGTCGAAATAATAACGTCTTTATCCTTTGTCAGCGCATATATTCTTTCAATAACGTACTGCGGCCTTAATTTATTATCGTTCTTATACTTAAGAGGCAGTTCTTTTTTCCATCCGGCTATTTTTTTGTGCCATTCAGCATAATCTCTCTTTTCAGCCGTCTCGTTTAATTCCTTGAGCACCTCTTTGGCATCTCCAATCACAGGAATATCAACCCGCACGTTTTTACTTACACTTGAGGGGTCAATGTCGATATGAACAACCCCGGCATTCGGAGCAAACGCATCAATTCTTCCGGTAACTCTGTCGTCAAACCTGGCTCCAATAGCTATAATTAGATCGGCGTCCTGTATCGCATGATTAGCATATGCCGTACCATGCATTCCAAGCATTCCCAAACTCAAAGAATCATCCTGAGGAAAAGCGCCTAACCCCATCATCGTGGTAGTAACCGGTATATTCGATTTTCTGGCGAACTTAGTAAGTTCCGCGGAAGCTTCAGAAATAATAATCCCGCCGCCGGCATAAATAACGGGGCGTTTACTCTTCTCTATCGCCTTTGAAATCCTCTTTATCTGTCCAATATGCCCTTTGTAGGTGGGATTATACCCTCGTAGTGACACCGTTTTGGGATATTTAAACTCCGATGTTTGCGTCTGAATATTGACAGGCAAATCTATAAGCACAGGCCCTGGCCTGCCGGTTCTGGCAATATGAAAAGCCTCCTTAACTGTCCTGGCAAGCTCCTTTATGTCCTTTACCAAGTAACTGTGCTTCGTAATAGACCGGGTAATCCCGACCATATCCGCTTCCTGAAACGCGTCATTTCCGATAAGCGCGGAATTAACCTGTCCTGTAATGGCAACCATCGGCACCGAATCCATATTGGCTGTCGCTATCCCGGTAACAAGATTAGTCGCTCCGGGCCCGGACGTGGCAAGGCATACCCCAACCTTCCCCGTGGCTCTGGCATATCCGTCAGCCGCGTGCGCCGCGCCCTGCTCATGCCGCGCAAGATGAAATTTTATCTTATCATTGCGGTACAGTTTATCTGTCAGGGGTATTATTGTCCCCCCCGGATAACCGAATATATGCGCGACTCCCTCTTCGCAAAGACTTCTTACCAATATCTCCGCGCCCGTAATTTTCTCACTCTTACCCATTTCAATCCCCTCTTGCTTATCTATAATACCACTCCGCGCCGCGCATAGTGCCAGCACATTCCCTAAGTATAACACATACCCCATTCTTGTCAAGTTTGGTTAATACGCAAAAGGATTGTAGAAAAACTACTATGTTACTTTTTTATCATCTATCAAAAGGCCTGCCTCTAACCGTACCCCGCACGGTCTCCGCGCCCGAAGCAATCTCTATCAAACATTAATTAAACCTAGTCAAATATACTATCTCCCTAATATTCCCTTTCCTCCAAATGAGCTATCGCCTTTTGAGGACAAGCGCAAATACACCTTCCCTCGCTGTCGCAGGCTTCCGGCTTAACAACTTTGGATTTCCTATTCACAATCTTCAGCACGCCCAAAGGACAAGCCATAACACAATGCCCGCATCCGATACAAAGCTCTTCAATTATCATAGGTAACTTTTTCCTAGCCATTTCCCCTCCTTTTTTCCCCACCTGTCATTGCGCCCGGCTTGATCGGACAATCCATTTCTTTAAAATGGGACACAAAACCCTCCTTTACGAGCTCATCGAGATGAGCTTTCACACCAAAAACATGAAGTTTGCCAATAGCATCTATCCCTAGAGTTTTTAAAACTAATACGTGAGTTAACCTTCCAAACATTTTCACATAATGCTCACATCCTGCATAACCCAGTTTCAGGAAAGGTGATTTCGGATTTTGAATAGGCAATTTACCATTATGAGACAATTGATTCCTAATATCAGAAAAGATTCTCAAGTTATTCTGTTCTATCTTACACTCATCCTTTAGAAAGTATTCCTTAATAAGAAAATGTATTTTGCCATCTAAAGAACAATTTTTGATATCTTCAAACGACTTATCCTTGTGATTGCGATAATATAGATGCTCCCATAGGCTTATATTGGCCAAAAAACCGCTCTCTTCCACAAATATGTTAGAATTGTTATAAAACATATTGAGATGAAACCCACTATCATATTTATCTTGCCAAACGCTGTCCTTTATTAGAGGAATTGCTATTTTTAAATATTCCAATAACTCTTCTGAATTTAACGCAATTATTGAGCAATGTTTACTTGAGCATAAAGGAAAGCAAGAATACTTCTTGTGAAATTTTGCCACTGTATTCCTGCCTATTAAAATCGAAATAATCAACAAGATGTCATCTAGAAATTTTCTCTCCCTGTGTTGCGAAGACTTACCCCCCTTAAAAAAGACAGACCCAGCTTGCCTCTTAGGAATAAGCACATAAGAATTTAAGTGCATACCTCTATTAAATATAAGCCCATAATCTAGCTCTATTTTTGGCTGTCTCTCGGCTATAGGACAAAAAGAATAACCAACAATAGAAAAATTTTTAAAATCTTCAGCATCAAAAAAATGAAGATTATACAAGTACATTTTTCTGCTCATGTTAATCCTTCATCTCATAAGTACAGAACACTTCCATTTATTAGCTCCAATGCGACATTTAAGGTAATACCTTAAATATCGCAGAATTAGCTTTAGCACACTTCCGCGTTACTCTAAGGTAGAGACGCAAGATTTTGCGTCTCTACACACCGTATTTTACCTTTACTACTGTCTTTCTGACTAGTTGCCGTTGTTTTAGACTGATGCCGGGGGCATGGGCGTCTTGGGGGTAAAAAACGGCAAGCATCCCCTCTTTCATTACCAGAGATGCCGCCGCAAAGTACTCGAAGAATTGAATATCTTTTTGTTTGTCGTAAGGGCTGGGAACCGTTAAATTATCCATGCCGGTTATGGTTATTAATTCCCGCCCTGCCCATACGTACTGTAAATCTATATATTCGCGATGAACCTCAAAGCGCGCTTCTTTAACGAGTTTTGTTTTATAAACCTGATGCGAGGCATATACATCCTGTCCTGAAATTTCAACTCGTTCAATATAACCTTCCGGTTTATCAAACAAAAAATTCTTATTCATTCCGGCCAAATATTCAAGCCCGGATTTGATTTTTCCATTAAATATGTTTTGCTTCAGAATATCTTCAAGCTTCCCATAAACAGCCATTGTCTCTCCGCTTCCCCAACGCGGCAATTGAGGTATTACCTTAAATGTCGCGTTGGACAGGGCTTAGCCCTGTCCCTACGGGTTTTACTCTTATTTTTTTGCGAAAAGCTCTTTTTGTAAATCTTCCATCGTATTTTCTAGCTCCTCATAAAATGGTTTCAGCTTTTCCTCTGTATGCCCTATCTTTATCCCCTCTTACCCGCGAACCACCAACGACCGAACCTCAATACGATTTCCCTTTCTCTTAAAACTCTGTCCAAGGAACAGCATAAATATTTGATGCCACCGGATAAACCCTACTTCCCCCATAGACAATAATGCCTCTCGAACCCTGCGGATGAGATTTAAGAAAATCCCTCATCTGCCTTGTATCGCCAAACGTAATCTGATCTGAAGATTTTACCTCTATTCCCAGAATATTGTTACCTGAACGTACTACAAAATCGACCTCCGTGGCCTGAGTCTTTGACTTCCAGTAAAATATTTCAGGCGTTATAACTTGTACTGAGGCCCATGATAAAATCTGTTGTAAAATAAAGTTTTCTAAATACCGTCCTTTGGTGCGCGGTTTCACAAGATCCGCGGCTCGATGAATACCGGCAAGAAAACATGCAGATCCCGAATCAAACCAAAAATATTTTGCTTGCCTATAAGCTCGTTCGCCCTTAACCACGTAACCTTTTAACTCACATAAAAGATTTGTATCTTTCAACAAGCTCATATACCTGCTAACATTTGTCCTGGTCTCTCCACAAACTTTTGATAATTCGTCTTGAACTGATTTCCATCCCGCCGCCTGTGCCAACGCCTCCATCAAACGACGAAAATGTTGCGGGTGCCTAATCTTAACCAGGTCTTGAATATCGCGCTGAATATAAGTATCGACGTAGCCACTGAGCCGCTCCAGAGCCATACTATCGCTTGAAGCAAGCACCACCCCCGGAAGACTTCCCCGCCATACGGCTTGAGCCATATCCACGCTCAATTTGGCATTCAACTCCCCAACCTCCCGACCGGACCAAATCTCGTCAAAAAAACCACACGCAGGCAAACCATGCCTCTCTCTAAATCCAAACCCGGTTAAATGCAAATATTTAGCCCGTCCCGCCAATGTTTCCCTTGGCATTTTTCGTAATGAAATATTTCCAGAACCGGAAAGTATAAAATTCCTACGAGACTCGGACTTATCAACTAAATATTTAACCGTCAGTAAAAGATCGGGACATCTCTGAACCTCATCAATGATAGTGGGCTTATCTTCCCATAATAACCCCTTAGGATCTTCTTTCGCTTGCTCGAGCGCGTCAAAATCATCTAAAGTCAAGTATCGCCAATCCTTCAAAAATTCCGCGTGCTTAAGAAGCGTACTTTTCCCAACCTGCCTTGGCCCGGTTAAAACAACTACCGGATGAGATTTAAGCACTTCGACAAGCCTTGCCTCTAACCACCGTGTGATATACCTCATATTCAGGCCTCCTTTATTTAGAAAGCATACCACATCCTTATGCACAAAGCAACATAATATTATGCACAAAAAGACAAAATAATTCGCACAGAAAAACCGTCAAACCCACCCACAACACCCCTACGAAATTGTCCTCAAAAATATTTTACCCGCGAACCGCCAACGGCAGGCCAAGCTTTTGCCGAAGAAAATTCATATTAATAGGGACGTCACCTATTTATTTAAACAAAAAGAAAGGTAGACGATTACGTAATTAGAATCTGCTAAAAAAGCTTTCGCGAAATTTTTCACAATATTCCCCGCGAAACTCTCTTAGTATTTTTCTGAAAAATCCACTATTTTATACTATATTGCTACATCCTTACCATTGCCAGCTTGAGATTCATCCACAGAATTCAACTCGGATAGCTCTGGACAATAAAAAAGAGCATCCTTTTTGCTTTTTTATAAATAGGTGACGTCCCTATTTACCTATTTAGCACAAGCATTACTTGGCTACTTCTTTTTTGACTTTTCCGTTTTCCCATACTGCAAGCGGGCGGCCGTCTTTTTTGTGCTGGGCGACAACCTTTCTGATGGCTTTTTTCATAGCGGCTTCTGCTTTATCCTGAAGTGTCATTTGTTTTTTCATAAATCAACCCCGATTTCCTTAGTAATTTTATCAAACAACTCTTGATTAATAACATCCACGTGAGCGTTTTGTTTTCGAGCGATGAGCTTTGGTTTGGACTGTTCGTTATTAAACAACATCCATTGGTCAGCCAACAAGCGATATTGTTTAAAAAAATTTTCTGTGCTGCGTTCAAATCTACGTTTTATATCCGCAATTGGAACATCATGACCGCCTTGTGACACGCGATCTTTAACTCGGGCAATTGCCAACTGTGAACTGGGTATCCACAAAAAGTAAATATGAGTATTATAGCCTTTTTCTTTTAGCATTTTGAAATATTTCAAATAAGTTATCCCAGACATAGTTGTTTCAAAACCAAAATCAACGCCGTTTTCCGAATATTCTTTAATCTGCTCTAAAACAAGCCTGCCAGACTTAATGGCAACCTGTTGTGGAGAAAAAGGCGATAAGCCACTCGCGATGAGATCGGCATTGATAAACCGATCACATTTCGCGTATTCAGGTAAAAACGTCCTTGCGAACGTCGTTTTACCTGAACCGTTAGCTCCGGCAATTATGTAAACATTTTTGATTTTCATTGTGTGTTATTATACCTCAAAACAACAAAAAGGCGAAGGCGGATATTGCTCATTGTCATTTAAGAATCAAAAGTGGACACTTTATAGGTAGATTTAAGTTTTAAAAGTGGACACCTGGGTTTCTTTTGTTTTTTTAAAAAATAGCAGCCGTAGTATTGTGGAGAGTGTGGGTAACTGCGTAGCAGTTATCCAAGCTTTGTGGGTAAGTTGTTTTTTAACTTATCCACAAAGCGGCACTATCCACAATTCAACCCGTACGCTTTTAATTCTATGTTCTTAATTTTTTGCGTATCTATATGCTCTTCTCCTCGCCAAAATCTTATTTCTGAATACAATTGGCTTATTGGGTATATTCGCAATTCGAGCGCATTCCGAGGATCTGCTTTGTTCACTTTGTACTGGTTGTTATTTATCGACACTTTTCTGTACCCATCAGTTGTTCGTTTCATGCGATAACAGAATATGTCTTTTATCGATTCATATGGTTTTGGTATTTTGAACTCCCGGAATAAAGTCTGACCGGCTCTCCTTGCTTTTTGAAATCTGATATACGGCACTTCTTTGGTTGTGCTGTGTACACGTTTGTGATTATATTCGTTTATCTCCTGTTTCAATACTTCACTCCCGTGTTTTATGTCTTTTATCCCTTCCCTCATGCATATCCTCACCAGGTGATCCTGTATCCATCTGTACGGCCTTTCAATCTTCCCTTTCGCCTGAGGTGATAATGCATATGTAGTCTTTACCCGACAATCATCTAATACCTGTTTCCACTGCGGAATTGCCTCATCTGTCTTTAAATGATGTCGGTAATGAATCTCGTCTCGTCCTCTCACAAAGCGGAAGATAGCATGACAATCCACGTAATAACTTAATG
>JBDRBY010000017.1:0-11232 GCA_043822245.1 Candidatus Omnitrophota bacterium
ATTTATCGCGTCTCTACCGCTGACAATTGTGGACACTTTTTATATGTTGCATTGTCCATTATCTTATGTAGAGACGCGATTTATCGCGTCTCTACCGCTGACAATTATGGACACTTTTTATATGTTGCATTGTCCATTATCTTATGTAGAGACGCGATTTATCGCGTCTCTACCGCTGACAATTGTGGACACTTTTTATATGTTGCATTGTCCATTATCTTATGTAGAGACGCGATTTATCGCGTCTCTACCGCTGACAATTATGGACACTTTTTATATGTTGCATTGTCCATTATTCCATAACTAACCTTATATCAAAACATTGCTCGGTATCGGATTTTAAATCTATATCCCATAAACTGAACACGCAGGAACACTGGTAATTCAGTTCATACGCTCTTTCTGACTGAGAGATGGTTTGAACGGGGAAATAAAGTACGCGGGAAGGTTTTTTTGAAAAACAAAATTTTATCCCGAATTCATCGCGGCTATCGGAAATACCAAAAGATGAAACCCGAGAAACATGCCCCTTTCTTTTCAAGTGCCCGCGGCTCTGGGCGTCTGCCTGATAAAAATATCTGTCCGAGTCTAATTCAGGCATAGTAACATTAAATTCCAGGCCAAACAGCAGTTTCTGCCTGATATTTTTCTCTTTTTTTATGCTAAAGATAAACTTTATTTCATTTTCGGACTCTATCCGGATCCTTTTACGCAATCTAACCGGAGAATTTTCTATTATGGATTTACTCTCTAAAATTATACCCCCCTCTTCCCCACTGACGTTGTAGTCAAGTTTTGAAAAATCCCCTACTTCTTTGTCAGAAGAATTCATCAAATCAGAAAGCGCAAACCCATCTTTTACAAAATAACTTCTCAGAGAACACCTGTTAAATTTATCGTAGATGAGCATATTTTTCAAAGGCGCGTCAACTTTTCTAAAATCATCATGGATTGTCGAGATTTCATTATCACCCGCTTGTCCGGCCTTTTCTCTTATCTTCTCGTGATAGGGTTCCATCTTTCTCGAAAGGGTATTCAGCAAGTTAAAAGAAAGAGGCCTATAATCGAGTTCTTTGATAACCCCGCCTTCGAAAGGGCTCACATATATGGAAAAATCCTTATTTTCAATAACAGCTTCTTTCCTTCCGCCGGAATCAGTATCAGGCCTTTGTACCTCAAGCCATCCCTTCTTAGATTTATTGATAACATTATCAATAAGTTTATCCGCCTCTATCAAATGATCATAAACACCTTTCCTTAAATGGTAAAGGTATAAACCACCAAAAACACCGTGCCAGTAAGCACAATTACATTGGCCCTTGTATAAGTGCCTCCGGGCGTCCTCGAGCCCTTTTATTTTTACGCCCTTTGTCTTTTTTCCCGCTTTCTCCAGTTTAGAACTTACGTATAACATTTTTTTATGCATCTGGCCCGCTTCAGGGTACTTTAGTAGAAAATTTGACCATCGGTCTCCCGACCATTCCATCATCTCTTTATATGAACCCTGATTTATTATCAAATCAGCCTGCGGGTTATGTTTCTTCAAATACTCGGAAAAATGTACCAGTTCTATCCAATCCTTGTTCTCCATCAGCATATCGAAAAAATTATTGAGCCACCTATTTCCATACACATGCGCGTGCGTCCCCGGCCATTCTCCGAACTTTTCTCCGTCATCTCCATATGTAAGCAAGAGCTCCTTGCCGCTGACGGCTAAACTCCTTAAGTAATCGGTCACCTCCCCCACCGGCTTAAAGGGTATCAGGTAACGAAGTTTCTTGTTGGAAGGAAAAACGGCAATTTTCTTTTTAGCGCTCCCTGTTAAAAAATAACCGTGAACATCATCTTCTTTCACGCCTGAACGCGTAAGATGTTCGTCATCCAGAATCAAATAGCGCGCTTTAGCTTTATGTAAAAGGCCCGAAATATCCGGTTCCCAAACACGTTCCGCGGCCCAGATACCCCGCGGAGTAACTTTAAATCTCCGGTTTATGTAACCGGACATCATCTTAATCTGGTTTATCGCGTCTTCCATGGGAATAGCGGTAAGGATCGCTTCATAGTAGGCGCCTCCCATAATTTCTATCTGGCCTCGTTTGACCATAGAACCTATCAATTTTATCGCGTCCGGATGTTTCTCTTCCAGGTAATCAAGCAGGCACCCTGATATGTGAAACATCATTTTTACTTCCGGATAATTGGATAGAAGTTCCATGAAAGGCTTGTAACAAAATTCATAAGCCCTTTCAAAAATATGCTCGAAGTTTCCTATCGGCTGATGAAAATGAAGAGCTATCGCGAGATTAATTTTTCGCATTGTGTTCACTCCGCGGCGATCATATTTCTTATTCTTTTGGCCAGCTTCCCGCAAGCGCGTATCTCGCGGCAAAACTGTTCTTTTACCTGATCGGCGGCGACGGAAAGATTGACCGCTTTGTGTAGATTCAACAAGACTTTTTCCTGTAAAATTACGCCCTCGTTTATGAGAACAGTATTCCACCTTCCGCGTTTTTTATTCGCCCACCAAAACTGACAGCTAAAAACCGCTTCATTCAAAATTTCCCTCGCTAAAAGAGCAAAACGGACGGATTCTTTATTTTTGAGCTTTAACCGCGAGGCCTTATCCATTAATTCAAAACACGCGTTAAGGTGCTTCCATTGCGCCTTGTGAATAGGGTTTGAAGGGTCTTTCCACAAAGGGTAATAGTTTTTTTCCACCATATCATCTCTTGACGTGCTCCAGGAAGAAGGTAAAGGAGGCTTTGTCTTTCTGAGAGAAAACTTCGTGAGTACCTCACTCATAGTAAGCACATCAATTCGCGGGGCCTCTCCTAATTCAGAAATAATTTTTTTACAAACCTTCGGCAAGGCCCTTCGAGGTTTACGGCAATCTTTAAAGGCATCTATGGCTTTGTAAACTTCCGCGAGGAACAATCTTTCCCAGTTTTTTATATGATGGCCAAAGGTCTCGGCATCCATTGCCGTTATCACGTAAATATCCTTCTTTCCCTTTGAAAGATAGACAAGGTCTTTTATGAAATCAGCGCTATCGACATTTTGAAAACTTATCCTATTGCTTATGATATCGTCTCTGAAGAATACCTTCATGTGTGAAGAGCCGCATCGGACGTTGGAGACAAAATCCAGCGGCCATTCATCTTGAGCGGCTATCCCGCTTACTAAAACCCAATCGTAACGCATCTGGTTAAGAACTTTTGCCGCGCCTTTCGAGTAACACATCTCAGGAAGAAAAAAACCGCGCGTTTTATAATCTTGTTTAAAAAAGTGACTGTTTGTCTTTTGATTAAGCTTAATCTGCGTTTTTATTTCGTCTTCAGGAATAAGGGGAAGTATCGCGTGATATTTCGAGGAATCCACAAATTCAAGCTGGCCTCTCCGCGCGAGCTTTCTAAAACCGTCTAAGATATCGCCCCCGCCGTGTTTATTCAGCAAGTCCGTTAAACTGCCGCATATATTCACGGTAACCTTCGCGCCGGGATGCTTCAAAAACATGTCAATAAGAGGCCGGTAGGACTCATTGCATATTTTCTTCAAAACAGCGCGCGTTTGAATGGACGGCTGATAAAAATGTAAAAACGGAACCCAGTAAATCATATCTTAATTGTGTTTGACAGCCCCTTCCTTACATCTTTCGGGTTCTACATGCACGGATATAAAAACCTCTTCGCCAAATTCTTCTTTTATTTTACTCTCAACTTTTGTTGAAATATTATGAGCCGCCGTAATGTTGAGGTTTTTATCAACCGAGATAGCCACATCAATCGCGAAGTAATTGCCAATCCTGCGAGTTTTTAAATCATGAGAAGTGATAACACCGGAAACTGAATTTATAACACTTATTATTTTTTTCTCCATTTCATCGCTCAATGACGCTTCCAACAACTCATTAAACCCGCCTAAAGAAATATGAATGGCAGTCCGAATGATAAAAACACTAACCATAATAGCCGCTATCGGGTCAAGGATATGCCACTTTTCACCAAGCAATATCGCCCCGCCGATACCAAACATTGTGCCTATGGAAGAAAAAGCGTCCGACCGATGATGCCAGGCGTTGGCAATAACAGCCGAACTGTTAATTCCATTTCCGGTCTTTATAGTGCGGCGGTATACCCACTCTTTTGTCACAATCGAAATAACAGCGGCATAAAACGCTATCCACCGCGGCTCAGGGATAAATTCTCCGGAGTAAACATGATAAACAGTATGAACCCCTACCCCGAAAATCCTAAATCCAACAACAAATAAGGCCACACCTATAATCACCGACGATAATGTTTCGGCTTTCCCATGTCCATAATTATGTGACTTATCTACAGGCTTTTCTACAAACCTGACTCCAAGCAGGACGACCACATCGGTCGCGAAATCAGACAAAGAATGAAACGCGTCCGCGATCATAGCCGCGCTTCTGCCGAAGATACCGGCTGTCAATTTCAAAAGCATTAAGACAATATTCACATAGAGGCCCATCCATGTAACTTTGTTTGCCTTGGCCGATCTATCGTTAATAATTTTTACCATAATTTTAGTACCTTATTGTTTTTCTTTCTACCCCTAAAAGCGGCTTTATGCCGATCATGCTGAAAAATACTTGGTCGCTTTTTATCGATTCAACCGCTCTTACCTCTTTCAACTGCCGCGGCAGGAATAAGCCGACTATTATCCGTAACATAGAAGATACAATGAATAAAGTCAATATCTTATAGCCGCGAACGGGCGGCAAAAAGGGCAACAAAAAACCACCTAAAACCGCGCCGCAGCATAACGCCATACCGTTGAGGGTATTAAAATAAGCTATACACCGGGTTCTTTTCGCTGGACTCACCGCGTCATAGATGAAATTAGTTGTACAAATATTAAACCCCGCCCACAAAAACCCGGAAAAAATCTGCGCGCAGATAAGATACACGGGGGATTGATTAATAAGCCATAAAAGAGGTATGAAACCTATTAAAGGCGAGGTAATTCTTATAACCTTTAAGTTCCCCGTTTTATCAGCGTGGCGCCCCCATCGGGCGATAGCGACGTAAATAGTTAGTGTAGCCGCGAGCGTGACTATGGTATAAAGCAAATAATTAAACTTGAGGTCCCGTAACATAAGCACAGCAAAAAACGGAGAAGCAATATTAACTGAAAAACTCATCAGTGATGAGAAAACCACAAATTTGGCAAAGTTACTTTTTTTAAGATGTTTCAAAAACTGAATCAAGGTAAAGTGATTTTTGCCGTCGTCGTGTAAAATCGGTTCATATATTCTTTTCATTTTACGCCAGGAAATAATTCTCCATATAAAAGCGGCGGTAAATATAAGCGCGAAGGCCCTGGATATATTAGCCTTTTTCGACGTGTAAAGAATAAATCCGGCCGTGAACGACGCTAAAACCGCGGCAAATCCTAAAATCTTGTTCCTCAGCCCGAAATATTGCCCTCTTTCCGCCGGTTCGACCAAATCAGATATTAAACTGCCCCAGGCAGGGCTGGACAAAGCTCCGAAACAAGTGAATAACACCACTAAAACAATAAAGAGACCCGGTTCCCGCGCGCCGACAAAAGCAAGAATAACCATAGGAATAAGCGCTATTGCCTGCAAAAAAACGAAAATATTAATCATCTTTTTTCTTGAACCCAGCCAGGCAATAAGCGCCGCGCTTTTAAGCTGGATTAGAGACGCCGCCAAATTCGGGATAGCGCTCAACAACCCTATCTGCCGCACTGTCCCGCCCAATACCAAAAGAAAAGGCGCGAAATAATCCTGCGTGAACCCAGCCATAGCGCTGGCAAACACCCCTTCGACAATAGAAATTTTCAAGCTTTCTTTCTTGTTATTCATATTCATAAAACCTTGTTTTACACAAAACTAACCCGGTTAGTTTTGTGTTTGTTTCCTAATTTCTCTTCCTTTGCCTTTTATCAACATATCTCTGAACCGATTCTTTCGTTGTTAACCAATTCCTTCCCTCTTTGTGCCCTTCTAATTTACTCTGCCGAAGCAGTAAATTTAAATATTTGGCTGAATATGGAAAATCTTTATGCGCCTCACTTAAGAGAATAAATTTCTCCCTATTTTTTGTCACTGGAGTCAATGTCTTTAAATAAATTTCCAAAGACCTCATAACCGCGGCCGCAATAAAATGAGTTAACCCTTTGTATTCTCCATTATCCGCGGCTTCAAGCACTTTGTAATATTTTTTTCGATCATTTTTCAAAATTATTACCAACGGATACCCTTCTTGCATCAATAAAACATTCATCATCAGACGAGCCGTTCTGCCATTTCCGTCAAAAAATGGATGAATATGAACAAGTTTATGATGAAATAATGCCGCCAGTTCTATTGTATGTAATTTTTTACGTTCACCCTCAAACCATTTCATTAATCCCCGCATCTGGCTTACAATATCAACCGCGTCCGGAGGAACATGAGATGTACCCGTGATATAAACATTGCTGTTACGGTAACGCCCAGCCCACTCCTGATCAGTATCGTGAACTACTAATTGGTGCAGCACGCGAATAAGTCTTTCTGAAATTGTATGCTTTTTTTTATCTGAGACCAGATCATACAAATACTCTAAAGCCTCTTTATGATTTTTAGCTTCCAGATGATCCTTTAAAGGCTTCCCCTTGATGGTAATCCCTTCGTTTATAACTAGATTTGTCTCCTTTAAAGTCAAGCTATTTCCTTCAATAGCATTGGAATTATACGCCATCTCAATTTGAAACTGTTCCTGAATCTTTATAACCGCGGGCGAAGGTAACGGGCGTAAAGCATTCAATTCTTTTAGTTTTCTGTTAATATTTTCAGCTATCTTTTTATCAATATACTCCATCATTCACCTCTTTCTTAATATGGCATAGACCTCTAAAGAACCTATACCATATTAACAGAAACTGTCAAATTTTCAACTCTTTTGCGATCTCTAACGAAAGAAGGCCGCTAACCTTGTTTCTATAGTTTTGTTAACGCCATGTGGTCAGATTCTATCTGCATTAAAGCTTTAAAAAATTCCTTAATCTCTTTTTCCGGAGCGTCAGCACTTGCCTGGCCGTAAAATTTAACGGCGTTTTTTTCTCTTTTGTTCGATTCTTCTATATTCTCCCGGTCAGAGCCCAGCACTTTATCCGCGCCTATGTTTGAATCGGGTTTTTGAATTTTTAAATGCTTGCAAATCGCGGAAGCGTGCTCTCTTTCTACTTTTGAGAGGCCCTTAAACATACTTGAAACATACACATCATTGCTCTTTTCCGAAATAGCCCTGTAAAAATTCGTGTTGTTTATTTCTAAATCCAAGGCTTTTTTTAAGTTTTCTTTTGTCACGCCTGATAAAATTTCGCTACTCAACAATTTCCATTCTTTCGTTAAGACAAAATAGTTCTCGTGCGCGCCGCAAAACGGACAACTCTTAGGTTTTACTTCTCCAAGATAAACCTCACCGCAAATCTGACAACGATAAACCTGCATAACGCTCCTTTCTTTACTTAGAATAATCGCAAGGTATAAGTTCCTATATAATACAATCCTGCAAGAATAAAAACAATTCCCGTTATCCGCCGCGTGTAATACTCAAGTTTTGAAATCCGATGAAACCAACGGCCGAGTGAAGTAACGCCCAGCGCGATCGCCACACTAAATATAAACACGGGAAGAGCTGTTCCCGCTCCGTAAACAAACGGCAATAAAGCACCAGTACTGCTATTAAGGGATAACGGTATCAAACTTCCAAAGAATAACGCCGCTCCCACCGGACAAAACGCCAACGCAAAGATTAGACCTAACAAAAAAGCTCCGGGAGCACCTGACTCAACGAGTTTGTTGTGATGTTTTTCTGAGAGTGATATGCCCGGCAGTTTGACCGTGATTAATTCCAACAAAAAAAGCCCTGTGATTATCAAAAGAGGCCCTATCGCTTTACCCATATATTTCTGCAAAAACCGCGAGGCATCAGGAACGCTTAAAAGAGATCTGACAATAATCCAGCCGAGAACGGCGTACGCGATCATCCTGCCCAACGTGTAAGCAAGGCCCGAAACAAATACCATAGCGGGATGTGTCACCCTTTTTGAAAGAAACGATACTGCCGCTATATTCGTCGCCAACGGGCAAGGGCTAATCGAAGTTAATATCCCCAGCCATAGCGCTGAACCAAATGTTATCAAGATTTCCGTCATTTCGTTTTCCCCAAAAACGCGTGAATCTCTTCGGAAACATATGTGACAAACTTTTGCTTATCACGGGCGTATTCCCAAATTTTATCGAGATTCTTCGACTTTATTTCTTTGCCGCCCTCTATAAACGATAAAAAAAGCGCCTTTGTATAAAGCTGGTAGTCATTCACAAAATGTTCATTCTCTTTATCCTCTACATTGACCGGCCTGAATTCAAGTTTTCCGGAAGCAAGAGTATCTTTGAAATTTGTTTCAATGGCTTCTTTTGAATACCTCTCCATGTTGGTACAAGTGGCACATCTAAATGATCCATGAAAATAATACGCGATGATCTTGCTCTTGGCGTCAACTCCCTCGCTAAAGCTATCGGGACTTACCGAGCATAACACTCCAAATAATAAAATCAGACAAAATATTTTTTTCAATTTATTTTACCTAAAAGTTTTTTTATTTCATCTTTGTTCAGTATTTTGCCAGAAGAAATCACCTTTCCATCAATTGCCAACGCAGGGGTCATTATTACGCCATATTCTATAATTTTGTTGATATCCGTAACCTTGCTGATCTCAACTTGAATGTTTAACTCGTTAATTGCCGCTTGCGTATTGGCCATAAGCTGTTTACACTTGGGGCAACCAATACCCAATATTTCGATTTTCATTTTGTGCCTCCGTGTAATAGTTCAAAAGCTTACTATTTGACTATCGCTCCGAACAATATTCCACTCAGTGTTGCCATCGTTACAACAAGACTGATATAAACAACTGTTTTCTTCACTCCTATAACACCACGGATAACCAGCATATTAGGCAAGCTGACGGCGGGGCCGGCCAATAGAAGCGCGAGCGCGGGGCCCTTGCCCATACCCGAACCAATTAGGCCGCGCAATATCGGAACTTCAGTTAATGTGGCAAAATACATAAGCGCGCCTGTAAACGACGCGAAAAAATTCGACAACAACGAATTACCTCCAACGGCCTTGGCAATTATCCATGAAGGAATCAATCCTTCATGATCAGGCCGGCCTAACAAAAAACCCGAGATCAAAACACCTAAAAAAAGAAGCGGCATAATCTGTTTGGCAAACATCCAGGAACTCAGCGTCCAATTCTTGAGTTTATTTTTCTTGAACCATAACAATGTTTTTTCTTCTTCCATCCGGCCTGCCGCTAAATCGCCTTCGTCTTTCCTTGCCCTTTCCTCTTTGATAAAGATAAAGTGCATTAATAGCCCGATTACCACACTAAAAATTACCGCTCCTATTAGGCGAGCAAGGCCGAGTTCCCAGCCGAGTATACGGGCAGTCATAATAACCGCCAGAACATTGATCGCGGGGCCTGAATAAAGAAAGGTTGTGGCAGGACCCAGTCCGGCGCCTCTTTTGTATATTCCGGAAAATAAAGGAAGTACTGTGCAAGAACAAACAGCCAGTACCGCCCCTGAGATAGAGGCAACACTATACGCGAGAAACTTATTAGCCTTTGCCCCGAAGTATTTGATTACGGAAGACTGGCTGATGAAAACTGAAATCGCTCCGGCAATAAAAAACGCCGGGATAAGGCAAAGCAAAACATGCTCTCTCGCGTACCACTTAACCAGCGCCAGAGCTTCAAACACAGGGTTTCTAAAAGGCACCAGATCAAGCGGCAAGTAAAAACATCCCGCGAACACCAAAGCCATAAATAAAAACTTCTTCCATTCTTTCATTTTTTTAGTCCTTATACTGGTGCCGGACAGAACAAGTAGAGACGCGATTTATCGCGTCTCTGCCACTGATAATTATGGGCACTTTTTAAAAAATCCCTCCCCTCTCTTCGTTCGGTCGGGATGACAGGGGGGCATTCTATACAGATCGGCAAAGGTATGCCTTTGCCCTACGGGTATCAGAAAAGGTGTGTTTTGCGTACGGTTATCGGTGAAGGTGTGCTTTTCCATACGTTGCACAAGCACTTATTCTTTAAGCTAAACAGATATCCTTCCTGAGATTTCTTTACAAATTCGTTTCCGCAATCCAGGCGCCGTGTATGTTGCAGTGCTCGATTACGGATATTTTTCCGCTTACAGCTTTAAGATGCAAAGCGGCGGCGGGGTTAAGTTTTTCAGGCGAAAGATGAACTCTGGCCAGAAAGTTATTGTCTAAATAAAAATCAATTAGCATTATGTAATGTTCTTTGAGCATCGGATGCTGAACCTGGCCCACTTTCGTGTGGACGTCTTGGCATCCGTCAGGGATAAGGCCGCATTTTTTTACAACAGTTATCACTGGTGTGTGCTTTTCGCTCAGATTGGCTTCATCCTGAGCAGTTTTGATAATATTAGGTTTTTCTTGAAAAGCGGTTCTTGGCGCCCCGCATACGGGACACTTCTCCGGCGCGATGCCGTTTATCACGATATACCCGCAAACTTTACAAACTATCCCTTTCATTAGACACCTCCATTTAAAAAAAGTGAACGAAAGCTCTCCCCCTTTTTGAAAAAGAACTTCCTAGCACTCCACCTTTATCCTTCCTGCGGAACTGTCGATTCTTCAACCGGGATATATTGCTCCGGATTATTATTGAACTCTTCTACGCACCCTTCGCAACAGAAATAGTAAACCTTACCGTTGTAGATCGAAAAATAGTCTTTACTGGCTCTTCCTCCCATAACAGGACATATTCCATACTCTTGAGTCTCTTCGCTTACACCTTGGGACTCTCCTCCCATTTCTTGGGCGAAACCTATTCCACCCATACAAACTAAACACAAAAACGAAATCAGTACCAGTACCTTCTTACACATTGCCTTGCCTCCTTTTAGCTTCCACTTGGGCCTATGAAAAATACGCATTTTTCATTATCTGAGGACTCGTCACAATAACTACGTATTAAATCCCCCTGGCCCCCTTTTTCAAAGGGGGGAAAGGTTTATTTCCTTTTTCAAAGGGGGGAAAGGTTTATTTCCTTTTTCAAAGGGGGGAAAGGGTTATTTCCTTTTTCAAAGGGGGGAAAAGTTTATTTCCTTTTTCAAAGAAGGGGAAGTCCGCAATCGCGTATTAGCTTT
>JBDRBY010000018.1:0-21355 GCA_043822245.1 Candidatus Omnitrophota bacterium
TTTCAACAGGTTAAAGCACGTTGCTTTTAAAGTGAACTGTGCTTCGACTTTTATTCGCGTTATGTACGCCGCTTTTGTAAACTTGAACCGCCGTTTTAACGTTCCAAATGCCTGTTCCACAATAAATCGTTTTGCCGATATCATTCGATTCTTTTTCTTTTGCCAACTTGTCAACCCTTTACTCCTGGTAGCTTTTTCCATTATTCCATCTTTGATGTTTCTTTCCCTTAATTTATTTCGATTCTCTTTTGACGCGTATCCTTTGTCCGCATAAACTCTTTTGGGGTTGTCTTTTGGTATAGTATTTTCTAATTCCCGCACCTCACTCTTATTTGCTGATGTAACGTGTACAACTTCTATGTACCCATCCTTGGTATCTGTAGCTATAAATCCTTTGTAGCCAAAATAACATTTTTTACCCTTCCTTAGCCATCTTGCTTCCGGGTCCTGTGAGTAAGTTATTTTATTCTCGGGTTCTTTTGAAACATCTTCGTCTTCTTCTCGACGATCTTCCGGCATTACTTCCACTGTTGTTTTTGGCCTTCCTGCCGATTCGATTACCGTTGCGTCTATCACTGCCCCTTCACATTTTTTTACCTTTAATCCTTCTTCTTCCAGAACCGTTTTTATCTCATTAAATAATATTTTATCCAATCCCTTTTCCGCTATTCTGTTCCTGAATCGGCATAATGTTGTCTCATCTGGAACATCTCCCTCAAGACCCGTAAACATCATAAAATCTAGTCTTACTTTCAATGCCTCTTCTAATTCAGGATCGCTTAGACTGTACCATTGTCCCAATAGTATTGCCTTGTACATTTTTAAACTATCGTATGGTTTTTGACCTCCAGCTCCGTTTATTTCGTACGAGTACATACCTTTTAGATTTTTTCCTATGCTATCCCAATTGATTATTTCTGATAACTTTAACAGTTTGTTTTCTTTCCCTAATCTTTGCCTTGCTTCACATGTTAAAAATGACATTACGACCTCCTCAATTTTTTATTATTTTACCATATTTACTCGAGGTTGTGCAGAGGTCTTCTTGTTTGGCAGAGGTCGAAAAAGTCGTTTTTGAGGAATTGGTAGCCTTTCATGTGGCGGCTCCTTGTTTTTGTAGATCCCGGATATTTGCCTTCGGCAAATTCCGGGATGACAGGAGGACATTCCACCACACTTTCACCACACTCGGGGTGAATATTAGGGGGTTTGGGACTGAGGATAACTGATGGTGGTTGATGTTAGGTGTTGGTGTATGAGGCAGTGAAACATAGGGTTTGCGGGGATTTAATAGATTCCCGCTTGCGCGGGAATGACAGACAGGGGGAACCGTGTGTCGAATCTCCCCCTCTCCGCCATTTACCTCTACAAAAAACTTTTCTTACCTTAGGCAAAAAGTTTTTTGCTTTTATAAAGGGGAAAATGGCGCTGTCCAGCGAGGTGTCCCCACCGAGCAGGGCTCCGCTTTTCGGGTTTATTCCATCAATTCATGAATGGTATTTATGAGGCCCTCAACATCTTCAGTTTTACTTATGAACGCATCGGCTTTTTTAGCGAATATGGAATTTTTATAATCAAGATACGCCGTATAAATAACGAGCTTAGACGCGGGAGAAACAGAACGTACTGTGTCAAAAACACTTATGCCTCCTTTTACCGGCATAATCAAATCTAAAATCACTACATCAATATCCTGCACCTTCTTCAAATAAGAGATGAGAGAAAAGCCATCATGCACACAATCAACTTTATATCCTTCGCCTTCTAATATCTCTTTCAATACATCACACAGTTCTTTGTTATCATCCGCTACAACTATTTTCTTTTGATCTTCATCCATTTCTTGCTCCCTCTCCTTCCCTGTCTATGGGCAGGAATATTTTAAAAAGCGTACCTTTCGCGGGCTCACTCTCAAACTCAATCTTTCCTCCTTGATTCTCTATCATCATCTTCGCTATCGGCAGGCCCAACCCTGTACCTTTGGGCTTAGAACTGTAAAGGGGTTCAAATATAAGATCCCTTTCATCCGGAGAAATACCCTGCCCGGTGTCTTCAATCTCAACACAGGCATAATTGTCGTTTTTTCGCAGACGAAACGTTAAAACACCGTTACCGTTCATAGCCATTATCGCGTTGTTTATTATGTTTACTATAGCATGTTTTACCTGGTTCGTGTCAATTTTAATCTCCGGCAGTTCCTCATAATCTTCTTCAATTCGCACAAACTCCGGTATTTTTATCCGAGAAAGCGCGTCTTTTATTACATTTTTTAGTTTTATCTTCTTGAGCTCAGATGTCTTTGTCCGGGCAAAGCCCATAATGTCATCCATGATTGAATCTATAATCGTAATCTCTTTCTCTATTACCACCATGTTTGCTAATATTTCTTTATCCTTATTTTGTTTGAATTTTCGTTTTAAAAAATAAACCGCATTTTTAAGAACGGCTAGAGGATTTCTAAGCTCGTGAGTAACACTTCCGGCAAGTTTGCCAAGAAAGGCCAGGCGTTCACTTCGGTGAAGCTTCCGGCCAATCTCTAAAAGCTCATCCGTCCTTTCTCTAACCTTATCTTCTAGATGATCACGGCCCTCTTTTAGCTGATTGCTCATAGAATTAATGTCTTCTCTCATAAAAAGCATGGACTCCTGGGTTTTTCTAAGTTTGTCGATTTGGCCTTCAAGATCCTTTTTAACCATGTTAAGCTCAAATTCTTTCTTTTTGATGTATTCCGCGGTGGTACGTTTAATATATTTGTTTTCCTCTATTTTCTTTCTGAGAACCCGAGCAACTCTTTCTAACTGCCGTGATTTTAATTCGAAGGCGTTTTTTGATTCAATCAGGGAGTTTTCTCTACTTTCTTTCATCTTTGAAAAAAAACCCATACTATACGACATAAGAAAAAATACAACCGTTATAACTACTACATCAGTGCTAAGAACATATTTCAAATTATCACAGGCCATCATTGCCGGCATGAAGATTCTCGCGTGCGGGATAATTCCTTTGAATTCCAAAAACAGCAATAACAAATAACAAGCTCCCATTAAAAGAGTAATCAACGCGCCTTTTGAACGGCGCAAAAGAACATTCGCGTATGTAAGGTCAAAAAGATAAATAAAAAACGCTATCCATTCCGCGCCGCCAAAATAATGGACTAGTGTTGTGGCGTATAAAATCCCAAAAAAATAATAGCTGAAGTGAACTTTATCCACACCAGCACGGGTTTTGCAAAATCCGAATTTAAAAAAAACCAAATACAAAGCGCTTGTTAAAAGCCATACGCAAAAAATAAGCCATACTTCACGCGGAACGACTATGCCAATAATATTCTGGATAATGCCGGCGGAAATAATCCCCAAAAAAAGAACAAACACACGGATTCTGAACGAGGCAATAATCAACTCAACTTGCTCTTCTCGATTCTTTCCTGCCACGTAGCTATTATTCTTTTTTATTTTTTCCGCCATCATGTTTGTCTTTTAAGCCTTTTATTTCTTGTTTTGCCCTGTCCAATTCCCGGCGCAGATCTCTTATCCGTTCTTCTCTTTTAAACGCGGAATGGAATAAATCTTCAACAAAGATGATAGTGTTGATACCAGTGATAGACATCATAAAATATTATACCCCACCACGGCATACAAAACAAATGCGAATAGCATTAAATGTTGTAAAATATCTTGCTGACTTTTGCACCCCACCTCCCCACTAAATGTTAATGCTTAAAAAGTTGCCTTTAGAAAATTGTGTGCTATACTTGTAAGTGGAATGGGGGTGGACTTTTGATAACCGAACTTTGGGTCTTTTGTAGCTTTTCTCTCCTCCTTTAAAATTAAAAATATAAGGTTAAAGAAAAGCTACTTTAAACACAAAAACGACCCACGGAGATGTCTCTCCGTGGGTCGTTTTTGCATACAGGGCCTGTTGTTGCATGGCCGACATGCAGATATTAGAGTGAGGCGTTAATCGCGCCCATGCGGTCTTTCCAGTCACTCCGGTCAATTTTGACCATGGGGATTCCGAGCATTAGTCTTTGTAGAACATTTTTCATAAAAACAATCGCGTTAGCAATCTGAAGTTTCTTTTTGAGCGTTGAGGGACATTCTTTGTATGAAAGCATCAGATATAGTTCCTGTATGCTGATTTCCGGCCGGCATGCTACAACTTTCATCATCTTTTGCACATCCTGGGCAAGTGTTTTTTCGCCTTTGCCAGCTAGTTGAATATCCTCCACAGTAAGGCATGCTTGAAGAAGACCTATGCGCAAAACTGTGTGCGCATACAGCCAGCCTTTATCGTCCAGCCCTGTTAGATCAGGAAGAGATAAAATTCTTGTGCCTTGTAATAACTCCTCTAACCCGTCGGCGCGAGATAGCAATTGTTCCACCTTTTGATTGGCGATAACAATATTTGATTCTGTCACAAATAGAACGGGTATTCTTGCTTCGTCCAGATTTTGCCTACTTAAACTGCTTTTAAGCAAATTTATCATGCTTTGATTGTCTAACCCGGCCTCACTGCTATACCCCTTTATTCGCACCACGTCTTTGCCAAAACATCCATCCAGTATTTTCTGAGCATGTATTCTCGAGGCTTTCCCCATGCCAGCAAACATCTCCCTGGGAACTATAAGGTCTATCTTTTTTTGGCTAATCAATGGAACGTAACTTTTTACCGCCTCATATACACTATACACTGCCTGTTCCCCTGTCGTTTTCGGATAGCTTATTTCTAAAATAACTGTTTCGCTGTTTTTCGCCCTTACGAACTGATACTCGGTAATGTGCCTCCTGCCATTAGTTACGGCAAAATGAAATTTTCTGCCGTCAGGGCTTGTGAATTTTAAAAAGCCTTCCTCACTACACACATCCAACACCTCTCCCGGCCCAAATACGACTATGGTATTATTCTCGTTCAAAAGAAAGTCGTTCCTAAGACCGTCGATTTTTACCGCTCCGCTTTTTACCAAAATCCTGTGCGGCTTCTGTAACTCCCCGTAAGTTATCATGCTTGGCGGAGAAGTCTTTTTGCCATTCAGAGTAAGCACATCTACTGTTTCCGATACTCTCCCCTGATAAACTTTGATAATGCCCTTCACTTCTCTTACACGAATACCTGTCTGGGGCATTATTATTGTTCGGCTTTGTTCAAACGGTTTATCTATGGAAAGTTTTTTCTCGGGCATGGGCATGAACATATCCATAGTCTCTGTGTTATCAGTTTCCGCCGTAATCGTAACTTGCTTTGCTGAATCAGGGATTACAAACATTTTCCATCCGTCTTCCGCTTTTATAACTCCATTTCTCCACCGATTGTCAACATCTTGTACGTAAACCCTTACTACGCCCTTTACACACGCGAGTATATGAAAACCAGGGTTTTTAAAATCGGGGGCTTCACCTAATTGAAAAAGTTTCCCTTTCGCTCTTATGGTTATTTTTCGAACCCCGATTCCTTCTTGCAACCGTATTTCAGGTAACGCGATGCCATTTTCCTTTACAGATTTTTCACCCAAAAGTTCATTTGGAACATACTTTAAAGCTTCTCTTAGCCTACCAAGCGTAATAATACCAAGGGCTTGCTCTGTCCCTGAAAAATACTGACACTCGTCATTTTCCCATAAATAAACCGGCTTTCCCGCTTTAATGGTTTCAGTTATTTCCTGATCTACTCCCTCCGGCTCTCCTACCTTTTCATAATATCCTTTCTCCCTGGCGTGAAGAACTACCTCATCACGCGGTTCAGACAGATTCCCTGCCATTTCGGCGTGTACGGCTATTATTTGATTTATCGGGGTTATAGGATAGATCTCCTCTGATTGGAATTCTATTTTTTTTGCGGCTTCTTCGCCTATCTCTTCGGCAACGGCGTTCCGATACCTTTTTATCCAATTATCCGGAAACCTATTTTGAAACCCGGTTTCGGAGTATATGACAACCGGAGCAATACCTGCCTTCATCAGGTTTTTCATTTGTGTCAAAATATAACTTGTCTTGCTTGAGTCTAAAGCATCTATTCTGCCCACTATCGCGCGCGTAACACCGGCTGATGCTAAAAATTCAGCGGGCAGGATGCCGGAGTTAGAGCCTGTTCCTTTGGTCGCGATACTTCTCTCGCCCCTGGCATCAATTGTTATCGGGTTTCGCGGCTTGTCTTCTCGCGCGTCTCTGAATAATTCTGCCGCGTCCCTATCGCCGCGAAGTTCGGCCATAGCCGCGCCAACATGCAATACTGAAACACAATGAAAGATATTTACTTTTTCGAAATCCACGCCCTCTACCGCGTATCCTTCAAGCCATGGCATCCAAGGGCCCTTTTCAGCCGCTTTGAAATTGAAGAACAAATCAAGCCCTTCTTTTATCTCTCCCGCCCTCTTCGCCAGCCCAACCGCGTTGTTAACGTCATATATGTGCCTGGCAACAAACGCGCCGTTATAGCCTGCTTCTACCATATCTCCCGCGTTATCTGCTGTCGCTCCCCCGCCATAAGTAGTTTTAAGCTTTTCGCGGTACACCTCGCGCAGTTTTACTAAAGTCAACATTTTATCCCCGGTCTCTTGACAACCCAGCACTTCAGCCGTTTTAATCAATTTTTCGTTAGAAATATTATCCGGAATACCCAATTTCAAAAACACAGGTATCATCTTTTCTAAACGGAATTTCGCGACCTCCTTAGGAAGGGCCGCGCCGCGAATCGCCTCTACCGGTTCATACGAGTTGATAAATTGGTATAAAACCGCTTTTATCGGAACACCCATAAGCAGCACTTGTACCTGATAGTTGATGTCGTAGACAGTTGAAACCTCTTTGATAACGCGGCGCTTTACCTCGTCTAAATTACTCAGTATCTCCTCGATTATTTCGTCTACTACAAATTGAGTGTCCTTTCCTTTAAACTCTTGTTTAAAAAATTTCGGGTATGTTTTCTCCATCGCGTCTATAACATCTGGCTCTACGCTATTTTTTTTAGCCTCTGCTTTAACATCCGCTACCAGTTTTTTGAACTCGGCCTTAAGTAAAGGTTTTAAAATGTCATAGTACGCGCCGTATTTTTCATGGGCTTTCAGGTTTTCTATTGATTCGATTTTTTTAACCGCGGCCATTTCATGAACTAACTTCAATATGACACCCCGGTAGTCAGGATCTCCCGCGTTCATTGACCCTACCAGCTGTTCGCGAACGTCATGGAAAAGCCGTAGGCCTCTCCTTAAAAAGTCCTCATTAGCCGCAAAATCACCCCACGGCCCTTTAATCCTGTACCCGGCTTTTTGGAACAAATCTCTTTGCTCTCGGATCGCAAATATCGACATGTCCTGATAATCCCTCACCTCAGAATGGCCAATTACAACCAACATAGGCGTGCCGACGGGGATATTATTCGGTGTCATCCTGGGCGAAAGAATCGTAGCAACCCCCATTGGATCCCTCTCATACCAAATATCGTTGTTAATCCCTTTTACGCGGTTGATTTTTTTATTCTTCAGCCAAAGTTCCTCGAGGATTGCTTCCGTTTCATCCACGTTTTTTCTAATTAACCGCGCGTGGCCTTGACCCTACTTAGATCCCTCCACTCACTTCGTTCGGTCGGGATGACAGGGGCGAGATGTTTTGTTCTAAACGGCTAAATGATTACGGACAGGTTGCTTCGTCTCTACACGCTTGTCTTGTAAAATTATTCTTTGTTTAAAATATCCAGGAAAGTGTCTACAACTTTGGGGTCAAAGGCTGTGTGTGAGTTAATTTTTATGAGGTTTATGGCTTCTTCTTTTGAATAGGCTTTTCGGTAGGGCCGGTCTGAAATCAAGGCCTGGTAAACATCCGTTACAGCTACAATACGCGCTCCAATGGGAATTTCTTCTCCCTTTAATCCGTAAAAAGATCCTTGTCCATTCCATTTTTCATGATGATATAAGACCAAAGGAATTATCGCCTGCAAAAACGGAACAGGCCGGATAACATCCGCGCCGATACGCGGGTGCTGTTTGACCTTTTCATACTCCTCACTCGTAAGTTTGTCTCTTTTGAGCAGAATGTGTTCATCTATTCCGATCTTGCCCAAATCATGCAGAACAGCCGCCTGCCTGACACGTTCCACTTCATCTAACGGCAAAAATAATGATTCCGCTATTTCCGCGGCATATCGAACCGTATTTTCAATATGCTCCTGTTTATAGTAATCCTTCAGCTGTGCTGTTTTCGCGAAGGCAAAAATAGCTTCTATCAAACTTTGATTAGCGCGCCTGATAAGCTTATAAATTTTCCCTTTTAAATACTTAACATCTTCCACACTTTTATTTTTTCCGCCAACAGGAAAAATATCCTTTTCAATATCTGAGGATGAATATACCTTATTCCCTCCTTCTTCCTTTATTTTTCTCAGGACATGGTCCGCGAAATCCACAAGTTCCATTCCGCTTTTTACTTCATCCTCAAAATAGGAGGCTATCGCGATGCTGATTTTCATTTTAATTGTGTGCTTTTCGTCGCCGAACCCGTACTCATTAACTCTCTCAAGAATACGGTGGCCCATACTCGCAGCGGCAGATTTGTTAATACCGGGAGAAATTATTATAAACTCTTCGCCTCCATACCTGACAACACTGTCGTACTTCCGAACTACGGCGCTTAACTGCTCTGCCAGCTGTTTGAGAACTATATCCCCAAACTGATGCCCGTAAACATCATTTATCGACTTAAAATAATCTACGTCCATCATCATTACTGAAAGCGGTTCTGCTGTTCTTTTCGCGCGGTTAAATTCCTTTTCAATAATTTCGCAAAGATACCGGTGATTGTACAGCCCGGTATGGGCGTCTCTTAGGGTTAGTTGTTTTAATTTTTCATTAGACTCTAAAAGTTTTTCATTTAGAGTCTTTAGCTCCAGTTCAACGCGTTCCCTGCCGGAAAGGACAAGAGCTAAAGGGCATTCGAGCGTATGGCACATGGGCCAGGGTAACACTTCATAACATTTTTTTTCTTTTGCCCGTTCCTTGCTTACGCCGGAAAGATTACAAAAGGTCTCGTTAGCGGTCAAAACGTTAAAATCTTTATCAACTATGCGCATACCGTAAGCCGCGGGACGAAACACCTGGTTAACTTCTTCATCCGCGAATTTAGTTTCGTTTTTCGCCTGCTGGCGTTTTTTTACTATAAACTGGGCGTAAAAACCAAACACGATAAAAAGAGCGGCAACCAAAAGTCTCATCCAAATCTCATTCCTATCGGCACTGACAATCTGCGCGAGGTAACTGCGCTCGCGCAGTATAACAGAATGAACGGCGGCCTCAAAAAACCAGAACGATACGCCCATTCCAAGACTAATCCATATTAGCGTTTTTGATTGTTCGTTTTTCATTTTGGTTATGTAGTGACAAGGCATGCCTTGTCCTTACCATATTATACCATATCCCTGGCGGCAAGCTGGCCGCACGCGGCTAAAATATCTTGTCCTTTTGATTTTCTTATAGTGGCAGGAAGGCCATTTCTTTGCAAATAACGCGCGAATTGAGCCATTTCACCTTTTGTAACTTCGGGACAGTCTAACTTTGGGAAGGGATTAACCGCTACTAAGTTAACTTTAGCGTTGATTCTTTTGGCAATCTTTACAAGTCTGTCGGCATCCTTAAGGGAATCATTCTTCCCCTTGATTAAGGTATATTCAAACGTTATTATTCTCCTGGTTCTCTCATAATATTCTTCACACGCTGAAAGAAGTTCGCTTAATGGATATCTGCGATTAACAGGAACAAGCTCATCTCGTAATTTATCATACCCCGCGTGCAAAGAAACCGCGAGTTCTACCTGCAGTCCGATATCTTTCAGTTTTTTCATCCCCGGCACAAATCCACATGTGGAAACTGTGATTTTACGAGCGCCTAAACCTATTCCATCCGCGTGGTTGATAATACGAATGGACTTTTCAAGGTTATCATAATTATCCAACGGTTCTCCCATCCCCATAAAAACGATATTCGTTGCTCTCTCCGCGCTCGTCTTTTGCACGATGAGCACCTGGTTCACAATTTCGGACACGTGAAGATTGCGGATAAACTTTTTTAGCCCGCTCGCGCAAAAAGGGCATTTGAATTTACAGCCAAGCTGGGTAGAAAGGCATAATGTCCGGCGATCTTGCTCCCGGATGAGAACTGTCTCGATATATTCACCTTTCCCGAGGTCCCACAAAAATTTTTCCGTGCCGTCTTTAGATGTTAAGTGCCGCGCGAGTTTGAGTTTGCCGATAATAAAAACTCCAGACAATCTCGCGGCAAGCGTTTTAGGAATATCTGTCATGCTTTCGAAACTATCCGCGTTTTTCTTATTGAGCCATAAAAAAATCTGCCGCGCCCTATGCTCCGGCTCGTTCATATTTTTTATTTCACGTTTAAGTTCATCTAAGGTAAAGTCTCTTATATCTTTCATAATTGTTTTGACTTCCATGAAAACAGCTGATAATATTATCGCAGAAGGAGATAAATCAATGTTTCGCTTTATAATAAAAAACGAAAACCTGATCTGCCGTTTCGCGAAACACATGGATTCCCTAGCCTGCGCGAAATGGGAAGAAAAGGGCTACAAAAAAATTCATGATAAAAAAATGCCCGTTATTTTCGACCTTAACAAGGTTGAATACGTCTCGTCACTGTTTCTCAACGTCTGTGTCAAAGCCTTAAAACGAGCCGGCCAAGACAATTTCACGGTCATAAACGCTTCCGAGAACGTGAAAAAGATCTTCACTATATCCGGGCTTGATAAACTAATCAAATTTAAAGAGGCTTAATTAACTGTTGCTTACATCTTTAGAAGGGATTCTTGAATCAAAGGAAGAATTTTTTCCGCTTCTTCTTTTGTCATTCTTCCTAATTTGGCAAACGTAAAAGAATCTTCCGCTCCGCGCCTTTCTCTAGATATTTGCATTTTTTTCGGCCCGTCGTTATAAGACATAATTTTAACTGTTAGTTTACCATTGTCGTCTTCAACAGCTTTACTGAAAATTTCTTTGTCAAGATTAGCATCATACGGCATAAGTCTCTCCTTTTTTTTGGCAACACATTCAAATTACGCATAAATAACATTATACCAACTATTCTTTTAATTACAACCCGTCATTCAGGCTGTGTCGCAATTGATGACTGTTTTTTAAAGTGGATCCTCGCTATCTTTTTCTCCATCATCATCTGCCTCTGTTTTTAATAGGGACGTCACCTATTTATTTCAAGCACAAGATTCAACGCTCTCAAAAAAGAAGTTTTACCTGAATCGTTTGTGCCTATCAACAATGTAACAGGCTCAAGAGTAATAGAACATTTTTTAAGTGAGCGGAAATTACAAATGCAAAACTAACTAAAAATATTTTAATTATAGAACAACTATCTGCTTTATCTCGTTTGGATTATTTTATGAGTCCCAAAATAATAGACGCTTGCATAAAACGCCTTAATTTTTATTTCCAGATTCGTTCATACACTTTTTGCCTTGCTAATTCTGTTCCAGACCAGTCGGCAAACGGCGCGGTAGACGTCTTTACGTTCATCAACAGTTAAATCCAAGGCGTCAAAAACAATATTGTCCAGTTCCGCCCTATCCGGCAACGGCTTTGGCTCTTGTTCTTCAATTGGAATTCTTGATTTTGGATCAATTCCACATTCAATAAATATTGATTCTGGACTTCTTTTTAATATTTCATCATTATCGATATCAATGTTTAATAAAGGAATTTTCTCAGCTTCGTAAACTTTAAAATCTAATGCCCCTTCTCCAAGATTTGCTCTTCCATAAAGCTCTATAAATAATACTGAAAAAGTAGAATTAAGATTTAAGCATAACCTTCTAGAATTATTAGCATTATCTCGAATTTCATATAATCTTGCGTCTGCCAATATTTTATTTTTAGAATAATAAAAAGGGTATGAATCATTAAATGTCATTTGTATAAAAACACTTGCCCCAAAATCTTGACTTAACGAATACCACTGTTTCCTGTTTAACACACTTGAGATATTATGAAAACCTTTTATTTTTTTCCCTTCATCTTTTCCTTGTTTAACAACTATCGTGGCTTCTTCACCCATATTTATATATTTCAAGGCGTTCGTACCTTTTAATTCTAGCTTTGATTTATTGCACATAAATACTTTACAGGTTAAGTCTTTTTCATCAACCAAAATCCTGTTACATTCGCGGGGACTTTTTATTACCGGCTTTAAAAACTCTGCTTCGATTTTCCACTCCTTTGACTGTGCTTCAGTAAGATAAAAAAACTCATTGCACCCAGTTTTTATCCCAAAACGAACTTCTGCAATATCACCAAGCTTACCCAGCTTACCCTTGCCCTTTTCCAAAATCGTAAAGAAAATATCCGGCGCGCGAAGATATTTACCACCCCATTTGTCTCCGACATACATGCCTAGTCTCATTTTCTTTTGTTTTTCCGTTTCTTTCTCATATTCAGTACCAGACTCTTTAAGGTCTTTTATAGTAATTGGATAAACACGAAAAATATCATTGGAAATCACTTCTTTTGCTTCTTCTATTTGACACAGGTATTCGGTAAAAACAGCCACCTCAAAAGGTTTTTTGAAAGCTACAAACTTAACCATGTGAGCCGGGTCTATTTTCTTTATCGGCGCGTGAATAATGGAAATGATTGTATTTACATCCGCCGCCTCAAAGCTGCGTTTGGCATGGTTGTCTATAATAAATTCCACCGGCGCGCGCTCTAAAAGAAATCTTTGTAGCCAGGCGCCGTAACCCACATCCAACCAGGAATTAGAACAGATAAACGTATGGATTCCTTTGGGATTCAAGAGGCGCAGGGCGCGGATATAAAAATAGGCGTAAAGGTCAGACTGGGCGTTGATTTTACTTTTTGGAGGAAAATCGGCTGGAAAATCAAGTCTAACCATTTCAGCGAGAAACGCTTTATATTGCTTCTTATCTTTTATTTTTCCAGCAGGATCAGCAATGGCCTCCTGTCGAACATAAGGTGGGTTGCCAATAACGATGTCAAACCCTCCAAATTCTACAAATATTTCAGCAAATTCAATATTCCATACTAGCGGCTTATCTTTACGAATATTTTGTTTTTGGTCTGCTATCTCTTTTATTTCACTTTCCAATAGACCAATTTTTTCTTTATTGAAATCCAATTCCTTTTGCGCAGGCTTAAAGAATTCATCTCCAAACAAAGAAGAGCTTGACCCAGGCTGGACATTTTTTAGGCGGTTTAACTCTTTTTGTTTCTCAGTGATTTCACTTCGCAAGATTTCTTCATATATTGCTAATTCTTTCTGCCTAATTTCCCAATCTTTCATAGGAGTTTTATTACCAAAATATTCATTTTTTAAATTTTTAAGCTGCGTTACTTTTCTTTTTACAGTTTCACTGACCATCGCATGTCCTAAAACAGGGAAGGATTTACTTCCTACGCGCTGAATCAGTGAATCACCTTGCCTAACTTTAAAATCTAAGCTCGGTAAAATCGGTTCACAGGTACCTTTTAGGCTGTCTGGTGCTTCGATAAAAAGCGAAAGCCAAAGTCGGAGCTGACAAATCCAAACCGCCCATTCCTTAACTTCCACACCATAAAGTGATTGGGCGATAATTCTCTTTTTCCTCTCAAAAGTATCTATCTCCTTTACGCCAATTCTTGATTTTAAGTCTTGCTCTATCTCGTCAAGCACCTGCATCATTCCGACCAAAAACGCTCCGGACCCAACTGCCGGGTCACAAACGGTGAGATTTTCGAGTAAGCCAACAATTTCTTTTGTTTCTCGTTCAGAAAAACTTCCACGTTTCTGATCTTCCTCTTTTTCTCCTTCGCGGAAGAATAATTCATACAGATTAGCTTTAGCGATTGGCAAACTAATATTCTTCTCGAGCCACTTAACCAAGCTCAAGCGGCACATCAAATCAACTTCTGTGCGCGGAGTATAGACTGCGCCATCGGCTTTATTAACAAGCCGCTCGAAAATTATTCCCAAAAACTCCGGTGTTAACTGCAGATCTTCATCTTCGTAGGAGTTTTCTTCAATAGTGAAATTATGGGAGAAAAGGAAATCGAAAAAATCTTTAATTTCTTTATCCGGGAGGAAATAGTCATGGTCGTCATAATCAAGTTTTTCTTTAAACAGGCCACCGTTTAAATACGGAGCCATCTGCATATTTTTTTCTGTTTCCTCAGAGAAATCATTATCGCCATAGGTCACTTTTCTGCCGGGCGGAGAATTCAAAGCCTGAAAAAATAGTGGGGTTAACCATTTTTTATAAAACAGGTCGTGGTTCGCAGATTTCTTTAGGTATTCTTTAAGTAAGTTTTGAATAAATTTCTCATCATTCCCAATCCAACCTTTTTTCTGGATAAATCCTAAGAATACAGTTCTAACAGCAAACAGAAGGACAAAATCGCGCGCTTTTTCTTGATCTGAAATCTTGTTTCTTTTTTTAACTACCTCAACGAGTTTATTATATTCAACAAAAAAGTCTTTATAGAAAATATCGGTTACTGCGGATAAAGAGAAGGCTTCTTTAACCTGGTCCAAAGACGAAAAACTACCATCATTATCCTTGCCGCCGATTCTTTGTAAGAAAGTTTTGTTGGTGAATTCAGGATCAGGGCTTACAAAGTAGGTAAACCTACGAAAGTTGCTCCATTGTCTGCGATTGCCTATAGCTTCTGGATAAATAAGAGAAAATCGGAAATTGCCATGGCGATCATAAAAAATAACAATGCCTGCGTCCGATTGCAAGTCCTTGAGTATCTTTTTACCTTTTTCATATTGCGCTTTTTTGCCGCTTCGTTCGGAAAGCGGCTGATTTGCTTTAAAAGCGCAAACAACTAATTTTTCACTTTCAGAAAAATTGATCTCACCAAGCTTTATGCCTTCGGAAAAATACTCGTCATTATAGTGGGTAAACGTCTCCTGCCGCGGAGCGAAGGACCTATTTTTTTCACGAAAAAACCGAGCGAATTTGTCCGGTGAAAAATCACCTATAATATCTTGTAAAATTTCTCTTGATGCCATATTATTTTTTCGTTTTAAGTTGTTTTTGGTTTTCCGGAATTTGTAAATAATTTTTCTTAGAAACCACGCTCCGGCCAATTTCTTCTTCTGTTTCTTTTCTGGCCCGGCCTGCAACGCCTCCGCCTCTTTTAGCCACTATTTTGTTTTTTGAAAACGTGTCCGGCTTCTCTTGTTGAGAAATTTCGGTTGTCACTCGCTCTCCAAGCATATTGAAAATCAATTCCAAGTCATCCATATGATCGCGCAAATTTTCTCTTTTTAGGCCTTTCAATTTCTTATACTCACTTGGAGTTACGCCAAAAGCGGCTTTAGAAATTTCGGCGGTCAAAATTTCATATTCCTTTTGCTCTTTTACGCCGCGCTTTTGCCATTCATCTGTCAATTCTTCGCGAATAGCAATTCCGCGCATTCGCTTTTCTATCCAATCTTCAGAATACCCCTTAAGTTTATACAGCATCCTGGTTCTTTTGGCTGCCAACTCGGGATCTTCGATTTCCTGCACTCGCTCATAGCCTACTTTTGCCAACCAGCGTTTGAATGGCTCGGCCTTGGGAGAGGGAATAGATTGTATAATTCGGAAGACTCCGTCCGTGTTGGCGCAATTTACCTGCTGTTTTCCCCCTCCAGTATCAAGCCAAAGGGGGGTGACAATTTGTCCCCACCCTTTAGCCAATTCCTCATCACGAATGCGCATTTTCTTTATATAGTCGATTGCATTAACGGTATCTGTTAATGCTTCTACGATATCAGCAATCGAAAACCACCACTCATTCTTATGCAGGGTTCTTCTTATTCCTTTTCCTTTAAAGACAGCCATTTTTGCGTTCATGCCAGAATCTCCTTCTTCAGAGACTTGTATTATAAAACCGGAGCTACCGACAATAAACCACGCCCCATGGCTTTCGCGTGCCCTATTCCGCGCTGTAAAACAGCCCGGAATTTATCTGTATCGGCAACAGTCAACATGCCGTCATATAAAACTGAAAAGACATGGATTTCAGCCCCATTTCTTCTCCTTCCAGCCAACATCCTCTCCTGGGAAATCCGGACAACAACCCGGCGTTCAGCCTGTTCTGTAAGGCCCGGAGGCACGCTATACGGCAAAGCAAAGCCATGTTGTTCGCGTCCTTTACGATCTAGCCACAATTTCTGTTCCGGCAGGCGAAGTAGCCCCAAACGCTTACCGTTGCGGGTAACAGATGGGTTTGCGCGCAAGCGGAACCGGAACCGCTGCCTTAGCTTCAGGGAGTCAAGTTTCAGGCGCTCAGCAATATTAATACTGTCAGCAGGCATTTCAGCCAGCCAATCTTTCAATCCTATGCGCGTCCAGTCAGGTAGCGACCGGCTTTGAATTAAAATGCGGGGATTCCCGCTTGAATCCGCTTCCGGCTCAAGCCGCCATAAGAATTCTCCTTCAGGGCATTTGTTGTCAGCGGTAGAAAACGCACGGCAAAGAGTGGAATGCAGTTCATACGGATCTGCAATATCCCGCCTTGCTTCCTTGCTGCGCGGATTGAGATGTATTTTATGCAGGAACATTTGAGACCTCCTGCGGGAACGGTATCCATTCGGAGCGGACAAACCTGGTGCCAAAGCGCCGCTCGGCAAAAGAGGATAAAGGCTGGTCCATCCTAAGGGCACCGGAGCCGTCGGCGGACTCAAAGGAAACCAATAATTTCTCCGGCCGCTTTTCCCATTTTCGCTCTGAAGTAATCCAAGGCCATCCCATCAAAACATCCCTCAGCGGAGCGTTCTGTACCCCGTTTTCAATCCATACCGGCTCAGATGGCACATAAGATTTGCGCCCTAATGCAAGCGGCCAGACGGGATTACACAAAGCGGCGTGGAGCCGTAGCAGTAAACTGGAATCCTCACCCTCAAACCCAACCAGAAAAGCCGCATCGGCGATATAGTCTCTTTTTGTAACAGCAGTCTCATGGATTTTTGAGCGGTCCGCAGAGATAATATGCTGCGCTGTCTGATAGTCATACTTGGGAACGCCGGGGCGGTCATGCCTTACGCCCATAGACAAGCGCGTCAAAGGCTTAAGTTCCGTCCATTTTTCCCGGTCAATCCCCATAGCGGCGGCCAAGAGCCCTATAACTCCGGACTTGCTGGGCTCTTTGCCTGTATCGCGTTGATCAAAACGGCTGGTAGTACCCCACGACTGCATGGGGCCTGCCAATCTAAGCAGCAATGTAGGCATAGGTCACTCCTGCGCGGCCGAACAGGCCTTATCAAGAAGTTCTTTCAACGCCGACAGGGTCGTTCCCAGGTCATCCGACTTGGCTTCAGTAAGGTTTAGAACGAATGTTTTTTCTTCCCCGCCGTAAACAGTCCTTAAAGCCTTGGCTTTTTCAATAAGTTTTTCCGCCGACTTCCCTGTTATTGATTCTCCTTTCCGCGCATAGAGGGCAGTTTCAAAAGCATTAGCCAGATTGCGGGGCGCGGTGTTGCGGCGCACGGAAACAACAACAAACTCCGGTGGGTTGTGTGCCGCGAAGGTGTTTTGTTTACCCGTGGGCTCGGCAACGACAAAACCTTCCAGGAAGGCGTGCAATCCCCTGGCGGCCAGCTCTTTATCATCCTGAAGATTTTTTACTAATTTTTCCCAATCAAGCACGGCATACCGGTAGAAGCAGGCTGAGTTGAATTCAACCGTACCCATCATATCGGCTCCGGAACTATCCTCCGGTTTCAGGTCGTCGACTGCGGTATAGAAGTCAAACTCTCTTTCAACGGAATGTGTTGAAATGGCGTGCGCCACCTGGCAGGCGGCGTTCTGGTTTTTCTCCGGCATTACCGCCAACATCCGTCCGAATAATGCAACATCCAGACTTAATCTCGATTTGTTTTTACCATCGATCGCTGCATTTAGGTGCTCCACGACTTCGTCTGGAAGTTTTGTTTTAAGAAGGTCAGAATACGAATCAATAATTACTTTTTCCAGTGAATCAATTTCCTTTGGACTCAAGAATAATAAAACATCTGTCTTGTTTTCTTTTCCCACCTTGACTTTCTTTTCACTCCCGAGATTTGAGACGGCGATTTCGATTGCTTTCGAAAGGTTCTCTTCTGTGACCCCTTTTTGATTTTTGATTTTTTCAAAAACACGTTTTTTAAGTTCATCTACTATTCGTTTTGTTCTACTGGCTACCCACCCCATGTTCTGTTCTTTGAAATATTCCCGCACAGCACGTTTTAAGCATTGGCTGGAAATGCGGGCGCGGCGCGTACCACCGAAGAAGGCGTCTTTGGGAGCGCCGGAGTCGTCCCTGTTCAGGTTTGAGGGAGCGAAGTTCTGTAATGCGTGGATTTCTATTAAGGTTTTCATTTGTTTATTTCTCCTGTGTGTTAAGTTCTGTTTTATTACTTGTATCCTGATAGAAGTCGCGGGCCCAGGCATTCTGGGTGCGCTTCCGGTCGTCATTCCAGTCCAACAACCCGGTTAATAACAATTCATAGTCAATACTTTGCTCTTTCAGAAGCGCCATCATCTGGCGAAGACGATATGCGAACTGGTCAGTGTCGGAGTCCAACAAAGTGATAAAGCGGCGCTCCGTACTTTTATATTTACTTGTTTCTTTATCAGGGGCATAAGCAGTACAGGCTTTTCCAATTGTCAAAGGCGGGCCTGTACGGCCTTCCCGCCAATGCGCAGCCCATAAACCAGCAACGAGATAAAACATTTCCCTCTTCCACGGTTTTTCTTCGCCTTTTAGAAACGGCTCAACATAAGGATACGCGGGAATATATGTTCCCGGCGCAAAAGCCAGACTGCGGCGCAATACGGCCTTTGCTTTTCTTCCTTCCGCGTTCAATTTTTCCAGCCATGCAATAAAGCCACTCATTGATTTACCTCCTGCTTTTTGTATTTTTCTATTTCTTTATCCAATTCTTTCTCTTTATCCCGCACCGCGCATTCGGCCTTTACAAGCGCGCGGATTGCCCAGGCGTCCCCCGCTGAAACAGAACCAACATGTTGTTCCCACGCCGTCTTTAAAGCATCCCGCACATGGGTCAACCACTGGAGCCTTATATCGTCCGGGTTCCGACCAAGTGCATATTCCCCTAGAATTTCGTGAAAGTGCAATTCTAAAGCTGACCAGAATTGTGATAATGCGCCGATACTCATAAGATATTTTGTTACATCACCTGGCTTCAAATTACCAGCAACCCACTTATCCGGCATAAGCGCTCTATTGGTTTTTGTCAAAAGCGCCTTCCCAGTATCTTTAAACGCAATCTCCAATGCGCCCCTAGTATTTTCAGCAAGGCGCAGCATATCATCAATTTCCGACTTTATAGGCCGGTCTATCACAAAAGGAAACCTGAAACATTCCATCCGCCAAAATTCCACAGACGCATTCTTAAACTTTTGACCGATAACATTAAAAGTGACCGAAGAAGTAATCAACCGCTTTAATGAAAGTGACGCGAGATAATTCACAACCCCTGGTTCTAATCCTTCAGGGCTTTTCACATCAGGTAAAAGAGATGAGAAACTTCTCCAAAGCCCCCGTTCCTCCCATTCAATTTGTCTCACCCCTTTTTTTCCCACACGATAGGGCACCATAGGATCTCTGAATGTGGAAGTTTCATGGTCATAGCCAATTCCGGGGATAAAAGCCACTTCCGTGCATTCTTCATTTTTTCCGACAATTAACCTCATCAGTCTTGCCTGCCATGTATAAAGGTCAGCATATCCAAAAGGAACACGTTCTGAAACTTTGAGTGGCAACTTGTTAGGATTTCGTTCCCACAAAGCAGAATCCTGTTCCATAACATTCCGGTTAGGATATGGCACAAGTGAAAGCAGCATGGTCTGATGTAAGTCATTACCTTTTGGAATACAAATTAAAGCGCCGGAAGATGGAGATGGGCGATATCCTCGTCCGCCCCTTACTGAAAAGTTTAGCGTAGAAATAATCCATCTTGCTATTTTATTTGGCAAAACCGGGCAAAGATTCGTGGTGTCCGTATGGTCAAAAAGGACCTTGTTAGATGTCGCATTATATTCGGCTGTCAGTTTTGTCCATGGTTCAATCTCATCTTCCGGGACATGCGGATTTTGTCCGAAAGGATACTTTTCATCAAACAACCAGAATCTATTGCGCCATTTCTCCAGATAAGCCTTTATCTTATCCTCCGGCAGACCTGTCGTAAACAGATTTTTGGCCTGGTCTATGTCCGTCGGGCCTTCCAACGCGCGGTAAAGCACAGCCAGTAAAAAGCGATGCAACGCCGCAACAACCAGCGGGGACTGGTCTTCTATGGCCGCAATCTCTTTGGACCGCAGGAGCGTATCTATAATCCCCAACTCGCCGCGGGTCCCGTTCAGAAATCGTACAGGGATCCATTTTTCGTCAATAAGATTAAATCGGCTCATTTGGTCTCCTTTGTTTCATAAACAAGTCCCAAATCTTCATCAAGACGCACGGAGGAATCCGCAGTCCAACGCCCATGCTGATCTAAAATCAGCGGGAAACAATTACGCAAAAGAGGGGATTTCTTCCAGCTTTCCGGGACTCCCGCGCTTTGAAGTTTCGCGACTACTCCTTTGCGCGACAGGCTAAGAGCCCGCAGGAACCAAGCCTCCGCTTGGGCATCCGATAAGGGAGCTTGATCAAACTTATCCCCTGGAAATAACGGAATGACTACAGCAGAATTACCGCCAAGTCGGGTTTGCGCCATCAAAGTTTTATGAACGCCCGGCTCATCCTCATCATAAAGGATAAATTTTTCCGGCTGATTCCAGGATGCGTCGTCAGGAAGTCCTATTATGGCCTGGTTGGCCTGGCATTGCTCGGCAAGAACCTCTCCCTCTTCATTAATTCCGGCCTTCTCCAAGCGTTCCCGCAGCGATTCCGGGACATCCGCCTGTCCTTCATATACCGCCTGCACCAGAATATCAATATCATCAGGCAGCGCCAGGTTCTTGCGTGTACGGAGCAGGCTCCAGGTACGCAACAACAGGTCTTCACGGTATATGGCGCTCCACCATAATGGTTTCTCAAACGACGGCGGCTCTTCCCCCGCAAGCCCCGCGACTATAAGCGTAGGTTCGGGAACAGGCCTGGGCCCGCGCGCGTGACGCCATAAACGCCCAGCCCGTTGAAGAACGAGGTCAATCGGCGCCAGGTCGGTTACGATCAGGTCGAAATCCAAGTCAAGGCTTTGCTCGGCTACCTGTGTGGCAATAAGGATTTTTCTACCCTTCCGTATTCCACTTTTGTTAAACAATTCCAAAACCTGCTGCTCGCGTTTCTGCCTGTTGTCGGCGGGAAAGCGCGCGTGAAAGAGTAATATTTCCGTTCCGTCGAGAAGCCGTTTCCCGAC
>JBDRBY010000019.1:0-37834 GCA_043822245.1 Candidatus Omnitrophota bacterium
ATGTACAACAAAGCAGAGAGGAAATGGAAGTACTGTTTACAGTACTTGCGGAACGTTACGAAAGAGGAAGCGTTCTCATAAGTAGCAATTTACCGTTTTCAAAATGGGAGAGTATTTTTAAAGATCCAATGGTAACCGCGGCAGCAATCGACCGACTTGTATACCACAGCGTGATTGTAGAATTAAATGTCCCCGGTTATCGAATGGATACAGCCAAGAATAAGGTGGGGATTTAAAAGGAGGTGTTATTCACAGATAAGAAGTTGTCCACAAAGAAAGAAAAAAGAAGCAAAAAAGAAAGAAAAGCTACTGCTACTATTTCAATTTAAAAAAAGGGAATTATAATTGTCGTTGAAAGGGAAAAATAATTGACGTCAGTCATCACGACCTCCTTTTGTTACTATTTTACCATATTATTGGGAAGTCGTGCAGAGGTCTTAAATAGAGAACAATCATTTAATTATGGGTCGTCCCCGGGGCCGTGATGCCAGGGAAATCCCGAATTTATTTTCCAACATTTTAAAGAAAGTTTTATCCCCAAGAGGTTTTCCCAATGAGGTATGTTTATTAATTGTTTCTATCAATTCTTTTGAAGGTTCTAGTTTTAGATATTCTCGCCAGTTTTGTGCACCCGATATTTTTTTACTTGGTAATAAAGAAATAATTCCTTGTTCGATGTTGAGATGATCTCTCGCACTAGACCATTTCCAATCGTCGGGGTTTTTGACAAGTTTTGCCCGGACAGAATTAAGTTCAATATATTGTGTCACAGCATAACTATGTTGTTCATCAAGCGGACAAGAAAAAAAACGACTTTGCCAGAGATGCCCGATTTTTTTATATTTTTTATTAAAATACTGGGTATAGCACATTTGAGTGTAGTTGAATGTTTTGGAAAAAGAGTCATGTTGTTTCGGGATAGCTTTAACATGAATGTGGTTAGGCATGAGAGTGTAGGAGGCAATATCGAGATAATATTTAGTTTTATATTTTTCAAGTAGAGTAAGATATCTGATGTAGTCCTCATCATCAAAAAAAGTGGTAGTTTTATTGTTGCCTCTCTGAGTAATATGATGCGGAAAGTCTAAAACTACAATACGTGCAATTCTAGGCATAATGGCTCCTTTCGTAATTTTAACAAAATGGGTGACGTCCCCATTTACCATAAATTTTTATCTAGGCAGCGGTATCCTACGGCTTCTGAGATATGAGGGGATTCTATTATCGTGGAATTGTCCATGTCCGCGATGGTTCGTGATATTTTTAATATTTTGTCGTACGCCCTCGCGCTGATGCCAAGTTCTAAAATCGCGGTTTTTAGAATTTCTTCCGACTCTTTTGATAAGACACAGTAAGATTCCAATTCCTTTGATTTCATATAAGCGTTGTATGCTAAATGAGCTGGTTTATTTTTAAATCTCAGTTTTTGTATGTGGTTTGTTTTTATTACTCGTTTTTTAATTATTTGAGAACTTTCCCCGTTAGTTTTACGCGAAAGCTCTTCATAATTTAATCTTGGAACCTCAAGGTGGATATCTATTCTATCCAAAAGCGGCCCGGAAATTTTAGATAAGTACCGCTGTATTTGGTGGGGAGTACATTGGCATGTTTTTTTAGAATCAGTGAAATATCCGCATGGGCAGGGGTTCATAGCGGCGATAAGTATAAACCGCGCGGGATACTTAACGGATTGCTGAGTTCTTGTTATGGTGATTTCTCCTGATTCGATAGGCTGGCGCAGGGTTTCTAAAACATCTCTCCGGAATTCGGGGAATTCGTCAAGAAAAAGTACACCATTATGGGCAAAACTAATTTCCCCGGGCAGTGGCCACGAGCCGCCGCCAGCCATTCCGGCGTAAGAAATTGTATGGTGCGGTGCGCGCATCTGGCGCGAGTTTATAAGCCTGGAATCTTTTAATTGGCCAGCTATGCTGTAAATGCGGGTCACTTCAAGGGCTTCTTCCTGTGACAAATCAGGGAGTATCGAGGGAAACCTTTTGGCAAGCATACTTTTCCCCGCTCCGGGAGGGCCTAAGAATAGGATGTTGTGGCTCCCCGAGGCCGCGACTTCCAACGCGCGTTTGGCGTACTCCTGGCCTTTAACGTCTTTGATGTCCGGATTGTCAACGGGAAGGGTTTTTGTAAAAGGGTCATTTTCTATATTTATCGGTTCAAGACTTTGAACGCCCTGTAGGTGTTCAATAACTTTTTTTAACGACGAAGCGCCGTAAGCGGTAATGCCGGCCACATTAACGGCTTCATACGCGTTTTTTTCAGGCAGGATAAGCGCCTTATTGATTTTTTGAGCGGATATGGCGATGGGCAAAGCCCCGCGAAACGGTTTAAGTTTGCCGTTTAAAGAAAGTTCGCCGCATAAGAGCAGGCCGTCCAGTGATTCCGGAGTTACGTAACCTGAGGCCGCGAGAATACCCACCGCGATAGGCAGGTCAAATCCAACACCTTCTTTTTTAACGTTGGCGGGGGAGAGATTAACAGTTACTTTGCCTTTGGGAAAGAAAAAACCGGAGTTTTTAATCGCTGATCGTATACGGTCACGGCTTTCTCTTATGGCGGTATCCGGCAGGCCGACTACTGAGAACATTGGTAGGCCGTTTGCCGAGTCGACTTCAACATCAATGAGATAAGCGTCTATCCCCATAACACAGCCGGAATTAACCTTCGCGAGCATAATATGTCCCTCCAGTTATTTTTTATTTACGTAGAGACGAGGCAGTGCCTCGTCTCTACGCGGAACACGGATTTAATTTATAACTCAATCGCGTTTCTAACATGCCGCAACACGCGGAATTCTTCATAATGTCCTAATTCTATGCCGATAGCGTCAACACGCCAAGGCTGGTCAACCAGATTGTGTCTTTTTAGATAATACTGGCAGTTTCTCAGGATATGCCTCTGTTTTTGTTTAGTTATTGCCGCGAGAGGTTCTCCAAACCGGAGAGATGTCCTGGCTTTAACTTCAACAAAGACGATATAGTTTTCTTGTTTGGCTACAAGGTCGATTTCTCCAAACGGCGCTGAGAAGTTTTCCTCTAAAATATGAAACCCTCTTGAGCGCAAAAATTTTTTTGCTATATTTTCTCCAAGCCTGCCGACATGTTGACGGTACGCGGTCATGTCTTATCACGGTGCTCGTTATAGTTTTTAAGTATCAACTGCTGTATTTGCGTACGCGTCTCAGGGGAGAGAGTGTAGAAGGTATCGTACCACTTCTCGTCACGGCCTTTCTCTTGCGGCATTCCGACAAAAAGGCCTTTTTTTCCCTGTATTACTTTAAACCCTTTGGCCACACAGGTATCCGCCACCAATAGATCGCAAAAGGCCTTGGTCGGCCCTTCCGTATCCAAAAGGTGCATTCGTTCAACTTTAAATAGTGGATTGTTAGTCATCTTTTCCTCCTTTGGTTATTTTTTGTTTTCTCACAGAGTTTATCCCTTTACTATATGAGACAACTTTTTTGAGGAAATTTATGCAAAAAAAAATTATTTTTTTTGAGTGGAAGAGAAAATTGGCTTATCATTTTCTTTTGTGGTGCCGGATTTCCAGGCTTCATAGACTGTGATAAGCATTTTTGTGGTTTTCGCGTCAATGATCCATTTGGCGCTCATAATAAGACAGGCCGAGAGGAATTGGAGGAAGTATTTTGAAAAAAGAAAAGAACATATAAATGCCGCGCAGGCTCCGATGGCCCAACGGTTTTTTATTGGCCAATCAGTAATTTTGTGTATTACGGAACACAGATTAGGTTTATTTAATATTTCGTGTGTTTCTGATATCAGTTTCCGGCAGTCCGGGCAAATAGATAAATGTTTTTCAACAGCGGACCTGTTTTCTGAAGAGACAGTACTGCTGAGGTACTCGCTTAATGTTTTTTCTGACGGGCACATTCTATTTGTAATCATGACACTCTCCTAAGTTTATCTCTAATTTGTTTTTTCCCCCGCCTGAGCCAGCAGGCCACCGTGCCTTGAGGGGTATCCATTATCTGCGCGATGTGGCTTATTGTCTTGCCGTCATATATGTGAAACTTTAACGCGAGTTGTTGTTTATATTCGAATTTTGAGATTTCATTTTGAAGGAGGGTGGTTATTTCTTTTAAATCGAGTTTTTTCCCCGCATCAGCTTCAAGCGAATGAACAACATTCTTCAGCGCTATATTAGTAGTTTTAGTACAGAGAGTTCCTTCAAAAGAGAGAGTCTTGGAAGACTCTTTGTGAAATCTATTCTTGCAATAATTGGAAACCGCATTAAGCGAAACAATTATCAGCCAGTTTTCCAGGCATGATATTTCTCTTACGGTTGATAATTTATTTTTTTCCCAAATAGAAAGGAATATTTCTTGCGCGATATCAATGCTCTCCACTTTTGACGCGGCCAAGTTCAGTTTCTTTAATTTATAGTTTATACTTTTTACCACAAGGCTGTGATAGCGCTTTACAAATTCGTTCCACGCGTTATGGTCTTTTGCCACGCATTTTTGTAGCAGCTCGCCAGTTGTCATAATACGGACATTATATTACGCATTTACAAAAAATCAAGATTTTTTTGAAAAAGAAGTCGTGTTGATAAGTGTGGAAAAAAGCTCTCTATTTTTATCGCGAACGAGATGAATCCCGTTATGGAAAGATTACAGGGTGAAGGGTGGAAGGATGTGTTTGAAAAATACAAAGTAAAAGTCCTGCCTTTAAATCTAACCAGGTTAACAATTGTACTTTTCTCTTTACGCTTTGGGCTTTCTTGTATAACATATACTCTGTATGGAAAATAGAGAGATGGCGATTATATTTTCTCGGATAGCGGATATCCTTGAAATTAAGGGGGAGAATGTCTTTAAAATTCGCGCGTACCGCGTCGCGGCTCAGAATATCTCGGGCTTTTCCAGCCAGCTTAATGATGTGTATAAGGAGTCTCCCGCCCTATTGGAAGAAATCCCCGGTATAGGCAAAGACCTCAAAGAAAAAATAATAGAAATGATAGAAACCTCCAAACTAAAGTACCACGAAGAATTGGTTAAAGAGTTTTCTTCAGGGTTTGTTGATATGTTAAACCTTTCGGGGATGGGCCCGAAAAAACTCAAAAAACTTAGAGATGAGCTTAATATAAAAAACATAAATGATTTAGAAAAAGCCTGCAAAGAAGGCAAGCTTGCCGCGATTGAAGGGATGGCGGAGAAAACCCAGGAAAAGCTTTTACAGGCGATAAAGCATTACCGCGAGAGTGAAGGCAGGATGCTGATATCTGAGGCGGGTTATTTTAGCGCGAAGATAACGGAATATTTATCACAGTCCAAACTCTTCAAAAAAATAGAAACTGCCGGAAGTTTTCGGCGGGGCGCTGAAACTATTGGGGACATTGACATATTAGCGACAACCGATAATGCCGGGGCGGCGATGTATTATTTTGTGAATTATCCCGAGGCGAGGGAGATTATCGCCAAGGGGCTGGCGAAATCAAGCATATCTGTCAAAGAGGGCCCGCAGATAGATTTGCGGATTGCGGACGATGTATCGTACGGCGCGGCACTGGTTTATTTTACGGGTTCGAAACAGCATAACATCAAAATTCGCGCGTTCGCTAAAAACAAAGGGTACAAGGTCAATGAGTATGGGGTGTTTTCCACAGGGGCCTCCGGGAAAGAAAAAATGATTGCCGGCTTGAGGGAAGAAGACGTTTATAAAAGTTTGGGGATGGAATGGATTCCGCCTGAATTAAGAGAAGACCAGGGCGAAGTAGAAGCGGCGATAGCAGCGAAGCTTCCCAAAAATCTTTTGGAGGCCGGTCATATACAGGGCGACCTCCACTCTCACACAAACGCGACCGACGGGCATGATTCTCTGGAGGAGATGGTACGGGCGGCTCAGGCGAAGGGTTACAAATATATCGCGATAACGGATCATTCAAAAGCTGTAAAAATTGCCAACGGCATGGATGAGGAAAAACTTTTAATGCACGCGGAGAAAATAAGAAAATTCGCAAAAAAAATAAAAGGGATAGAAATTCTCGCGGGTGTGGAAGTTGATATCTTAGAAAAAGGAAAATTGGATCTAGAAGATTACGCGTTGAAAGAAATGGATATAGTTATTGCCGCGGCACATTCGCATTTCGGTTTAGATGAAGAGAAACAGACAGCGCGTGTCCTTAAAGCCATGGATAATAAATATGTGAATATCCTCGCGCATCCTTCGGGAAGGCTTATAACAAGCCGGTCTTCTATTCAAGCGGATTTTGATAAAATATTTAAACACGCGGCATGGCGCGGCATTTGCCTTGAAATCAATACTCACGGTGAAAGGATTGACCTTAACGCGGCGCATTGCCGCCGCGCGAAAGAGTTAGGCGCGAAGTTTGCGATAAACACGGACGCGCACAGCGCGAGCCAGCTTGACTTGATTGTTTATGGTGTGGTAACGGCCAGAAGAGGGTGGGTAGAGAAGCAGGATGTGATTAACACGTATAGTTTTAGCAAATTAGTAAAAATGCTTAGGAGAAGTGAATAAAAATGAAAAGTGTTAAACACAAAATAGAAGTTTTGAGGAAAGAGATTTTGCGGCATAATGAGCTTTATTACACAAAGGCGGAGCCGGAGATTTCAGACTCGAAATATGACGCTCTTATGCGGAAACTTGAAACCCTGGAAGAAAATAATCCGGAATATATTACGCCGGATTCTCCCACAGAGACTGTGGGCTCGCCTGTTCCTGATAAATTCGTAAAGGTAACGCACACGGTTCCTATGCTAAGCCTTGAGAGCGTGAACGATGAAGCGGGAGTTGAACATTTTGGTGAATCGTGTGTTAAAGAAGCCGGTAGTGAGATTCATTACATGTGCGAACCCAAATTAGACGGGATTAGTATAGAACTGGTGTATGAAAACGGAAGAGTTGTAAGGGGTTCCACCCGCGGTAATGGCAGGGTAGGCGAAGATGTAACGTTGAATCTTAAAACAATACAAGATGTGCCCGTGGAGCTTAAGGGCCGCGAGGTGCCTGAATATCTTTCTGTTCGCGCGGAAGTAATTATGCATATCAAAGATTTTCAACAGCTTAACAAAAATCAAATTGAGCAGGGAAAAGAGGCTTTCGCGAATCCTAGGAACGTCGCGGCAGGGTCTATGAGACAGCTGGATTATAGGATTACAGCGCGGAGAAAACTGCGTGTTTATTGCTATCAAATATTAAGTATTTCCGAGGGTATGCCTAAAACTCAAGAGGCCGCGCTGGAACTTCTTGAAAAGCTTGGGTTTCACGCCGCGCCGGAAGCGAAATTATGCCCGGGGATAAAAGAAGTGATTTCGTACCATCACAATATGGAAAAGAAGCGAGACAGCCTGGATTATGAGATAGACGGAATAGTTGTTAAGGTTAATGATGCGGCCGTACAGGAAAAATTGGGAACAAGAACTAATAACCCGCGATGGGCCCTCGCGTATAAATTCAAGCCGCGTAAAGAAATCACGCGCGTGGAGGATATTGTCGTTCAAGTAGGGCGCACGGGAGTTCTTACCCCTTTGGCGCTTCTAAAGCCTGTTGAGGTAGGCGGAGTAACTGTCGCGCGAGCCACGTTACACAATATGGATCAGGTAATAAAACTTGGCGTAAAGATAGGGGATTATGTAAAAGTGGAAAGGGCCGGAGATGTTATTCCTTATATTTCTGAAGTTGAAACCTTACAGCGCGAGGGTAAAGAAAAGGAGTTTCATATGCCCGCGAAATGCCCAAGCTGCGGCGCGCGTGTCGCGAAAGAAGATGTATTTTACAGGTGTCCGGCAGGGTTGGCGTGTTCCAGCCAGCTTAAGCGGACGATAACGCATTACGCGGCCAAAGACGCGGCGGATATTGAGGGATTTTCAGATAAGACAGTGGAACTTCTTTTTGAAAAGGGGCTGATTAAAAAGGTCTCGGACCTATACACGCTTAAACGGGAATCTCTTTTGTCGTTAGAAGGATGGAAAGAGAAAAAAACAGATAACATCCTTCGCGCGATAGATAAATCAAAAAATATATCTTTGGGGCGGTTTATATTCGGGTTGGGGATAAAAAATGTGGGAAGCCATATAGCGAATGTTTTGGCGGATACTTTTGGGACTCTGGAAAAAATAATGTCTTTGAACAAAGAAGAGGTGACTCTAGTAAAAGAGATTGGGCCGGAAATAGCGGAAAGTATTACAGCGTTTTTCAACGCGGAGCAGAATATAGAAGAGATAATCAGCCTTAAGAAGATGGGGCTTCGTATTCGCCAGCGCAATGGGGAAAAAAGCGGCAGATTTTCCGGAAAAAAGATTGTTCTTACCGGGTCTCTTCAAAGTTTGACACGCTCGGAAGCTAAAAAGATGATAGAAAGTCAGGGCGGAGAGGTACTCTCAAGTGTTACTTCTTCCACGGATTTTGTTGTTGCGGGTGAAAAACCAGGAACAAAACTAGACGAAGCCGAGAAAAAAGGCATAAAAGTCATTTCAGAAGAAGAGTTTAAAACGTATCCAAACCTCTATAAACCTTATATTTGTTCAAAGTAACGGACAGCCCTTGCGGCCGTTTGTCTAATTGCGTTGACATACCATACCATACCGGATATAATTGGGGGTAAAATTATGCTGGTGCATATAGTACTGCCAAACTTAACAAAAGAGGAGTTATGAGAGAGCGAAACGAGATTATTGAGCAAAGATATAAGAACCTGAAAACTCTTATTGAAAAAGGTATAACTCCTTTTGGAGAAAACTTTTACAAAGTTCAGAGCATTGAGAGCGTTAAGGCCGGCTATGAAGAAGGCCGGAGTGTTAGGATTGCCGGCCGGATAATGGCCAGGCGTGAACACGGGAAGAGCGTGTTTATGGATATAAAGGACGTCACCGGCAGGCTTCAGGTATATTTTAAAAAAGATGTTGTTGGGGAAGAGGAATTTGATATTTTGAAAAGTTTGGATATCGGAGACATTCTTGGATTTGACGGTGAGCTTTTTAAGACAAGAACAGGCGAAGATACCCTCAAGGTGGTCAAATACCAGGTATTGTCCAAATCCTTACTGCCTTTGCCTGAAAAATGGCATGGATTGAAAGATGTAGAGACAAGATACCGCCAGAGATATGTGGATCTGATAGTAAATGATTCCGCGATGGAAAAGTTCAAAAAACGTATAGCGCTTGTAAAACATATCAGAGACAGGCTTAATGGCCTCGGATTTGTTGAAGTAGAAACTCCGATGATGCATCCGGTGCCCGGGGGAGCTGCGGGAAAACCTTTTAAAACACGTCATGAGGCGCTGGATATGGACTTATTTTTGAGGGTTGCTCCGGAAATATACTTAAAAAAACTTCTTGTGGGCGGATTTGAAAAAATATTTGAGATTAACCGGTCTTTTCGTAATGAAGGTATTTCTACCAGGCATAACCCTGAATTTACCATGATAGAAGTGTATGAGGCGTATTCCGACTGCGCGGGTATGATGAAATTAACGGAAGACATAATACGAACCGCGGCGAAAAATATACTTGGCACGGAAAAGTTTCAATATCAGGGCAGGGATATCGACCTAGGGGTATGGAAAAAGGTTTCGTTCGCGGAACTTATGGACAAAAATTTTGGCATAAAAGTGACGGATTCACTGCAAGAATGGGTAAAAAAACTTAAATCAAAAGGCATAGAGTTCGAAGGCGATACCGTCAGCAAAACACAGATTATTAATATTGTCGGAGAGTTAGTTGAACCTGAAGCCGCGGCTCATCCGGTATTTGTAGTAGACATGTTCAAAGAATTGAGCCCGTTGGCAAAAGAAAAGAAGGGCGCGCCGGGATTGGTTGACAGGTTTGAATTGTATATCGGCGGTATGGAAATAGCAAACGCTTATTCGGAGTTGAATGATCCCATTGATCAGCGAAAACGATTTGAAGAACAGGTTAAAGCTGACCCTGAAGCCATGATAGATGAAGATTTTCTTAGGGCGCTTGAATACGGGATGCCTCCCGCGGGGGGGTTGGGCATCGGGATAGACCGGCTGGCAATGATATTCACGGATTCGGCGAATATCCGTGAAGTTATCTTTTTCCCGCACATGAGAACAGTTAACAGTTAACAGTTATCAGTTAACAGTTAACTGTTATCAGTTATCAGTTATCAGTGATCAGTTAACAGTTATCAGTTATCAGTTATCAGTTGGCGGTGTACAATAATGAAAAAGGACAATAATTTGTATGAAAAGGCTTATGAATTTGCAATTCGGATAGTAAAGATGTGCCAATATTTGAATGCTGAAAAGAGGGAATTTACATTATCAAAACAAGTGTTAAGGAGTGGGACTTCAATAGGTGCAAATGTTGCGGAAGCAAACGGAGCAATTTCAAAAAATGATTTTTCATCCAAGATATCCATAGCCTATAAGGAATGTTTAGAGACAAAATACTGGCTGTCTTTGCTTAAAGATACAGGTTTTATAGAGAAAAAAAGTTATCAGGACATATCTGTAGACGCGGATGAATTGGCGAAAATATTATTCACAATTCTTAAAACGACAAGAATAACCGACACCCAGTAACTGATCACTGATCACTGATAACTGATAACTGATAACTGGTAACTGGTAACTGGTAACTGGTAACTGGTAACTGATAACTGATAACTGATAACTGACATGTGGACATTATTTATCGCGGGTAAATATTTTCTGACGAAGAGAAAAGAGGGGATGATATCCCTCATAAGCGTTATCTCTATTTTGGGGGTATTCTTAGGAGTGGCATCCCTGATAATTGTGATGTCGGTAATGAATGGTTTTGACTTTGAGGTTAAAGAAAAGATTATAGGAACTTACGCGCATACCCTTATTTTAAAAGAAGACGGTATGCAAGATTATGAAGCCCTCATCTCACGTGTAAAATCGTTGTCGCCGGTAAAAAGCGCGTCGGGGTTTATCACGGGGCAGGCAATATTACGAAAAGATGGGACAGTTACCGGCATAATGCTAAAAGGCATAGACCCTGAGGCAGAATCAGAAGTCAGTGAAGTGGTTGGTTATACCGAGGAAGCGGCAAAAGGATTAACAAAAGACACTATCATTCTCGGCAAAGAACTTATGAGAAATTCGGATATTTCTGAGGGTGATACCGTAGAAGTGCTTATCCCCAGGTCGGCGTTGGATTTGACAAAAAACACACTGAAGGTAATCGGAAGTTTCACGTCCGGCCGGTATGACTATGACGCGAATATCGCTATTGTGCATTTAAAAACAGCGCAAAATCTTTTTCATATGAAAGAAGATACCGTCACAGGCATAGGTTTGAAGCTTAAAGACGGAATGAAGGCTCATAGCGTAAAACTAAAATTACAGTCTATGTTGAAGTATCCATACGTTGTGAAAACATGGATGGATCTTGACCTTAATCTGGTAAAGGCGCTCGCGCTAGAAAAGAAAATGATGTTTGTTATCCTGACGCTCATAATCATGGTGGCCTGTTTTAACATTTCCAGTTCTCTTATGATGGTGGTTATGGAAAAAACACGGGATATTGGTATTCTTAAAGCGATCGGGGCCAATTCACGCGGTGTGAGTTTAGTTTTTCTTTTGCAAGGCGCGATGATAGGCCTGGCGGGAGTAATCGGAGGAGGGTTCTTCGGTGTTTTTATATCTCGCAATATTAACAAGGCCGCGGATTTTATTGACCGCGTAGCCGGCATAACGGTTTTCCCCAGTGATGTTTATTATTTTACCGAAATTCCCGTTAAATTAAGCTCGGCGGATATTATCACGATTGTTTTCACGGCGATACTGTTAGTTTTAGCGTCGGGCCTGTACCCCGCGTGGAAAGCCGCGCGGTTGGATCCGGCAGAAGCGATAAGATACGAATGATTATCTCGGAAAATATAAATAAAATTTTTAAACAAGGCAAAAAAAATGTAACTGCAGTGGAATCGGCAAGCCTTAAGATTGAAAAAGGCAGGCGGGTGTACATCCACGGGCCTTCAGGGGCCGGCAAATCTACTTTTTTGCATATATTGGGTGGCTTGAGCTCGCCAACAAGCGGCAAAGTTTTGTGCCAGGGTAAAGATTTGTACAAATTGTCTGATAAAAAGCGCAGTTTACTTCGAAACCGGTATTTTGGATTTATCTTTCAATTCTATCACCTTCTTCCGGAATTGAATGTTTTGGAGAATGTCATACTGCCCGCGATGATACGCTCCTCAAGAATGGATAAAAGCGTCAGAGAACGTGCCGATAATCTTTTGAGCCGGGTAGGGATGTCGCATCGCTTAAAACACAAACCGTCTCAGCTTTCAGGGGGAGAAATTCAAAGAACCGCGATAGCAAGAGCTTTGATAAATTCTCCTGAAATATTATTTTGCGACGAGCCTACAGGGAATTTGGATTCAAAAATGAGTGAAGAGATATATTCTCTCATTTATTCCGTTAGTATTGATCAGAAAATGAGCGTTGTGGTAGTTTCGCATCAAAAGCTCAAGAAGGATTTTTTCCATGAGGAATATGTGATGGAAGATGGTATACTTAAGGGGGAGAAATATGGGGCTTAAGGTGTTTCTGAACGATGAATTTGTAAATGAACAAGATGCTAAAATTTCGGTTTTTGATCATGGGCTTCTTTATGGAGACGGTGTCTTTGAAGGGATAAGAGCTTACAAGAGGCGTGTATTCCGTTTGAGCGAGCATATGGATCGCTTATATGACGGCGCGAAAGCTATAAAATTGAAGATTCCGTTTTTAAAAGAATCTTTTCAGAAAAAAATTATAGAGACGCTGAAAATAAACAATCTAGATGACGCGTATATCCGCGCGGTAGTAACGAGAGGAAAGGGAGATTTAGGCCTGGACCCGCGTAAATGCGAAGAGGCCACGGTTTTTGTCATTACGGATAAAATTGCACTTTATCCGGAGGATTTCTATAAGAATGGCTTGGATATATCCATAGCAAAAACAAGAAGGAATCATCCGTCCTCATTAGATCCAAGGATAAAATCCTTGAATTACTTGAATAATATTCTTGGGAAAATTGAGGCCATAGAGTGCGGCCGGGTGGAAGCTGTTATGCTTTCAGTCGAGGGTTTTGTGGCGGAATGCACGGGCGACAATATTTTTATATACAAGGATGGCAGACTTATTACTCCACCATGTGAACTTGGCGCTCTTGAAGGAATAACACAGCGCGCTGTTATTGAATTGGCCAAGAAACGAGGTATTGTCACGAAACGTGATAAAATGCTTCCGGGAGAACTTTTAGACGCGGATGAATGTTTTTTGACAGGAACAGCGGCTGAAATCATACCGGTGGTGAAAATCGAGGGTGAAGTTATAGGGAATGGCATGCCTGGAGAAATTACCAGAGAGCTGAGTCATGCTTTTCGGGAATTGACCAGGAGTGAAGGGGCAGAGTATTAGTTGAGTTGAAGGGGGATGTAATGAAGTGCAACATTTGCGGGATAAATGAAGCCGCGGTACATTTGACGGAGGTTATTAACGAAAAGGTGACAAAACTTCATCTTTGCGAGGCGTGTGCCAAATCGAAAAGTGAGGAAATGCAGTCACATTTTGGTTTGACGGATTTATTATCCGGGCTTATGGATTTTGGAACTTCAATAGCGGAGGAAGAGCCGGAGTCTGGTGGTAAACTAAAATGCCCTGTGTGTAAGATGACATACTATGATTTTCAAAAAATAGGAAGGCTTGGATGCGGTGAATGTTATGAAACTTTTTCCAGCAGTTTGAGCGAATTGCTCAGAAAAATCCATGGATCAGACAGGCATGTTGGAAAGAGGCCTCTAAAGATAAAAAGGAAAATGCCGATTAAAAAGGAACAGGATATTCAAGAACTGAGGGATAGCTTAAAAAAGTATATTCAAACGGAAGAATTTGAAAAAGCCGCTGAATTGCGTGATAAGATAAAAGAGGTTGAAAAAAAATTGAAAAAGGTGGCGAAAAAGAATTCCCCCCTTTGAAAAAGGTGGTGAAAAAGAATTCCCCCCTTTGAAAAAGGTGGCGAAAAAGAATTCCCCCCTTTGAAAAAGGGGGGTTAGGGGGGATTTAAAGCAAGGAATCAAATCCCAGAAAAGAGGACTAAATTTATGACAATAGATGATCTGGTACAAAGAAAAAGTGAATGGCTCAAAGGAGAAGGGCCGAAATCAAATGTCGCGATATCCACGCGTCTCAGGTTAGCAAGAAATATCGAAGGGCATTTGTATTTTGACCGGGCAAACGCGAAAGAACGCGAAAACACGCTCAATACAATTGTTTCCGCGGTGAATAAAAATAAATTTCTTAAAAACGCTTTTTTTATAAGAATCCGGGATATTTCGGAAATAGACAGATATTTTTTAGTAGAACGTCATTTGATGAGCAGGGAACATACTCGGGACACCGCGCATAAAGGCCTGGTTGTTGAAGAAAAGGAAATAGTAAGCGCTATGCTGAATGAGGAAGATCATCTGAGGCTTCAGGTGTTACAGTCAGGATTTAACGTTATGGAAGCGTGGAGAATTATGGAAGATATCGAGAATGAGCTCAATCAGCATCTGGCGTTTGACTATTCTGATAAATTCGGGTATTTAACAAGCTGCCCGACAAATACAGGCACAGGATTAAGGGCTTCGATTATGCTTCATTTAACAGCCCTGGTAATGACAGGCCAGATTGACAATGTACTTGAGGCGATTTCTAAATTGGGTTTGACCATGAGAGGTTTTTATGGAGAAGGAACTGAAACTTTAGGAGATTTTTTTCAAATTTCTAACCAGGTGTCTTTGGGCCATTCTGAGATGGACATACTTAATAATTTGGAAAAAATAATAAACAAGATTATCGCGCGCGAGGAAGCTGTAAGACGGGAACTCCTAAAAAAAAGAAAACAGGAAACATCAGACAGGATATACAGGTCGTACGGAACTTTGAAAAGCGCCAGGATAATAACATCAAGCGAGACAATTAAACTTTTATCCGCTATTCGTCTTGGCGTAGATCTTGGAATGATCAAAGATCTAGACGTAATTAAGCTCAATGAAGTTCTCCTTGTCACACAGCCGGCGCATTTGCAGAAAATAAGTGGCTGTGAACTTTCACCGTATGAGCGTGACGTGAAAAGGGCGGATCTTATAAGGGAGAAACTGAAATAGGCTAAAGGCACGTCTTTGCTAGAGATCTTGTGAATACGATGGTAGAGTGTGTAGGGCAAAGGCATGCCTTTGCCGATTAGATGTAATAAAATTCCCCCCATGATTTGTTCACTGCGTTCAGGAATCAGAGAAGGGGGGACTCATTAGGAGGAATAAACGATGCCGGCATTCAACAGATTTACGGAAAGGGCGCGAAAAGTTATTCTTTTGGCCAAGGAAGAGGCTAAAAGGTTTAATCACGATTATATCGGTACGGAGCATATTTTACTTGGGCTGATAAAAGAAGGAGAAGGTGTGGCCGCGGCGGTTCTGATTAGTTTAGGGCTTGATACGGATAACATAAGAACAGAAGTTGAGAAACTGGTGGAGCTGACATCCAGCAAGGCATTAACAGGCGACATTCCTTTTACGCCCAAGGCGAAAAAGGTTATTGAACTGGCGATGGATGAAGCCCGAAATCTGGGGCACAATTATATTGGCACGGAGCATATCTTGTTGGGCCTGCTACGGGAGCAGGAAGGGATAGCCAGCCAAGTGCTTCAAAATATGGGGCTGGATCTTAAAAGCGTGCGGGACGAAGTGTTGAGTCTCTTAGGGGCGAGTGTGCCGGGATATACTATCGCCGGCCCGGCTGGAGGCAATGACATTAAAAGAAAAAAGAAGACAAAAACGCCGGCCTTAGATTCATTCGGCAGAGATCTGACTGAGATGGCACAGCAGGATCAGTTAGACCCTGTCATAGGCAGAAGCAAAGAAATACAGAGGGTTATTCAGACACTAAGCCGCAGGAAGAAAAATAATCCAATGCTTATCGGCGAGGCAGGAGTGGGAAAAACCGCCATAGTTGAAGGGCTGGCGCAGAAGATTATAGTGGGCGACATCCCTGAGGTTCTTAAAGGCAAAAGGGTTTTGATGCTTGATTTGGCCATGATGATAGCCGGCACTAAGTACAGAGGGCAGTTTGAAGAACGGATAAAAGCTGTAATGAAAGAGATAAAAGAAAACAATGATGTTGTTGTCTTTATTGATGAAATACATACATTGGTGGGCGCGGGCGGCGCGGAAGGAGCTATAGACGCTTCTAACATTTTAAAGCCGTCGCTCCAGAGAGGTGAAATTCAATGCATAGGAGCTACAACTTTAGATGAATACCGTAAAAATATTGAAAAAGATCCTGCTTTGGAAAGGCGTTTTCAGCCTATAATAGTTGATCCGCCTAGTGTTGATGAGACTTTTGAGATTTTAAAAGGGTTAAGAGATAAATACGAAGCGCATCATAAAGTGAAGTTTTCCGACAAAGCGCTGGAAGCCGCGGCGAAATTGTCGGATCAATACGTGAGCGGCCGGTTCCTGCCGGATAAAGCTATTGATTTGATTGATGAAGCGGGATCAAAGGCAAGGCTTTCAACAATGGTAATGCCCGATGGAATTAAAGAGTTTGAAAAAAAGATAGAAGGACTGAAAAGAGAAAAAGAAGAGGCGGTTAAAGGGCAGGATTTCGAGAAAGCGGCACGTTTTAGAGACGCGGAAAAAGCTGATAGAGAAGAGCTGGAGGGAAAGAAGCAAAATTGGAAAAATGGGCAGAGCCAAAAACCGATAGAGGTTTCGGATGATGACATTGCCGCCATAGTTTCGGATTGGACAGGCATTCCGATTGTAAAGGTTGAGCAAAAAGAGTCAGAAAAATATCTTAACATGGAACAGAGCCTAAAAGATCGCGTCGTGGGCCAGGATGAAGCGATAACCGCGATAGCTCACGCTGTCAGACGTTCGAGAGCGGGGATAAAAGACCCGAACAAACCCATAGGCACGTTTATTTTTATGGGCCCGACCGGTGTCGGAAAAACCTTGCTGGCGAGAAAACTTGCCGAGGTTATGTTTGGAAACGCGGACGCGATTATCCAGATTGATATGTCTGAGTATATGGAAAAATTTAATGTTTCAAGGCTTGTCGGCGCGCCTCCGGGATATGTCGGGTATGAGGAAGGAGGACAGCTGACGGAAAAGGTTAGAAGGCGGCCGTATTCAGTTGTTCTTCTTGATGAAATAGAAAAAGCGCATCCGGATGTGTTCAATATTCTTCTTCAGCTTTTAGATGAAGGACGTCTTACGGATTCATATGGCAGGAAGGTTAGTTTCAAGAACACGATACTTATCATGACATCAAACATAGGTGCTGATTTGTTGAAAAAAAACGGAGCCATTGGATTCAAACCACAGGCTGAAGGTGAGACGTATAAAGATATGAAGGGACGTTTGTTGGATGCTGTTAAAAAGACCTTTAATCCTGAATTTCTCAACAGGATAGATGATGTTATTGTGTTTAGGAATTTGAACAGAGGGGATCTTGAGCACGTTATTGAAATTGAGGTTAAAGAGGTGAAGGAGAGATTGAAAGAAAAGGGCATAGAGATAACTTTGGATGATAAAGCGAAGGAGTTTCTTATAGACAAAGGGTTTGATAAGGTCTCTGGCGCGCGCCCTCTAAAAAGGACGATACAGAGGTATTTGGAAAACCCGCTCGCGGAAGAATTATTATCAGGGGAATACAAAGAAGGGACTAAGCTTAAAGTAACGCGCGCTAAAACAGAAGATGAACTGCGTTTTACCAAGCTTAAGGCGGAACTGATCCGTTAGTCCGTTGACCCGCCCACTGTTAATGAACTAACGGCCAACGAAAAAAATGAAAAGTTATCTTTATCGGCATAGAAAGGTACGGCTCTTAGGGATAGGGGCCGCGGTGGTGAGTTTATACTTTGTTAATCTCTATTCTCCGCGTTTTGTCGAACAAGTCGCGGAAAAAATGTTTGCTGAATTCACGAATTGCCACCGGGGCGTGGAAATCGGGTCAATTACGGGCGGTATATTTGAAAACATTGTTTTTCATGATGTCGCGTTCCCTGGGGTAGAGACGCGATTGATCGTGTCTCCGCGGGGCGCGGAGAACAGCGCGAAAGTTGTTCTGGAAAGGGTAGAAGTTTCTTACAGTTTGTGGGATTTTGTTAAGGAACGATTAAATTTTTTTCCTAAAAAAAAACAATTTTTCTATACCAAAATACGCTTTAGCCGAGATAATCCTTTTGTGAATGGAGAAATAGCGCTCTATATCCGAGCTGAAAGCGTCGCGCTCAAGGGCAAGATAAAGCCGTTATTTTTGAGTGAACATGAAACCGAGATAAAAGGACTTTTTCTAAAACTCGACAATTCCCCCAAATATAAAGGGTATGTTTTATTCAGCGGAGAATGGAAGATTGTGGGCGAGATTGATTTCGCGAATCAAACCGCGGAGATTGATCTCGTTCCATTTTCAGAGGCCGCGCGGGTTATGAAGATACACGGGAGAATTGACAGCAAAGGAACAATTGAAGTACATTCCCGGATAGATAAGTTAAAAATCGCGGGCTTAGAAATTATTGGGGATTTAAAAGCAGTTTTTAAAAATTCTCGTATTCCTAAATTTTCACTTAACGCTGAAAACCTTGTTATTAACAAGACGCCTTTTTTGGACTTTAGTGTTAACGGATATATCTCGCCGAGGGCGAGAACCATTTTTTTTGATAACGCTCAACTAGGGGAAGGGATTAGGTTAAGAGGTCAGATAGAAACAGACGCTCCTTATCCGGTAGACATGAAATTGTCTGTTAAGGGTGTCAGAGTAGAGGAGTTGGCACATATGTTTGGAGAGAATAGAGGCCTGATTTCAGGGAGCGCGGAGGCTGACATACACATGAAGGGGCCGCTAAAAAAGAGTTTTGTAAAAGGCAGGATTTATGTGGGGGATGGGAATCTTGGCAGTATGAAATTTAGGTCTATATTCGCGGGGATTGAAGGCATGTTTCCTGTTCTTCGAATTGTAGATTCCAGAGTTGTGAAAGACGGCGGCAGTATAAAAGTGAGTGGAGAATTTGATCTTAACGGGATTTCTGATAAAAAGGTATTTGAAAAAATAGTTTTCGAAACTGATAATAAAGTCGCTGTTTGGAAAGGTTGGCAGATATCCAAGGAGAAAGAGCCTCATTTGGCGGAAATGAAAAAAGAAAGGGTGACACTCCTGACTACCGTTGTTGGAAATGACGCTTCGAGTGTGGCGTCGGGCGAGGAAGCTTCATTACAGAGAGAAATGGGAGTTAAATATAAAATAGACGCGGTAAGCAGTATAAAACTTGAATTTGAAGAAGAAAAAGATTTTTTAGGAATTGAGCATAAAATAGAGTTTTAAGATGGAAAAAAATATTATTTTTTTTAAAGGACATAATAATGTTTGTTAAGACCAAGATTGAAAATTTTTTTCTATATTTTGGCGGGATAGCGGTACTTTTTGGGCAGACTTGTTTTTGGATGTTTGCTCCGCGCCCGCGCAAATGGCAGATCCTCCAGCAGATGAGTAAAGTAGGAGTAGCAAGTGTTCCCATAGTGTTACTGATAAGCCTTTTTACGGGTATAGTTTTAGCCCTGCAAAGCGCTTATCAGATGCAGAAGGTATCCGCTGAGATGTATATAGCTTCGCTTGTCGCGCTTTCTATGACACGGGAATTAGGCCCTGTATTAACCGCGCTTATAGTCGCAGGGCGCTCTGGCGCGGCTATAACCGCAGAACTTGGGACTATGAAAGTTACGGAACAGATTGAAGCTTTGGAGACATTGTCAACTAATCCCGTGCAGTATTTGGTAGTTCCACGTTTTATAGCGCTTATCGTGATGTTGCCGCTTTTAACCATATACGCGGATTTTTTTGGAATTGTTGGCGGGTATTTAATAGGTGTAGGCAAGCTTAACATAACCCACGAGATGTATTTAAGAATGACATACGAGCCGTTAGCAGTTAAGGATGTTGTGACCGGCCTGATTAAAAGCTTTTCTTTCGCGATCATAATAGCATCCATCGCGTGTTTTGAAGGGATACATTCAAAGGGAGGCGCGGAAGGTGTGGGCAGAGCCACAACATCCAGTGTTGTGAGAAGTTTTATTTTGATTATCGTGGCGGATTGTTTTTTTACGGCACTTTTTTATTTTATGCGGTAGCAATGGAAAAAGGGTATCCACCACCCTTTTTCTGTGAGCGGTCGGAATAATGGCATATGATTGAACTAAAAAAAATAAACAAATCATTTAACGGACAAGTTGTCTTAAAGGATCTGGATTTGACGATTAATACCGGAGAATCGAGGGTAATAATTGGCCGTTCCGGGTGCGGGAAGAGTGTGCTCTTAAAGCATATAATCGGAATTATGAGGCCGGATTCAGGCAGTGTGTTGATAGATGGTACGGATATCGCGCTTGTAAGCAGTAAAGAGCTGGATAAAATACGTTTAAATTTTGGTATGCTTTTTCAAGGCGCGGCGCTTTTGGATTCGTTAAATGTAATGGAAAACGTTGGTTTTCAGCTTTTTGAATATACTGATATGTCGCCAAAAGCGATAAAACGCCGTATAGAAAAATGCCTTAAATTAGTTGGGCTTGAGGGGATAGAAGATTCTAAACCCTCGGAACTTTCAGGGGGTATGAAAAAAAGAGTAGGTTTGGCAAGGGCGATAAGTATGTCGCCCAAGATAATTTTGTTTGATGAGCCGACAACCGGCCTTGATCCGATAATGGGAGATGTTATAAATAACCTGATACGTTATTTACACGATACCCTTAGAATAACGTCTGTTACAGTGACACATGATATGAAAAGCGCGTACAAGATAGCGGATAGGATCAGCGTGCTTTACGAAGGGCACATCATAGAAACAGGTACGCCAAAGGAAATAAAGTGTTCCAAAAATCCTATTGTTCAGCAGTTTATAGGAGGTAAAGCGGAAACAGTTGTCAGTGAACAGTTAACAGTGAACAGTTAACTGTTAACTGTTATCAGTGATCAGTTATCAGTGAACAGTTACCAGTAAACAGTTATCAGTGAACAGTTATCAGTGAACGGATGTTAGTCATTGATAGCTGGTGACTGATAACTGGTAACTGATAACTGAAAAGGGGGACAGATGTTTAGAAACGAGAGGCTTGAATTAAAAGTTGGCTTATTTATCGGCGTAGGTATTTTTCTTATGTTCTTGATTGTGTTCTCCATAAAGGATCTTTATATGTTTAAAAAAGGGTATGATATTCAAGTGTTGTTTGATTACGTGAATGGAATAGGCAAAAACGCGCCGGTTAGAGTATCAGGTGTTCATACCGGCGAAGTAAAGGATATAGAGATTTATTATGACAAAGATGCCGGTAGAATGCGTGTTAAACTTTATGTATGGATTGATGAAAAGGTAAAGATTGAAGAAGACGCTGAGTTCAGCATCAATACTCTTGGCCTTTTGGGGGAACAATATCTTGAAATAACTCCGGGAACAGGCAAACGATTTTTGCAGTTTGGAGACGTGGTTATCGGGACGAACCCTATAAGCATAAGCAATCAAGTTGAAACAATGAACGAGTTTGTTATGTCCGTTTCGGAAGTAATAAAACATATTGAAGAGGGGAAAGGAACCTTGGGGAAACTTTTAGTTGATGAAACTTTGTACAACAACATCAACAGTGTTTTTAGTAAAATAAACACGGCAGAAGGGACTTTGGGCAAGCTTCTTTTGGAAGATGATATTTACAAAGATTTAAAGAGTTTTGTAAACGATATCAAAGATCACCCCTGGAAACTTCTTCATAAACCGAAAAATAGCGTATAGTGTGTAGCGAAGGGCTGTAGAAGGGGTTTAAAAACAGGCTACGGGCTCCATGGATTGAAAAATGGTTCGCAGGCGATGAACTGCGAACTGAGAACTATGAACCGAGAGAAAGGATGTGAATTGTTATGACTGTAAAATTTATAAGGATTTTTTTCCTGATTTTGAGCGTGGTTTGCGGGTATTGTTTAGGGCAGTTATTGCCGTCTTTGGCTAAAGGCAGTTCATTGGTGGGAGCTGGAATTGGGTTCGTGGGGGGCCTTTTTCTGATATTAATCGAAATAAGGCTGAGAAGTATATCTTTAAGAAATCTTTCCGCGGCAGCTTTTGGCCTTATTTTCGGATTTTTTATGGCATGGATGATTACTTTGATAGTAAGGCTTCTGCCCGCGGATGAAATTTTCTATTCCACTTTTCAAATAATATCGACCCTTATTTTCTGTTATCTTGGCATGGTAATTTCCATAAAAGGGAAAGATGAGTTTAATATTATAATTCCGTATGTGCGTTTTTCTCGGGAAGACCAAAAAGACCAGACTTTTTTGTTGGATACGAGCGTTATCATAGATGGAAGGATTGCCGGTATATGCGAAGAAGGTTTTATTTCTGGAAGGCTTGTGATTCCCCGGTTTATTTTGCAGGAATTGCACCAGGTTGCTGATAGTTCGGATGGCACGAAACGTAATAGAGGCCGTAGAGGCCTGGATATGCTGGAGAAGCTCAAATCTATTTCAGGAACGGAAGTGATTATCCATGACGAAGGGCTTTCTGAAATTAAAGAAGTAGATGCTAAACTAGTGCGGTTGGCTAAAATTTTAAACTGCCAAATTATTACTAACGATTTTAATCTTGCCAAGATTGCGAAACTTGAAGGAGTGAAAATATTAAGTATAAATAATCTCGCGAACGCGGTTCGGACGGTTGTTTTTTCCGGAGAAAAAATGACTGTTGTCGTGAGGAAAGAAGGCAAAGAAAAAAGTCAAGGAGTCGCTTTTCTAGATGACGGCACTATGGTAGTTGTGGATAACGCTAAAAGATTGATAGGTAAAAATGTGGATGTAACCGTTTCGAGCGTATTGCAAACCTCCGCCGGTAGGATGATATTCGCGAAATTGGAAGAAGGTGAGGGCCCATCGCCCGTCTCCCGTCGCTGGTCGCTAGGCGACCCCCGAGCGACGAGCGACGAGCGACGATAAAGGAGCTTACAATGCGCATTGGCATAGGATACGACATACACAGGCTTACACGCGGCCGCAAAATGATTTTGGGCGGGGTAGAGATCGATTTCGAGAGGGGACCGGAAGGCCATTCTGACGGAGACGTTCTTATTCACGCTGTTTGTGACGCCATATTAGGCGCTTTGGGCAAGGGGGATATCGGGATACATTTTCCGGATACAGACCTTAAGTATAAAGGCATTGCCGGCAGTAAGCTTCTGCTAAAAGTTAGGGATATCCTGGAACAAGAAAGATTTTGCGTCAATAACATAGACTGCGTGATAGTCCTGGAAAAGCCGGAGATAAAATTGTACCGTGAGAAAATCATCGCGCGTATAAGTAATGTCCTGGGGATACCCAAAAAAACAGTGAGTATAAAAGCTAAAACCGCGGAAGGCTTAGGAAGCATTGGAACAGGAGAAGCGGTATCGGCCTATGTGGTCGCGTTATTGGTGGCAAATACCAAAAAATTGTAGGACAAAGATTATTGACAGATGAAAAAAACTGTAGGGCAAAGGCACGCCGTTGCCGATATTCTGAAAATTAGGGAGGAAGGAGAACTAGATGCCGATTTTTTTTAACGTGATTACCATATTTGTTGGCTTATTAGCGCTGTGGTACATATTCTCGCGTGTCTTTTTTTTAAGTGAGATAAAAGCGGCCAAGGAAAGGGACCCAGCGGCATCTAATTACGCGGAGATAATTTTTACCTATTCGGGCCTGCACGCGGTTATTTTCTATAGAATCGCGAGCGTGTTAAGAAAACTTTGTATTCCATGCGCGGGCCGTGTTGTTTCGCAATTCGCGAGAGCCTTAACCGGCATTGAAATCCATCCCGGCGCGCGGATAGGCAAAGGACTTTTTATTGATCATGGAATGGGAGTGGTAATTGGCGAGACTGCTGTTATTGGAGATAATGTTACGTTGTTTCAAGGAGTAACTTTAGGCGGGACAGGTAAGGAAAAAGGGAAGAGGCACCCTACTTTGGGAGATAACGTAGTTGTGGGCGCCGGAGCGAAGATTCTGGGTAATATTGAGATAGGCAATAATGTTTTAATTGGGGCTAACGCGGTTGTCCTCAGGGATGTTCCGCCTGATTCGACCGTAGTGGGAGTGCCTGGACGCGTGGCTAAAAGAAAAGGCGGCCGGATTCCAGCAGGAATAAATCTTGAGCATACACTTCTGCCGGATCCGCTTGGGCAAGCATTGGAGAGGCTCCAGCATGAAATAGATCATATTGAGGCAGAAATCGCGGATTACCAGGACCAGGATAAAAATAAATAGTGAATAGTGGATAGTGAAGAGAGGGATATGGGATGAAGATCTATAACACGCTGACGCGTGGAAAAGAAGAATTTATACCTTTAGAAAAAAATAAGGTAAAGATGTATGTGTGCGGTCCGACTGTTTACGACGTACCTCATATAGGCCATGCCCGCAGTGCTTATATTTTTGACATGATAAGAAGGCATTTTGAGCATAAAGGCCTGGAAGTATATTTTGTTAGAAATGTTACGGACATTGACGACAAAATAATAAAAAAGGCCAAAGAAGAATTGGCTGAGATAGAAGAAGGAGTGTCGAGAGTTCTATTAAAAGAGAGCGTTAAAGAAGTTGCCGTGCGTTATCTCAGACTTTATCACTGCCAGATGGAGTTATTGGGAATACAAGCTCCTGATTGTGAACCAAAAGCCACGGAGAACATTCCCGAGATGATAGAGTTTATACAAGTTTTGATAGATAAGGGGTACGCCTACGTCTCTGGCGCGAGTGTCTACTTTAGTGTGGAAAAGTTTAAGGCGTATGGAAAGCTTTCCGGGCAGAAGAAAGATGAGATGATACATGGAGCGCGTGTTGAAGTTGATGAAAAAAAACAATATGCCTTGGATTTTATTTTATGGAAAGAAGCAAAACCTGAAGAACCCCTCTGGCAAAGCCCCTGGGGAATGGGCCGGCCTGGATGGCATATTGAGTGTTCCGTTATGAGCACGCGTATTCTCGGCCCGCGGTTTGATATTCATGGAGGAGGGCTTGATTTAATTTTTCCGCATCACGAGAATGAAATTGCCCAGGCAGAAGCGGCGACAGGAGAATCGTTTGCCAATTATTGGATACACAATGGGTTGGTAACTGTCCAGGGAGAAAAGATGTCCAAATCATTGGGCAATTACGTGACGATATCTGACTTCATGGAAAAATATAAAGACCCGGACTTGTTAAAAATAGCTTTTTTAACAAGTCATTATCGAAGCGGCATGGATTATAGCGAAGATAAAATGGAAGAGGCCCGGCGGATTAAAGAAAGAATTATGATTTTTTTCGATAAGGTTGACCGATTGAAACGAAATCCTTTTGTCAAAGCTGAACACATAACTCCGTCACAAACTTTTGTGAATAATTTGCGGGAAAAATATGACGCGGCTATGGATGATGATTTCAACACGCCCGTGGCTTTATCCGTTATATTTGAGGCGGTTAAACAGGGAAATGAGTATTTGGCAAGGTCAGATATTTCTGTTGATGGTAAAAAACATCTAACGTCCGCCATTAAGAATTATGTTTTACGTTTTTCCAATATTCTGGGGCTAACGCTTAAAACATTTCAGCTTGAGGAAAATATTACGCGCGAGATAAAAAAACTAATTACTTTGAGACAGGAAGCCAGAAGCAAAAAAGATTACAAATCCGCGGATGAATTGCGCCTGAAACTTACGGCGATGGGAGTAATAGTAGAGGATACTCCAAAAGGCCCGACATGGCGAAAAAACTGACAAAAGGACTTTTTATAGCGTTTGAGGGCCCGGAAGGATGCGGAAAAAGCACGCAGTCGCGTCTTTTGCATGAAGATCTTTTGTCTTTCGGATATGATGTTATTCATACAATGGAGCCGGGAGGCACACCATTAGGCCTGAAGATAAGAGATATCCTTTTGGAGAAAGACGATCTCCGGATGGATAAAAAAGCGGAACTTTTTCTTTTTGAAGCAGACAGGGCGCAGCACATAGAAGAAGTTATTTCTCCGGCTCTTGAAGAACGCAAAATAGTTATATGTGATCGTTTTAATATCGCGACCTACGCGTATCAGGGCTACGGGCTCGGCCTTGAGGCTGGGTTTATCGAAAATATAGATTCTGCCAGCCGCGGCGATGTTAAAGCGGATCTTACGATTTTATTGGATATAGATGTTGATACAGGCCTCTCCCGCGCGAAGGCCGTAGGTTCATGTGATAGAATGGAAAAAAGAGAAAAGGCTTTTCACGAGAGGGTCAGATCAGGGTATTTGGATCTCGCGGAAAAGTTTTCAGAAAAAATAAAAGTTATAAAAGTATCCGGTAATGTTGAAGAAGTGCACAGCCGTGTGAAGAAAGAGGTATATGGTTTTATTTCAAGATATAAAAGGCCAGAGTAACGCGTTGCGATATCTTTCCAAGAGTCTTTCGCTTGGAAGGGTAGTCTCAAGCTATCTTTTTTCCGGGCCTCGGGGAGTGGGCCGTGTTCTTACAGCTAAAGCTTTTATCACAGCGCTAATTTGTCCGAATAAAAACAACAAACAAGAGGCGTGCGGGGTATGTCCAACGTGCCGCCGGATAAGTATTTTTGAACATCCGGACGCGGCCTGGATAAAACCGGAAAAAAACAAGGCTATAAAAATTGAAGAAATACGGAAAGTGAAGGAGTTATTAAGCCTTAAACCGTATGAATCGCCGGTTAACATATGCGTGATTGAAGACGCCCATATGATGACACAGGAAGCGTGCAACGCCCTTTTGAAAGTATTGGAAGAGCCCCCGGGAAACTCTATTCTAATCCTTATTACAGACAGGAAAGAACTATTACTCCCCACGGTGATTTCTCGTTGCACGGAAGTACAATTCAGGCCTTTATCGGTGGAAGATACTAAAGACATAATTATGGAAAAAGTAACGGATGCTGATGAAGCGTTTGCCGCTTTTCTCGCGTATTTTTCTCAAGGCTCGCCCGGCAGGGCTTTGATGATGATAGATGAATGTGTGATGGACAAAAAAAATGAAGTAATTTCGGGTCTGAACGATTTTGTGAATCAGGAGGGTTTGTTGTGTTCAAACTGGAAACATGATGAGAAAAATATTCTCTTAGAAGATTTGGAGATGATGATAATGTTTTTCCGTGACATCGCGGTAGGAAAAGAATGTGATGAAAACGTGATTGTGAATAAAGATATAATCGGCACAAAGATGTATAGTTTTTTTAAAGAATATTCAACGGAGAAGATATATTTCGTAATGGAACGGCTTATTGACATAAAAACCGCGCTTTTGGGTAATGTTAACCCAAAACTTGCCGCGCAAATGATAGCGTATAGCGTATAGAAAAGTTTAAATTTTTCATTCTACATGTGCAATATGTGACATATAAGGAGACGAAACATGCAGGAAACGGTACAAGTACAACTTAGAGCAGCGGGTGAGATAAAAGTTTTTATTGCCGGAGGCTTAAAACTGGAAGCGGGAGACAGGGTCATAGTGGAAGCCGAGAAAGGCCTGGAGTATGGCGTGATTTTAGCGCCGAACGAATCGGTTTCTGGAATAAAAACCAAAGAAAAATTTTCACGAAAGGTGATTAGAAAAACCAATCCCTGGGACGAAAAACAGATTGCTAAGAACACGGCCAAAACAAAAGAATTAATGAACATCTGTGGGAAAAAAATAGTGGAACATAACCTGCCGATGAAACTTATAGACGCGGAATATTCTTTTGACAGGTCAAAAGTTATTTTTTATTTTACTTCAGAAAACAGAGTCGATTTTCGAACCTTAGTAAGAAGCCTTGCCAGTATTTTTCGTGTGCGTATTGAATTAAGACAGATTGGAGTCAGAGACGAAGCAAGGATGCTTGGAGGCCATGGCCCGTGCGGAAGGGAACTTTGCTGTATGTCTTATTTAAAGGATTTTGAGCCGGTTACCATAAAAATGGCAAAGATGCAGAACCTTCCGCTTAACCCGTCAAAGATCTCAGGTATATGCGCCCGGTTGATGTGTTGTTTGGGCTATGAATATAAGAATTATCTGGAGGGCCTCAAAGGTATGCCTAAATTGGGTAAGGAAATAAAAATAGACTCTGTGAAAGGAAAAGTCGTGGCGATTAATCCTCTTAAGGGTACTCTCACCGTTGATCTGGGTGAGGGAAAAGTTAAAGAAGTAAAACTTGAAGAGATAAAGGGCGGATAAAAAAGTTTAAAATGAAAAATTAAAAATTATGAAAAAATTTTATATCACAACACCCATATACTACGTAAACGCCGCTCCGCACATTGGGCACGCCTATACCCAGATTATTGTGGATTCTCTCAGCCGTTATCACAAACTTTTAGGGTATGAAGTTTTTTTTCTTACCGGCACAGATGAGCACGGAGAAAAAATTGAAGAAGCCAGCCTGAAAAAAGGATTTCAAAAGGGAAAAGAAAAGGATTTTGTGGATTCGATTGTAATTAATTTTAAAAATACCTGGGAGAAATTGGACATAGAGTATGACTATTTTATACGTACTACGGATAAAGCCCACAAAAAGCAGGTTCAGTTTTTTTTGAATGAAATGCGGAAAAAGGGCGATATTTACCAGGGGGAATATGACGGGTATTTTTGTACTCCCTGCGAAACTTTTTGGCAGGAGAAAGAGATTACCGGCGGCTTGTGCCCGGAGTGTAAAAGACAGGTGGAACACATCAGGGAAAAGAATTATTTTTTCCGCACAAGTAAATATCAAGATTGGCTGGTTAAGTATATTGAAGATAATCCGTTGTTTATTATGCCGCGTTTTCGAAAAAATGAAGTCCTTAGTTTTTTGCGCGAAGAATTAACGGATTTATGTGTATCACGGCCTAAATACAGGATGTCCTGGGGGGTTGGACTCCCATTTGATAAAGATTATGTTGTGTATGTCTGGTTTGACGCGCTTATTAATTATGTTTCAGCTCTTAAAGCTTGCGGCAGGTTTAAGGATTTCTGGCCCGCTAATTTTCATGTAATCGCGAAAGATATTCTCCGGCATCACGCTGTTTACTGGCCCATAATGCTTAAAAGTATGGGTATCGAATTGCCCGAAACTATTTTTGCTCATGGATGGTGGAAAATGGGCGAAGAGAAGATGTCAAAATCCAGGGGAAACGCGGTTAATCCGGTAGAACTTTCGTATAAATACGGCGTAGACGCGTTAAGATATTTTCTTTTACGGACTGTAACTCTCGGCCAGGACGGTTCTTTCAGTGAAGACGCTTTAGTCAGAATTTATAATAGTGACCTCGCGAATGACCTGGGAAACCTTTTAAATAGAACGCTTACAATGGTAGAGAAATATTTTGACGGCATTTCGCCTTTAGTTAAGGATGGGGCTGTTGACAAAGAACAACTCTCGCGCGGCCGGAAGATTGAAGAAGCTGCGCGCGCGCTTTCTTCGGCAGTAAAAGAGAAATTGTTGTCTCCGGAGCTTTTGATAAAAGAAGCTATAGAAGAAATAACGCGGGTTGTGGGAAAAGCGAATAAGTATATTGAAGAATCAGCCCCGTGGGAATACTCGAAAAAAGGCGATATGGAAACAATAAAGTTTATTATCGCGGATCTTTTAGAAGTTTTACTAGTAATCGCCATAAATCTATACTCATTTATGCCTGGTACGGCGCGAAAAATGTGGCTTCAGCTGGGGCTTAAGGGAGAAGTTGAAGAGCAGGGTAAAGAGCTATTGAATAACGACAAAAGCGGCCAGCCGAATTGGCGCAAATTCCCCGCCGGCACAAAAATAGCCAAAAGTAATCCGCTATTCCCGAGAATACAATAAATGTAAATGAGAAAGAAAAAATACCAGTGGCTAGAAACATAATGACCAATATATTCAAACCAAGTAAACCAAGGAGAATAAAAGGGTACGATTATTCAAAAGATGGATATTATTATGTAACCGTTTGTACATATAATCATGGGGAGATTTTTGGTATAGTCGAAAATGAAACTATGGTGTTAAATCAATATGGGAATATCGCGAAAAAGTCATGGTTGGATTTACCAAAGCATCATAAGAATATCCATTTGAATGAATTTATTATTATGTCCAGTCACATACCTGGAATTGTTATAATTGACAATCCTGTAGTGGACAGGCCCGCATGGCATTTTTATGACGCGGGGAAAATATTATGAAGCTGATAGATACTCATTGCCATTTGGATTTTCCGGATTATAAAGATGACTTGGACGCGGTCTTGGATCGAGCGCGGGATAAAGGTGTCGCGCGCGTGATAGTTCCTGCTTCCAGCCTTGAAAACAGTATAAATGCCGTAAAATTAGCGAAAAAATATAGTTTTATTTTTGCCGGAGTTGGCATACATCCGCACGATGCTGACAAAGTTAGTGATAAGGATATAGCAGTATTGAGGGATCTGGCTGTTACGGAGGATAAAATTATCGCGATAGGTGAGATAGGGTTAGATTATTTTAAAGGGTATTCAAAAAAAGAAAATCAAAAAAAACTTTTCAAAAAAAGCCTTTTGTTGGCAAAGACGCTTGATTTGCCAATTATCTTCCATAATCGTGACGCCGACGAAGATTTCTTGGATGTCTTAAAAGAAAACATGCCGCCTCCGGTAAAAGGCGTTATGCATTGTTTCTCCGCTGATGAAGTTTTCCTGCGAAAGGCGCTTACTCTGGGCCTGCACATTTCTTTTACAGGCAACATAACATTTAAAAAAGCCTCAAATTTGAGAGATTTAATAAAGCATGTCCCATTAGAGAGGCTTCTTTTGGAAACAGATTCTCCGTTTCTCGCTCCAGGGATTTTTCGAGGAAAAAGAAACGAACCGGCGTATATTACCGAGCTTTTACCGGTTTACAAAGAAGCGTATGATTTAGAGCCTGAGAAGACAGCTGAAATAACGACGCGTAACGCGGATCAGCTCTTTGGTTTAGGTATTGAAAAGAATGGTAAAATAGTGTACGAGATAAGAGATTCGCTGTACCTTAACATTACCAATCGCTGTACCAATCGCTGTACTTTTTGTGTCCGCCAGCATTCTAATTATGTGAGCGGCTATGATCTTAAATTAAGCGCGGAGCCCACGGTAGAGGAAATAATCTCTTCTCTGGGCGATGTCTCAAAGTATAAGGAGATAGTATTCTGCGGATATGGAGAGCCCACTCTGCGTTTAGGAGCGATAAAAAAAATATCCGCTTATATAAAAGAAAAAGGCGGCAAAGTCAGATTAACAACTAATGGAGAGGGCAGCCTCATAGCCGGAAGGGATATAGTTTCTGAGATAAAGGATCTTGTGGATAGAGTTTCAGTCAGTTTAAACGCGCCGAGCGCCGATATATTCGATAAATTATGCCTGCCGGTTTTTGGGCAAGATACGCATGGCGCGGTCTTAAGTTTTATAAAAGAGTGCCGCGCGGGTGGTATTACAGTTGAAATAACATGTTTGGATATAATTGGTGTGCAAGCTGTCGCCGGATGCCGCGCCATAGCCAAAGAATTAGGCGCCGAGTTCCGGCTAAGGCAATTGGATGTTGTGGGATAATTTCTCGCGTCATCCCGATCTGGCGAAGCGAACCCCGTGAACTAAAAAAACATGAAGAAGTTTTTTCAGACAATACGTAAAAATAAGCTGTACACCGCGCTTTTAATCTTTATTATTGGAGTGAATGTTTTAATTTTGTTTGAAAAAAAACCGAAAGAACTTTCTGTGGAACAAAAAATAAGCGAGGCCCATTCCGAAAAAGCTAAAAAATCATTATTTGATGAAGAGGACATAAAACTGCGACAGGAAAAACTCCAAAGTCTGGCAGTAGACAATCCCATACTGTATCTTTTTTTAGGTATTTTGAATCTGATAATGCTTTTTCTGATATTTGTGGGGTTTGTTTTGGATTTTTATCTCATCGAACATTGGATTAAAAAAAAGCCAATTCGACTGCTGGCGGTACAGACGCTTTCGCCTGAATGGCATATTAGCGATGTTTTCCGTGTGATATTAATATTTGTCGCCTTTGCTTACGTGGTTATGATTTTGCAGAGTTTCACTGCACACGTCTTTCCGCTTATTGACAATAATAATTTTCGTATGGTTTTTAACACAGCTGTAATGAATATAGTCGGCATAAGTGTCATTTTATATTTTGTGCTAAAAAAGTATAAACAGGATATGTCGGCCATAGGATTTTGTTTAAAAAAATTTTTTAGAAATGTTTTTTACGGCGCGGCAGGGTATGTCGCGCTTCTGCCGGTTCTTCTTTTGATATTACTAGTTACTTTTTTCGTAACAAAATTTCTAGGATATAAGCCTCCAGTTCAGCCTATAGTCCGGCTTTTTATTGAAGAAAAGAATACGGGGGTTTTATGGTTTTCAGCGCTTTTTGCCGCTGTTTTCGGGCCGTTCGCGGAAGAAATATTTTTTCGAGGTTTTATGTATCCTGCCGCGCGAAAAAAGATTGGTGTATTTTGGGCGGTGATAAGCACTTCGATTTTATTTTCGGTACTGCACGCCCATATCGTGGGATTTTTTCCAATAATCGCGCTAAGTTTGCTTTTAACATATCTTTATGAAAGAACAGGGTCACTTGTTTCTTCAATTACAGTACACATTACGCATAACGTTACCATGGTTTTTCTTGTGTTCCTTGTAAGATACATTGGCTAAGTAGGGCAAAGTCACCCTTACGGGTACAGGCACGCCTTTGCCGATACAATCTCATTATGAAATACGACACTATACGATGGAAAAATAATAAAGTTGAATTGATAGACCAAACCCTTCTGCCGCTCAGGACGCGTTACGCGGCGTGTAAAACGGCGAAGGACATGTACGAGGCTATAAAAAAAATGAAAATTCGAGGGGCTCCGGCAATAGGGATAGCGGGCGCTTTTGGGGTGTATCTAGGCGTGCGCGCGAGCCGCGCGAAAAAATACGGCGATTTTAAAAAAGACGTTATAAAAACAATAAAATATCTGGCAGGGTCTCGCCCTACGGCCCGGAATCTTTTTTGGGCGTTGGAACGAATGGAAGAAGTAGTTGATGAAAACAAGAAAAAATCAGTCAATGATCTGAAACGTGTAATTCTTAACAAGGCAAACGCTATTCTTGACGAAGACAAAAAAATATGCCGTTTGATAGGAAAACACGGCGCCAAACTTATTAAGAAAGGTTCAACCGTTTTGACTCATTGTAACGCGGGCGGCCTTGCCACGGGCGGGTATGGAACGGCTTTGGGGGTTATCTTTTCAGCTAAGAAGAACATAAAACGTGTATATGCGGATGAAACGCGGCCCCGCCTTCAGGGCGCGCGCCTTACAGTGTGGGAACTTACGCGGGAAGGAATTCCCGTGACACTAATTTGTGATAATATGGCCTCTTTTCTTATGGAAAAAGGGGATATTGACGCGGTTATAGTGGGCGCGGACCGAATTGCTTCAAACGGGGACACAGCTAACAAAATCGGGACTTACAGCCTCGCGATTACCGCGAAATATCATAAAGTACCTTTTTATGTGGCCGCTCCGTTTTCAACATTTGACCTTTCTTCTCGAAGCGGGAAAGATATCCCTATTGAGGAACGTTCACCCCAGGAAGTAAGAAAATTTGGCGAAGAATATGTGACGATAAAAAATGTGGAAGTAAAAAACCCGGCGTTTGATATCACCCCCGCGAAGTTGATCAGCGCGATTATTACAGAACGCGGAGTAATCCGAAAGCCGAACAGAAAACAAATAAAGGGTATTCTACCGTCTTCTACCGTCCGGGACGTTCGTCCCGACTGTCCCGGACGGTAGAAGACATAAATCCCCCTCTTTCCCCCTTTTTCAAAGGGGGATTTCATGTGTGGGGACGCGGGATTGTAACAAACGTCAATTTCTCCCTTTGAAAAAGGGAGATTAAGAGGGATTTTATGTTTGGAAACGCGGAATTGGTATAACTACTAGTCATGAGAGAATTGAAAATTATAAACCATATAAGAAAACAAGCAGGCAAGCAGGGTAAGGGCGTAAAACTTGGTATTGGAGATGATTGCGCGGTGTTGGAGTATGACAAAAAGCAGTACCTTCTATGGGCCAGCGATATGCTGGCCGAAGGCACGCACTTTGACATAAAAAAAGATTCGTACAGAGCAATAGGCCGAAAAGCTGTATGTGTTAACATAAGTGATATTTCCGCCATGGGAGGCCGGCCGAGGTATATCACAGTGTCGATTGGTGTACCTGTGGGGATGAAAACCAGCCGGATTAATGCTGTATATGACGGGATATTCGGCATCTGTAAAGATTACGGAATTAAGGTGCTAGGCGGAGACACTGTTCGGTCTCACAAATTGGTGATTGATGTTTCGATTATCGGGTTTGTTGAAAAAAAATTCTTAGTTTCACGGTCAGGTGCCAAAAAAGGAGATGTGATTTTAATAACCGGCCCTGTAAGAAACGGCAGAAAGGAGCATTTAAGTTTTATCCCGCGCCTTGAAGAAGCCCGGTTTTTAGTGAAGCGGTGCAAGGTTAACTCTATGATAGATTCTTCAGACGGCATCGCTTTGGACATGGGCCGAATATGCGCTGAAAGTAAGGTCGGAGCGCGGCTTTATGAAGACGCGATTCCTCTTTCAAAGGGATTAACCTTAAGCGACGCGTTGTATTACGGCGAAAGTTTTGAATTGCTTTTTACGATGGATCCAAAAACAGTAAGAAAATTGTTTTTAGATCTAAAAAAGATAAAAAAAGCACCTGACTATTTTGTTATAGGCGAGATTGTGGAGAAAAAAGAAGGATTAATTCTAGTAGGTAAAGAAGGTCGAGTTAGTAAGCTTAACGCGCGGGGGTATGAGCATATTTAGCGTATAGCGGATAGCGTATAGGGTATAGAGGGATTCCCCCCTTTGAAAAAGGGGGGTTAGGGGGGATTTAAACTACCGTATTCGACGGTATGTTTAGTGAATAGTGAATAGTGGAGCTATAATACACAAATGATAACTAACACAATAACACATTCTCCTGAAGAGACGATGGCCTTGGCGGAACGGGTGGGCGGTTCGCTTAAACGGGGCGCGTTTATCGCTCTTATAGGAGATTTGGGCACGGGTAAAACTATGTTTGTTAAAGGGCTGGCAAAAGGATTAGGCCTCAAAGATTACCTTTACGTGAATAGCCCGTCTTTCGTAATATTAAAAGAATACCAAGGCTTTAAAAATTTATATCATTTCGATGTGTATAGGCTTGATTCAAAAGATTTTATGGAAACGATTGATTATAAAAAATATTTTTACGGAAATGGAATTACGGTAGTTGAATGGGCGGATAAAGTGCGGGACGCCTTGCCTGAAGAGTATCTTGAAATAACTATAGAATATGGCAGGGCCCCGGAAGAAAGAAAAATTTTTTTCAAAAAGATAGGTGACAAAAAGTGAAAATACTCGCGTTCGATACTTCGACAAAGTTTTTAACCATAGCATGCCTTGAAAATAGGGCGGTAAAGGCTGAATTTCATAAAAACGTGGGAATTCGGCACAATGAGCTTTTAATTCCCGCAATAGAAAAAATGCTGAAAAAGATAAAATGGAACATAAAAGAAATTGAGTTAATATGTGTAGGGCTCGGCCCCGGTTCTTTTACCGGTTTGCGGATAGCAGTGGCAACAGTTAAGGCTATAGCCATGGTGGTTTCATGTAAAATAGCGGGAGTTGTGACCATGGACGCGATTGTTAAAAATTTCCCCAAAACAAAAGGGTATATCGCGCCTTTTCTTGACGCGCGAAAACAAAAAATATACACCGCGATTTATGATTATTCACAAGGAACCCCAAAAAGAGTTACAGATTATCTTTTAACAGACGCGCGAGAGTTCTTAGAAAAAATAGGCTTTGAAATACTTTTTGTCGGTGACGCGGTAGAGCCGTATAAAGAAATTTTGTCCCAATACACGTTAGCGAAATACAACAAAAACACGGATTGGTACCCCAGAGCGGTAGAGATAGCGCGCGTTGGATACGAAAAAGCCCTCTCTGGGCAAACAGACGACCCTGAAACTCTGGAACCCTTATATCTTCACGCGAAAGAATGTAATATTCGAATTTGAAAAATTCGAAAACCCGTGTTATTGCGGGCGGAGCGAAGCAATCATTCCCGTAGGAGCCAGGCCTGCCTGGCTCCCGCGAAAAAGTAGGCAAAACATGAATTACCGGCCAACATGGTTAGAGATAGATATTAATGCGATAAGGAGCAACTTGGCGTGCATCCGCGGCCTTGTTGAGAAAACAAAGGTTGATATTCTCGCGGTAGTTAAGGCAAACGCGTACGGCCATGGGCTGCTGCGTGTTGGCCGGGTGTTAGTCGAAGAAGGGGTAAATTATCTTGGTGTCGCGACCGTGGACGAAGCCTTAAAGCTACGGATGGATGGTATTAGTACCGCCATACTTGTTTTAGGTTCTGTCCTTGAAGAAGAAGCAAAAGTGGCCGCGCGTAACAACATAACCCTGACTTTGTGCGATGAACAATCATTATCCCTACTTGTATCCATAGCGAAAGGAACATCCCTGAGGCCAAAAGTACATGTCAAAGTAGATACCGGTATGGGCCGTATCGGTATATGGCACGAAGAAGCGGTTGATTTTATCAAAAAAGTTTATTCTAAAAACGAGATAGAGCTGGAAGGAATATACACACATTTTTCTTCAGCCGGCAGAGATAAAATAATGACCTCTTTGCAAATAGATTCTTTCGAAAATGTCCTTAAAGGCGCGGAAAGCGCGCGAATTAGCGTTAAATATAAACACGCGGCGAATAGTATAGCGTTAGTTGATTGGAAAAGTTCCCACATGAATTTAGTCAGGACGGGAATCCTTCTTTATGGCGTGTATCCAAAAGAAGATTTTCAGTCTAAATTTGTTTTAAAACCGGTTATGAGCCTAAAGACTAAAATAGTTCATCTTAAAGATACTCCTCCGGGCAGGGCGATAAGTTACGGCCGCACATATATAACCCAAAAACACACAAAGATAGCAACTATCCCGATAGGTTACGCCGACGGCTACGGCAGAATTTTGTCAAACAGAGCGGAAGCGCTTATTAATGGGCAATACGCGAGAATTGTCGGTATGGTAACCATGGACCAAACGCTCTTGGATGTAGGGCACATAGAGAATGTAAAAATAGCGGATGAAGTTGTCCTGATAGGCAGACAACAAAACTCCGAAATCTCCGCCTGCAAAGTCGCGAAATTAGCCGGCACCATCCCCTACGAAATTCTAGCCGCGATAACAGACCGCGTGCGGAGAGTTTATAGTGAATAGGGGATAGTATGTGCTAAATAGGGACGTCACCTATTTATAAAAAAGCAAAAAGGATGCTCTTTTTTTATTGTCCAGAGCTATCCGAGTCGAATTCTGTGGATGAATCTCAATGCTAAATAGGGACGTCACCTATTTATAAAAAAGCAAAAAGGATGCTCTTTTTTATTGTCCAGAGCTATCCGAGTCGAATTCTGTGGATGAATCTCAAGCTGGCAATGGTAAGGATGTAGCAATATAGTATAAAATAGTGGATTTTTCAGAAAAATACTAAGAGAGTTTCGCGGGGAATATTGTGAAAAATTTCGCAAAAGCTTTTTTAGCAGATTCTAATTACGTAATCGTCTACCTTTCTTTTTGTTTAAATAAATAGGTGACGTCCCTATTAATTACATTAAGTTATTACGTGGATTGTCATGCTATCTTCCGCTTTGTGAGAGGACGAGACGAGATTCATTACCGACATCATTTAAAGACAGATGAGGCAATTCCGCAGTGGAAACAGGTATTAGATGATTGTCGGGTAAAGACTA
>JBDRBY010000020.1:0-22316 GCA_043822245.1 Candidatus Omnitrophota bacterium
CGTATCCGCGTAGAGACGCGATTTATCGCGTCTTTACATTTGCGTTTCAATACCCGCAAATCGCATCCGCGTAGAGACGCGATTTATCGCGTCTTTACATTTGCGTTTCAATACCCGCAAATCGTATCCGCGTAGAGACGCGATTTATCGCGTCTTTACATTTGCGTTTCAATACCCGCAAATCGCATCCGCGTAGAGACGCGATTTATCGCGTCTTTACATTTGCGTTTCAATACCCGCAAATCGCATCCGCGTAGAGACGCGATTTATCGCGTCTCTACCTCTTAATCCCGCATTGTATCACAAAAAACGCGTATCCTTTTTCTGATTTGATTTCCGCGTCTTTTGATTCTTTCAAATTCACATCCACAAAAAATTCCGACGCTTTTAGGGACTGCACAAAATCAAATACCGTATTCTGATCAATCGCCTCTCCTTTAAAATCAATCATACCCTTCTGGTTAGTATTTATGCTAAAAAGATACGCGTTTTTGGGAATTATTCTTTTGAGTTCTTGTAAAATACGGCTCCAATCTTCCCCTCTGGATTCGTTGATTATTTTTTCTTGCGCGTTTATTTCATCCGAATATTTTCTGTCCATCTCTTCAAGCGCTAAAAGTTCGTTAAAAGCGGGGCTCGCTTTTGTTAAAACACTCCGCGTGGCATCCGCTTTTTTAAACATAAACCATGTTTGAAAACGTAAAAAGAAAAAGTACAAAAATAGAACCGCCACCAAAACACCAAGGCCCTTCGCGAGGAGTAAACCACGCCTGTTAAGCTCCTTAAGCCTGATCTCTTCCAATGGTAAAAGATTAATCTTAACGGGAAACTTATCCGTTTGGCCCGCCCTCAAGGCAAGGCCTCTTACGACTGAAACATCCTCCAACTCCGATGACATTACTTTTTTTATCTCGGTATCTTTTCCAAAATTATCTTTACAGTAACCGATAATAGACTCCATTTCCGAGTCTAATTCATCCAGGATATCAACGTTATGCAAGTACCGGATATTCCCCTCATTAAAAACAAAGATTTCAGCGCTATCCGTTTCAACTGCCGTAAAAATCACAACACCTTCCGACAAAAGCCCCTGAGAAAAAGCCACTCTGGCTAAACTTATGGGCCCGGCCTCTATCGCCTGGAGTTTTAAATCGGATAATTTGATAGTTTCAAGATATGAATCAATAATTTCTTTTTTGGCGACAACTGACAGAATCTTCAATTGTTTAAGCCCTTCTTCTCTCACCTCTTCAATTACGAAAAAATCAGACAACAGGTCACTGCCCGCGAAAATCATGTACTTAGAGGCTTCTTCCTTCACGGCGTCTTTCAAGCTCTCCGGACCCATAGAAGGAATATTACTGAGGTGCAGGAGTATTCCCCTTCCGCTAACCGCGGTAATAACATCTTTGGCGGTAATGCCTTTGGATTTGAATAAATCTTTTACCGCGTCCGCGATTTTTTCTTTTTCAACAATCACGCCGTCGGAAATGGCTCCTTCAGGAGTAGGGCTGGAAAATTCTTTGCCGCCGGCTATAACCCTAATTTCTTTGGGGCTTATGTCTAGGCCAATAGTCATGTCATTCGGAGGCCCAAAGGGCCGAAGAATCTTGAATAATTTCATACTTCCTTCCAATATTGCAGTGTTGCCACGCTACCTGTAATTTTTATTTTCGCCTCAAGAACTCTTTGAAAATTACCGAATTCACCTGTGGATTGTATTGTGTATATGTTTCCATTTTTAGACATTTGAACCGTGGTGTAGTACGTGTTATTTTCCGCTGTATCAGGAAACTCTGTGCGGCTGATATTGCCATCTCCGGAATTCCTAAGATTGTATATGGCCGCGCCCACGCCCGCGTCAGCGATATATGTCGTGATAATGTCACTTTTTTGATTGCGCGCGATTTCTATGTCGGTTACGGCGACCTCTAAAAAACCTACAACTAAAATAGCGGCCAGCGTGATTATAAAAGCGGCAATCAACAGAATCGCGCCTTTGTTGTTGGTTATTTTCATGTTATTGTGTTATTTTTCATAGAGACGCGATAAATCGCGTCTCTACACCGGATACGAGATCATCTCATCCCCGTAGAGACGCGATTTATCGCGTCTCTATGAAATTGTTATTGTCGGTGACGGGGTGGGCTGATACCGAACAGATGGCGTATCAGCGTCCCTTATGTCTATGTTCACGCTCCAGGTTCCCGCGGCAAGCCCGCTTAAATTCTGAAACCCTGTATAAATTCCAGTCAAATAATTAGTAAGGGTTATATTCCCCGTCGAACCACCTTTCTTAAGCTGGCATGTGGCATAAATGAGATTATTATAGTTTACCTGATCACTCCAGGCTTTAATATAAAAAATGTCGGATGTGTCAAAAATAGTGTCGCTGGTTGAAAAATCTGAATTTTTTGAAAATTGATAACCTTCGCCTAAGCCCGCCGCTGTGCTTCTCTTGAATGCCATGGACATAAAGGATAACGGACTCACAACCCCTTCGGGGTCGCTTACTGTTATGGAAATTTTGACCGACTTAACATCTCCGGATGTAGCCGTTTCAATGCCAAAGGCATCATAGTACGTAAAGGATACCGCATCCACCGATTCCGCCAAAACCGCTAAAACCGCGCTGTTTCTCTCTAGGTTACCCTCATTCAACTGATAGGTTATAACATTATTGTCTACATCAATAAATGTAATTATACTGGGCTGAATGGAAACAAAATTTCCCACTCGCCTGAGTTCTTTCACCATTTTATCCATCCCCATCCGGGCATTTTGTATAAGCTCGGTTCTCTTGTCCGCGCTCTGCCAGCTTGTGTGAAACACCCTTAAATAAGGATACGTCGCCGCCAACAGCACAGCGATTAGCGCTGTGACGAAGAGCACTTCGATTAGGGTAAAACCTTTGTTGTTGTGTGTTGTGTGCCGCATGTTATTGAGACGCGATAAATCGCGTCTCTACACCGGAGACCGGACCATCTCTTCCACGTAGAGACGCGATTTATCGCGTCTTTACATTTGCGTTTTCAAATGTCCGAGAATCGCTTCCACGTAGAGACGCGATTTATCGCGTCTTTACATTTGCGCTATCCTCTATCCGCGATTTTACTATCGATTGTTATCGACTGTTCATTCGCGTCAAGCGTATTATCCGCGTCTTTATCATGCCAGGCGCGGATTTGAATTATTTTTATTCCCGCGCCTTCGTTATCCGTGACCGTGTATTTATATTCCGCGTACGGTAACGCGAACGCTGTTACTGGTTTATCCTGAGAAGAAACGAAATTATTTATAGCGTCGCGCCTAACCTCTTCCATTTTACCTTCGGCCAAAAAAATAACGGTTGTAAGGCGCTGTGTGTTTAAGCTGTTTTCTATCATCTGCGGCACTATTACCATAATGGGTATAAGCGCGAGCATTATGAGCACTATCGCCGCTAAGACTTCGATTAGGGTAAAGCCGCGTTTATTCATGGTTTTCCATTGAGACGCGATAAATCGCGTTTCTACATTTGCGTTTTTCGACGTCCGCGGATCACATTCGCATTGAGACGCGATAAATCGCGTCTCTACATTTGCGTTTTTCGACGTCCGCGAATCACATTCGCATTGAGACGCGATAAATCGCGTTTCTACATTTGCGTTTTTCGACGTCCGCGAATCACATTCGCATTGAGACGCGATAAATCGCGTTTCTACATTTGCGTTTTTCGACGTCCGCGGATCACATTCGCATTGAGACGCGATAAATCGCGTTTCTACATTTGCGTTTTTCGACGTCCGCGAATCACATTCGCATTGAGACGCGATTTATCGCGTCTTTATACCTCTACCATTTTCACCATACCGGTGGCCGCTGTTACGGTGATGTTCCATTGATTTGCGACCGCTGAAAGAGAAATGCCGGTGTCACTGAGAGCCGAGGCGTTGCCCAGCGGTTCAAATATAAAATTCTTATTCGCGCTTATTGTAATACTGGTATCAACGGTTCTTGTTACGCCGACTTGCGTGTCAGTTGAATCATAAACGCGATATTCTTTTCCCGCGGCGTTAACGCTGAGTTTGTAATTCTCATTATTAGTTATCGCGTACCTGCGCGTCAGCCTTAAATCCGCGGTTAATCTCCGTGCCGCGGTTTTTACCTTCATCTTTACAGCGAAAGGCACGCCAAGCCGGGGTATCGCCACCGCGGCTAGTATGCCAATCACAATAATTACAAACAAAATTTCTATTGTGGTAAAGCCGCGTTTATTCATGGTTTTTCATTGAGACGCAATAAATCGCGTCTCTACATTCGCATTTTTCGATGTCCGCGAATCACATTCGCATAGAGACGCGATAAATCGCGTCTCTACATTAGGACCGGATCATCTCATTCCGCGTAGAGACGCGATTTATCGCGTCTCTATACAACGTTATTAATGCAACGAATGATCTGTTGGAGACGTAACGTCACAATCTGTTCTGTATGTCGTGCCATCCATCGTGTAAGCTCCGCCCGCGGGGCAAGTGGGCGCGCCGTCGGGAAAATACGTCGTGCTTCCGGTAACTGTGGCCAGCCCAGCCGGCCAGGCGCCGTTATCCAAACGGTACTGCTCAATCTGCGTGTTCATAATCGCCTGATTAGCTTTACACGCGTTTGCCTTGGCAGTAGCCGTTGTAGTCGCGATTCGGCCTATCGCGACCGCGGCTAAGATCGCGATTACAATAACCACGAACAATATTTCAATCAACGTAAACCCCTTCTTACTTTTTAGCAACATCTTAGCCCCTCCCTTTTTCAAAAAATCCCGGATATTTGCCTCCGGCAAATTCTGGGATGAAATAACCTCACCCCATCTGCCGTATCACGTCAAATATCGGCAGGTATATCGCGACCGCGATAAAACCAACTAATACCGCCAGAAAAAACGTCATTAACGGCTCTATTTTTATTACGAGCCTTTTTACGGTATCATCAACATCTCTATCAAGCGAATCAGCGGCTTTTTTTAACATAAAATCCAGTTTCCCTGATTCCTCACCCGAAACCATCATCTGCACTGCCATGGCTGGAAAAATGTCCTGCTCGCTAAGCGGGTCCGAAATCCGGCCGCCACCACGCACGCTGCGTTCCATCATATCCGCGACTTTTGAAACTGCCCGGTTCGCAGCTACTTTCTCCGCTATTTTCAAACTCTCCAAAAGCGGCACCCCGCTTGAAACCATATCACCAAAGGTTCGTATGAACCTGGTAACGACAGCTTTACGTACGAGAGTCCCAAAAACAGGCAGACTTATTTTTAATTCATCCGCCTTTGTTCTAAACACGGGGTTATCCTTTATCCTGCTATAAAAAAAGGCCGCCCCTCCTGCCACGATCAGAATCAACCACCAAAAATTTCTTACAAAATTACTAATCCATATCAAAACAAGCGTTGGGCCCGGCAGAGTAAGGTTCATCCTGGCATAAACACTGCTGAATATCGGCACAACAACTATAACCAGAAAGCTTACCACTAACAACGCGAGCGTGCCTACAATCGCGGGGTACGCGAAAGCGCCTCTTACGGTTCTTCTTAAATTATCCTGCTTCTCTAAATAATCGGCCAATCTTCCCAGAATCTCATTTAACAAACCCGCGGTTTCACCCGCTTTAACTAAAGCTATAAAAAAATCCGAAAAAACTTCCGGATGTTTTGCCATGGCCTCGGACAAGGAAGTGCCTGTTTCGATATCCCCGCTCACGTTACTGATAACCTCTCTTAACGCAATGTTTTCCGTCTGTTTTTCCAACGCCTTTAAACACACCAAAAGCGAAAGCCCCGCGTCAATCATACTCGAAAACTGTCTTGAAAAAACAACCAAATCCGCGGGTTTAACTTTTTTGGGCCCGAACGAAAAAACTTCTCTGTCCAGCTTAACCGACATAACATAAAATCCCATGTTTTTCAGGTTTTTTCGAAGGGCTTCCTCGTTTTGAGCATCCAAACTCCCCTTATAACTCTTCCCTGCTTTATTTTTCGCAACGTATGTGTATTTTGACATAATTTTTGTCTCGCGTAGAGACGCGATTTATCGCGTCTCTGTCTTTTCGGGTTTCATTTTTCATTGAGACGCGATAAATCGCGTCTCTACACTTTCGCGGGTCATTTTTCGCTGAGACGCGATAAATCGCGTCTCTACATCAACTCTTGTTGCGGATTTTTTGTTTTTATCTTTTTCTTAATCTCGTCACACAATTTTTTCGCCACTTCTATAGCTTTTTTGGCCTCTGTCAAATTGTGAGTATCTTCTGAATCATAGAAAAAACATTTCTTTTTTTACGCAAACGATTAAACTGTCTGGTTATTACACTAAATTCAGGGCCGAGAATACTGCCCGTGATTTCTACCACAGTCTTATGCTGTTGCCTATTGGTCGGCAGATAGCCGTGAGAAAACAAAAGAGCCCTTCCCATCCGCAGCATTGCTTGATAGGCTATTGTAGACGCCCATTCCGGATCTTCATCCACGACCAAGTAAAACGTCCGCAAGTCTTTTTCCGCGCTCGAAACTTGTTTTTCTATCTGCCTAAAATTGGGGCTCTGCCGTTTCAACAAATCATTTGACAGGTATTTTTGCCATTCAATCATAATACCCCTTTTAACAGGATATATTTGCCGGATAAAATTTCGGTTATAAACGGATCCTTTTCCTTTATTTTCACAGAAAAATCTATTCGCGAATAGATTTTGTAATTAATTTCTCTTTGCACTTTTTGCTCCATATCGGCTAATTTATCCAAAAGAATATCTTCCGCTTTTTCCGCGTCCGCGACAACAAGTAAATCAATGTCAGAATCCGGCCGTAAAGCGTCTTTCGCGTAGGTACCGTAAATTATGGCAATGCTAATGTCTTTTATCTCACTCACCAACTTACCCAACAGGCCCTTTACGCCCTCTGTCTTTTGTACGATACCTTTAATTTCCTTAAATAGAGGATGCTCACAGTTAATTTTCAAAAGCCTTTGATTGCCTCTTTTTCGGCTCAAAATAACACCCTGCCGCTCTAAGGCATTGACGCCTTTTAAAAAAACACCGGGAAATTTATCTAAAATTCTCCCGAGTTCACTTAAATAGTACTCCTTCCCCGGCTGACTTAATAATATCGCTAAAATTTGCTTTTGGTTCTTAGTAAAAATCATACTTATGCCTCCAGCATAATATGTTATGCCTTGGGCATAAACTTGTCAAGATAAATCCTGGTAGATACGAGGCAGTGCCTCGTATCTACATTTGTGTTTTTCGATGTCCGCAGATTGCATCCGCGTTGAGGCGCGATAAATCGCGTCTCTGTCTTTTTGGGATTCATCTTTCGCTGAGACGCGATAAATCGCGTCTCTACACCGGAGACAGGCTCATCTCTTCCACGTAGAGACGCGATTTATCGCGTCTCTGTGTTTTTTACAACATTCACCGCAAGACTTGATTATATTGTATCCCAAAAATACAAACTTTTAACCACCGGAATAAACTACTCGCTCTACTTCTTCTAATGTCGAAATGCCGCTTTCAACTTTCGCTTTGCCATTTTCTTCCAGCGTTTTCATGCCTTCTTTCACGGCGATTTTTTTAATCACGGAAGGCGCTTTTCTGTCTAAAATCGCGGACCTTATTTCTTCATTCACCTTCATAAGTTCAAAAATACCGGTTCTGCCCTTGTACCCGGTACCATAACAAAATCCGCAGCCTTTGCCCTTACATTCGGAACAGATCGTGCGGCATAATCTTTGCGCCAAACAGCCGATAACAGTAGACGCTATTAAAAACGGCTCAACACCCATATCTACCAAACGAGTCACGGCGCTTGGCGCGTCATTGGTATGAAGCGTGCTAAACACCAAATGGCCCGTCAACGCCGCCTGAATCGCCGTTTCAGCAGTTTCTTTATCTCTTATTTCACCCACCATTATGATATCCGGATCCTGGCGCAGGATAGTCCGCAAACTCGCGGCAAAAGTCATTTTGATGCCTTCATCAATTTGTATTTGGTTTATTCTGTCAAGTTTGTATTCCACAGGATTTTCCACAGTGAGGATATTCTTCTCTTTTGAATTGAGCATCTGCAAAACCGCGTAAAGCGTGGTGGTTTTTCCGCTTCCGGTCGGACCTGTAACAAGAATCATGCCATGAGGTTTTTTAATCAAATCTTTAAATCTATCCTCATCGGGCTTTGTAAGGCCAAGCTGTTCCAAACTGATAAGCATAGCGGATTTATCGAAAATCCTCATTACAATCTTTTCTCCGCCAATTGTCCGCAAGGTTGAAATCCTGAAATCGTATTCCTTGTCTTCTCTCTTTAAAACAATATGGCCGTCCTGCGGCCGGCGGCGTTCCGTGATGTCAATATTAGACAAAATCTTAATCCGGGAAATAACCTGCGGCTCGATGTGTTTGGGCACGGTGAGAATATCGCGCAAAACACCGTCTACTCTGTACCTAACAACCATCTCCGGTTTCTGAGGTTCCAGATGTATATCACTCGCCTTCGCGTTTATGCCGCCCGCTATTATGTCGTCTACCAACTTAACAACAGGCATATCTCCCGCTTTTTGTGTCATCTCGTCTATAGGCGTGATATTTTCCCGCTTTATTTTTCTTTCTTTCATTTTTTCAAGCCGCATGTCTATGAGAGCCTGCTTGCTTATTTCTTCAATCTTGTAATACTGGTTAATAGCCTGCGTAATGTCCTTTTCAGGCGCTTTTAACGGTTTTATAGCGGACCCCGCGATAAGTTTTATTTCATCGCGTACCGGCAGGTTTGAAGGATCAGCCATTGCCACGCATAGACTAGCGCCTTCTATCCTCACGGCAATAACCTTGTACCGCCGCGCCGCGTCCTCAGGAATCATCATGACAATCTGCGGATTCAGCGTTTCTGTTTTGAGATTAACTTCCAAGTATTTCGCCATATTTTCCTCCATCTCGCGTAGAGACGCGATTTATCGCGTCTTTACATTTTCGCGGGTCATCTTTTATTGAGACGCGATAAATCGCGTCTCTACAGATGCCGCCGCGATGAATCGCGTCTCTACATTTTCGCGGGTCATCTTTTATCACGTCTCTACATTTTTGGGATTATTGCGGTCCAATTCCCATTTTAACGGGTTGTTTTGTATATATTCACGAATTTCATCCAATGATTTTTCATCGCGAATGACATGATCATAAAAACGGGGCTGCCATTGGAATAAATTGTTATTCTGCAATTTGTTAATTTCAAACGTCGTTCGTCCCTTATACCAACGAATAATTGCCGCCAATGAATTTGGATTCAACATCGGATTATGTTTATTCGTAATCCCCCCCGTAGAGACGCGATTCATCGCGTCTCTGTCTTTTTGGGTTTTATTTTTCATAGAGACGCGATGAATCGCGTCTCTACGTTTTCGCATTTCATCTTTCATTGAGACGCGATGAATCGCGTCTCTACGGGTATTTTCGTTAATCACAATAACCCCATGCACATGATTCGGCATGAAAATATGTTCGTCTAATTCAACAAACGGATAATGTTTTGGGATTTGCAGCCAATATTCCCGCGCTGTTTTGCCTATTTCGGATAGTTCCATTTTTCCGTTTTCAATACTGCCGAAATGTAATTCCTTATTTTGGGTACACACCGTAACGTAATACATACCCTCACACGAATAATCCCATTCCTTTAACCTGTTAGACTTCGCGCGGTATTTGTTTTGGAACAATACGGCCATTTTTATTTTTCCTCCATTGAGGCGCGATAAATCGCGCCTCTACATTTGCATTTTTCAATACTTGCAAATCGTATCTACCATATTATAAAACGCTTTTTAAAAAACTTAATTCACCTGCCTGATTCCACAATTTAAAAATAATTTGACGGCCTTCTACTGTGATTTCGTCTTCAAGGAACGCGTTAAACACAACTCCAAACGGGGCTTTCGGATAACGTTTAAGAAATTGGATTAACCCCTTGGGAACATCGGGTTTAGTAAGATTGGATTTTACTTCTACAGGAATTGGTATTCTATTTTTCAAAATTATGAAATCAACTTCGTCGCCTTTTTTTGTTCTCCAAAAACGAATTTCCATATTAGGTTTTAATTGCGTTACCATCTGCAAAAAAACAGCTGTTTCATAGAGCACTCCCTTATCCTCTCTTTCAGAAACCGCGCGAAAATCTTTAAGTAAAAGATTTCGAATCCCAAGGTCAAAAAGGTAATATTTTTTAGACTTTTTTAACTCATTTGCCATATTTCCGGAATAACTTGCCGCCACGTACAAAACATATGTTTGAGAGATAATTTCTAAATGCCGCGCCACGGTTGATTCGCTTAATCCTGTTTCCCGTGCCAGGTTTGACGCCACGGCCACAGACCCCTGAGACTGCGCCAACAAATATAGCAAGGAGTTAAAAGCCCTGATATTTTCTTCTTTAATCAGCCCTTTAATGTCCTTCGTAATATACGTGCCTACAATATTTTCTAAAAGCCCCGCCCTATCATTTGGTTCTGGTTTATGAATTAATGCCGGCATACCGCCCCATTGTAAATATTCATCGTTTAAAAAATTCGGAGATTGTTCCCATTCTTTCAGGGAAAGAGGATAAATCATTGTTTTCATAAACCTTCCCGCGAGGCTTTCCTTCAAATGTTTATGAATTTCTAAAGAAGATGATCCTGAAGCATAAATTTTTATGGGTTTGCCGCTGTCGTAAACAGCTTTAAAAATCTTGGAGGCATTTTTTAGATAATGAAATTCATCAATAAAAATAATCCGCGCGGACGATGTTAATTCCTGAATAACATCCTGCTCCGTACCTGAAAGCCTATTAAGATCAGAAGGCTGTTCCAAATCATAAAACTCCGTTGAAAACGAAGTTTTTTTGGCTTCCTCTTCTAATTGCCTTAAAAGAGTGGATTTGCCAACCTGGCGGGCTCCAAGTAAAATAGAAACAAACGGTTCGGCTATTTCACTCCATAACTTATTGAAACATAAGCGTTTAATTCTCATGAGAACCATTCTACCACACAACAGCAGAAAAGTGCAATGCTATTTTTCTATGTTTTCACACCCGTAGAGACGCGATGAATCACGTCTCTATATCTCCCACGGGTAGATATAATTTTTGTTCTCTTTCTGTCCAATTAGTCCGGCTACTTTATATTCGTCAGTGCTATACCGCCGGCAGAATGATGACATTGACAGTTTTCTAAAACTCCTAAAACTTACCTTTGCTTCAATAGGCAATATCTTGCCTTTTAATTCCAGTATAAAATCAATCTCATTTTGGTTGCGATTTCTCCAATAATGGATATTTTGCGCTCCATATTTTTTAACCAACTCAGAAAACACACTAGTCTCGAATATATTACCTATGAGGTTCTTCTGCAGGCCGCCAAGCCATAACATTTCTAAAAGGCCCGTGTCATAAAAAAATATCTTCGGCGTCTTAACCACTTCTACTTTCGAACTGGAACTGAAAGGAGTAACAAGCCTAAGCACATAAGTATTTTCCAAAATAAAAAGATAACTTTCTATCGTCTGCTTGGCAAGGGAACAAGTGTTCGCCAGCTGGGCCACGTTTAACAACTGCCCGCTCTGGGAAGCAAGAACTTTAAGAAGGTTATTGAACTTTCTCGTATCCTTGACATGGGCCAGGTCTCTGATATCCTTTTTTACGTAAGTGTCTATTATTTGTTGCAAATATTTTTCCTTTTTTTCCACTGAATTTTCAAGCACGATTTTTGGATATCCTCCAAAAAAAACATATTCATGATACAACTCTATCGCCTTATCCAGATGAACACCTGATGAAATATTTTCTAATTCATACAGCAGTCCTTTAAACCTTATAAATTCCCTGAAAGAAAGGTTAAATATCTCAAAATCAACGGTCCTGCCGGCCAGAGAGTCTGAGAATTTTGATTTAATGTTGAAACTTGATGAGCCGGAAACTATGAGCTGGATATACTTATGGTGGTCCGCAAGCAATTTTAACAGCGGAGACGGATTATCGAGATATTGCACTTCGTCAATAAACACATAAAGCCGGCCGTTGCCGTTTTTGATCTTATCCAGGTCAAAACCTTCATTCCTTAAGTAGGCCAAAAAGGAATCAACTCCGGCATCCAACGTATTAACAAGCCTGGAATCTTCGAGATCGAAAAAAAATGTTGCCTTGTCGCGAGACTTTAACAGGTTTTCGAGGTAGTAAAGTATACAGGTTTTGCCGACCTGCCTCTCGCCATGCAAAACAATGATGTTATCAGTGTCTATATATTTGACAATTTCGTCCGCAATATCGCGTTTGATGGGCTTATTTTCCATAAAACAACTCCTAAATGCTAGCTAAAAGCATACCGTAGTTGTAGTATATACTATTACGAAATGCAAGTCAAGGCGTTTTTTTTCATTCTTAATGTGCTTTTGACAAAGGTTGCATAATGCACCCCAGTGTAGAGACGCGATTTATTGCGTCTTTACGGGTTTGCGGGTCTTTTTCATTGAGACGCGATAAATCGCGTCTCTACACCGGAGACCGGATCATCTCATCCACGTAGAGACGCGATTTATTGCGTCTTTCCATTTGCGTTTTTTCAATACCTGCAAATCGTACCCACGTAGAGACGCGATTTATCGCGTCTTTACGGGTTTGCGGGTCTTTTTCATTGAGACGCGATAAATCGCGTCTCTACACCGGAGACCGGATCATCTCATCCACGTAGAGACGCGTTTTATCGCGTCTTTCCATTTGCGTTTTTTCAATACCTGCAAATCGTACCCACGTAGAGACGCGATTTATCGCGTCTTTCCATGACAAATTTAAGTTCTTAATGCTTTTTTGACCTTCTCTAATAGCACCTTACTATCAAAGGGTTTTACGATGTAATCTTCCGCGCCTAAATTTGTGGCTTTTGTCACGTCGGTAAGTTGGCTTTTAGCCGTAAGCATTAGGACTGGAATAGCTTCTGTCTGGTTATTCGTTTTGAGCTTTTCCACTGCCTGAAGACCGTCCATTTCCGGCATTAATACATCCATAAGGATAAGATTTGGTTTTTCTTTTTCCGCTTTTTCGAAACCTTCCCGTCCGTTATAAGCGAGTAAAACCTCGTAGCCCGCGTGTTCAAGCCTGAGCCGTATGGCTTTTACAAGCTCGATTTCATCATCAACTACTAATATTCGTTTTTTAGCCATATATTATCCTCCTCACCGGAGACGCGATAAATCGCGTCTCTACATTGGGTAGTTTTTAGTCTAATACCTTCGCTATCTTATCCAATAACGCTTTGCCCTCAAACGGCTTCACGATATAATCTGTAATCCCCTCTATGGCAAAAAGATCTTCCATTTTATCTTTGCCGGTTAGGACAATAACCGGCGGGAGAGTGTTTCTATGAAATTTTTTCTCCAATTCTTTCAGCGTGGTAAAGCCATCCATTTTAGGCATTATGACATCAAGGATTATCAAATCCGGCTTTTCCTTTTCCGCCTGGTTTATCCCTTCTTCTCCGTCAAAAGCTGAAATTACCTTATATCCCGCTGTTTCAAGCCTTACTTGTATGGCTTTGACAAGTTCAGGTTCATCGTCGATTATTAGTATTTTTTTTGGCATTTTTACCTCCGTTTCTACACTTTCGCGGTTCATTTTTCACTGAGACGCGATGAATCGCGTCTCTACGGGTTTCGCGGTTCATTTTTCACTGAGACGCGATGAATCGCGTCTCTACGGGTTTCGCGGTTCATTTTTCATCGAGACGCGATAAATCGCGTCTCTACATTTTTCGAGCGGCCTTAATTAATTCATCTCCATTTTCGGCTTCGTCAGGGTATACGGCACAGCCAAATCTTATTTTAATCTTATTCTTCAAATTCTTTTCGTCCAGATAAGCCTCTATTATGTGCTCTGCCCTGCCCTCTACCTTTAAGGCGTCTTCGCGATCACATCCTCCTAAAACCACACCTACCTCATTAACACCCCTGACAACGGCATCCGTACGCACCTGCCGCATATTATCTTTTAAAACACGTACCATATCCTCCAGGATAGCATCTACTTTCTTTGGGATTAAAGTTTGTTTTAATTTGTCAAAATTAATCAACGAAACAATAATAAGAGCCGTTTTTGTCCCTTGTGCCATAGCTTCCTCTATGCTGTTATTGATATAATCTTTAAAAAGAGAGCCTGCAGTGTACGTCGGGAGGGTGAAAGTAAACTTACTTCCTTTTCCCAACTGTGATTTTACCAAGATTTTCCCGTTATGCATTTGAACTAACTGCTGAGTTATGGCTAATCCCAAACCCGTTCCTTTCGCTCCTGCACCGGGAACTCTGCCAAACTGCTGAAACTTACCAAAAACCCTCTTAATATTATCCGCCGAGATCCCTATGCCCGTATCAGTCACGCTACATTCGATCTCTTTTTTTCCGTCTTTCACTTCAACGCTGATCTTTCCTTTTGGTGGCGTAAATTTAATAGCGTTTCCTATCAAATTAGTAAAAATTTGAATTATTTTATCAGGATCCGCGTGCAGAGTTGACACAGTTTTTTTAAACACTCCCTCAATTTCAATCTGCTTTTCAGCCGCCTCAGGCCTCATCGTAGAAATTATAGTTGAAATTATATCAGCGATATTTATAAACACCTTTTTAATCTCCGCTTTCCCTGCTTCAATTTTGGAAATATCCAAAAGATTATTAATTAACCGCGCCAACCGGTCAATATTACCCTTGATAATGTCCACATATTCTTTTTGATCTTTAGTAAGTTTACCCGGTATTTCATCCGCAATAATAGAAGTGAACTCTTTCATCGTAGCCAACGGCGTGCGAAGCTCATGAGAAACCGTAGATATAAACTCTGTCTTCATGTTATCCACTTCTTTTTCTCTGGTGATGTCCCGTAAAACAATCACAAAGCCGATGACATTATTTTCTATGTTTTTTACCGGCGCGATATCGCAATGTAGAACCATTTCTCTGGCTGACACCGAAACAATAATTTCCTTTGTGATTAACGCCGGCTTATTCCGGCATTCCTGAAAAGTATCATACAGGCCGATTGTGTTCATTCTTTCCGTAATTTGTTTCGATGTTATTTCTTCGTTCAAACCAACCCCCAGTATCTCCTTGGCCCGGGGATTAAATACCGTAATCTCTTCCCGTTCATCAATCATAATCACGCCTTCCGCCATACTTTCCACCATGCTTTCCATCTTGCTTTTTTCTGCCGTAATCACCGACTGCAAATGTTCGATGGCATTCGACGCCTGATTGGCAATGGTATAGATAAGCTTGATGTCATTTTCGCTAAAGCTACTCTCTTTACAGCTTGAGACATTTATCATTCCGATAGTTTTGCCGCGCACCACAAAAGGAATATTAAAGAAAGACCTCAGCTTATCAAATTTTCTCTCTTCTTTGGGCTTGGCATCGGGCGCTGACGGTATGAGAAAAACGCTCTGCTGTTTTTTTCTTATATTTTCACCGGTAAGCGTAGAGGTAGAATTAATAAGGCTGTTTTTAATATCATTTACAAAGCCGGCGCTTCCGGAATATGCCGGTTTTATAGTAACATTGGCTGTTTTAGAATCGAACAAAAGCGAAGCGCAGATATCATAATCCACTATCTTAAATAATGATTCCATTATCAGCTTCAATAACGCCTGATAATCCAATGTATAGGAGATAGTGTTGGAGACCTCATAAAGTATAGATAGCTCCATTGTCCTATCTTCTACCTTCTCTTCAAGGCCCTTGGAAAAAGTTTCGAGTTCCGCTTTCGCTTTTTCTAATTCAATGGTCTTTTTTTCAAGTTCCTCTTTTGATTCCTGCATATCTTCCATTATATTTAAGGCCGCTTCCTGGGACTCTTCTAAAGTTCTTGTCCGCTCCTCGACCTTTTTCTCTAAAGTCCGGGCATAATCTTCCACTACCGCTTTAGTGCCTTCCAAATCCGCCATCAACGCTTTTATATGACGCATATCGCGGGCGATACCGACGATTCCTATTATTTTAGCGTTTATTTTTTCTTCACTATCCGCTATCCGCTCTACGCTATACGCTGTGTTTTCATACATCACCGAACCAGAAAAACTCACCGGAATCTTCTCGCCGGACTTGGTCTTATAAGTCATCTCAAAATCGCGCACCGAACCTTCGTCAATAAGTTTTCTAAGACGTTTGCCTTTAAAAAGAACTTCTTCTTCTTCTGCAAAAATCATGCCAACCGGCCGGCCAATGAGTTCCTCTTCGGCATATCCCAGTAAATCCAACGTGGCTTTATTAACACTCTTAATATCCCCCTCCGGCGTAACTACTATCAAAGTGTCCACCATATTGGCAATGATTGAATCCGTATATGCCTTGGATAACAATATCTCATTTTTTGACCGGCGTAACTCTTCAATCATCCTGCTAAAGCTTACTGCCAAATCTCCAATTTCACCCTTTGACTTAAGGCCTATCTTGATATCTAATTTGCCCTTACTTATTTCATCTGCCGCGTCCTTTAACCTGGCAATTGGCCCTGAAATACTCCTTGAAATAAAAATAGCCGCGCCTGCCGCGAAAATAACACTAAAAGCGGTTACGATAAAAATATTAACATTTTTGATTATCGCAAAATTATCAACCGCGACAACTAATAAAGTGATGCCTATAAAAGCTATCATTAATTTTTGGTCTATTTTCATTTTCTTCCTGGCTTATGACTTATATCTTTAATTATCAGTAATATCCCTCCATATAGACATAATAAACACCTTTTCCCCGGCAAAAATGGCTTTAGCGTTTACCTTGATATCGCGTATTTGCCCATTCTTGGTTCTATGCATCGTCTTAAAAGAATCCCTTCCCTGCTCAATCACTTTCTTAATATGGGCATTAACCGCTTCTTCAGACTCAATAACCTCAAAATCAGAAACCTTTAGCTTTTGAAATTCCTCCCGCGTATATCCCAGATTTTCACAAGCGTGATCATTAAACTCTACTAACTCTCCGGTTTCCGAATCAACAACCACAATCGCGTCTATCGCCTGCTCAAAAATAGCGCGGTAACGCTCTTCTGATTCCCGCAAAAGCTTCTCCGTTATTCTTCGTTCTTCTTTTGCCTGCTCAAGCTCTTTTATCCGTTCCCTTAAGCCTCTTTCTTCCGCGGCCCACAACAGACGTTCGCTTCCTGTTCCTTCCGTATAAAGGATAATGCCTCTGCCAACATCAAAAGACACACTTCTAGGGGTTGTTCCGCCTACGGCTTCAACTTCTATCTTTATTTTTTTATCTCTCAAAATTTCAACAATTGAATCCAAATTATTCTCAGCTGTAGCATCGTCTTTTCTTTTTAACACATTAGCCGCGCCTACCAAGCAAACTTCAATATCATCAATTCCCGCGCCAAAACAAAACATCCGCTCTAACATCTCTTCTATCGCGTCTCGCGCGTATTTTGTTTTTTCACCGACAACGCCTTCCGGCGCTCTGCCGGGAAGCGTGATATGGGCTAAAACGCCGGCTTTTTCTTTCAAATAATAGGCGCAGACAGCAACACAAGAACCCAGCGCGCCGGCTCTTAATATTCCGTCTCCCCGCGCAGCCTTAAGCTCTCCTGTGGTTACGTCGATTATCTCATTCATCTTGTTTCAGCTTTAAACTTACCCCTTACCCCTTACCCCCCTAATTTCCTCTTCCAGTTCCTTAATCCGCGCCTTCAACTCTTTCATCTTCAATTCCCTGCCGACAGTAAGCTTATTAAACCGCTCTAAATCACTTACTTTTTTCTTTAACTCTTCCTCTGAAACCCGCAACTGTTGTTCACTTGCCCTTAACTGTTGATTAGAGGCTTTCAACTGCTGTTCGCCCGCCGCCAACTGCTGGTTACTTGCTCTCAACTGCTGTTCTTTGGCTGTTAACTGCTGATTAAGCACGCGTAAATTTTCCGCTTCTTTTTTTTCGGCTTCAGCTTCGGCTGTTTTAACAATAAGTTCTTTTTCTTTTTCTAAAGAACCCGCTAAATCCCGCGCCATTTCATTGAAACAGGCGGCAAGAACGCCAAGTTCATCTTTTGACTTAACATCCGCCTGGGCGTTTAAATTTCCCCGGCCCAGCTCAATAACCGCGTTTCGCAATTTTTCAATAGGCCGATAAACCGCACGAGAAATAAAAAAAGTAACCGCGCCGCCAGTCAAAATAAACAAGGATACAAGCAAAATCATAACCCGCCCGGCATGTCTCTTCACGGCAAGGCTTTCACCAAAAAGCCCTTTAACCTTTGCCATTAAAATCTTCTGCATACGCCCGATTTTTTCCTGAATCTCTCCGGCGGAAGCTTGAGCTTCTTTTACGTATACATCCCTGGCCGCTAAATTTTTCTCAACTCTTTCATGAATAATATGCTCTATTTTATCAAATTCTCTTATAACCTCTTCTGCCAGCGGCCGGCACTGTTCATTAAAGATTCTCATTACTTCCTGTTTCTTTAAAGGATCTGTTATTATTCCGTTTTCATCGGCCAGGTTAACAATAGCAACTGCTGACGCGTGGAGCTTTTTATGAGGGAGTTTTATCTTTTCCAGCAGGGGTTTTATTCGCGGATCATCTGTCTGATAAGCCTGATACCACTTGCCAAACGCGCACTTTGTTGAATCTACGGGCAATTCAAACCGTTGGCCGGCCTCCTGCCAGGAATCTCTTAACGCGATCATCCACTCTAAATGAGCGATTTTAGCAGTCAGCATTTCATGGTCTATCTCCAAATCAGCCGGCTCATAAAGCTCTTTAATCTTTTCTCCCGCCTTATGCAGGCGTTCATGCGGCTGGGCGAGTTCTGAGTGAATTTCCATTATTTGAGGGTCATCACTCTTAAAAGAATAATACCACTTACCGAGATTACACTTATGAGGATCCAGTTCATCTATAAAAGGCGCGTCTAACAAAAACTGGTCCGCCAAATGATTCATCCATTCCAAATGCTCCCCCATTTTTTCATCTAAAAACATATCCAGGGTTAAAGTTTCCGCTTCCTGGCGGGATATCTTATTTATTTTTCGTACCGACCAGTAAGAAAACACCCCCAAAGCAAAAATCAATACCAATAAAATCGAAAATCCGGCAATTATCTTTTTTCGTATCGTCATTTGTCCCCCATTTGGATAAGCTTTAAGCTATAAGCTATAAGCTGTAAGTTTTAAGTTTGGTTTGAGGTCAAGATTAATTTATGAGCTTTTTGCCAAACTTTTATATTTCTAAACATATGCCCCCTCTTACATCTTACGTCTTATAGCTTAAAGCTTACAGCTTACTCAATCTCCCGTTCCATTAGGATATCCGAAGTCAAAGTTTGCACCATATGCAAAAAGGCATAGATATAATCTCTGAAAGCGAAAGTAAGCTTCTTAACCGGAACGTTTTGGGAGGCCTTATCTACGCCGGGCATAAGAATCTGGCCGTTAGAAAACGAGACTTCCTTCATAAAGGCGTAATCCTCACCGATTAGTTCGTCGCACCGTTTTATGATTTGCGTAATTATTGGCCCGCCGATAATCGTATTAATTTTGCTTATTATCAATTTATTAAAAATTACCGCGGCAAGCGCGAAGAAATCTTCGCGGCCGGCCTCGGCAGTTAAATTGATTAAAGAATTGATGTTGTTTTGATCAATTAGCTTTTTCCCCACCTTCGCGAATTCGGTTTCTTTAGTTAAAGCCTTTAACCGCTTAGAAAAATTATCGATCTCAAAAGGCTTAAATAATAAACCTTCCACACCCGCGCTAAGCAAAGCGGTAACATCTTTAATCCGTGTTCGGTAAATAAGGGTAAAAATGGGAATATTTGAAAAACGTAAATCTTCTCTTACCTCCTGATATAACATTACCGCTTCTTCAGCCGAATCCATATCAATAATCCCGCTGTTAAATTTTTCGGCTGACAGCAGGCTCAACACACTTCGCGCGTTATCCTCCGCTTTGACTTCATACCCTTCCTCTGTAAGCCAGCGGAAAAAAACCTCAGCCTGTTCTTTATCGGGTTCTAATAGTATAATTTTTTTCATTTTACCCCTTAACGCTTACCCCTTACAACTTATCCCTTATTTAGTAAGCTTCTTCAACTCCTCTTCCTCATACGCCGTTACCGAACGGGCCATGCCGGTCATTATGCCTTCAACACCCTTGAAAGGCTTTATTATATGCATTCCCTTATTATCAACCGTAAACTCCCGTATCTCTTTCTCATGCCAGCTTCCGCGCAGTTTAATTACAGTAAGCCCCCTTCTCATTTCACCGTGCATCTCAACATACCTTAATATTACAATAGCATCGGTAAGGGTTGATATATGCGCCTCGGTGATGGATTCTCCGCCGAGAAGCGTCTTGGTGGTTGAGGTAAACATACCGGCTATCTCTTTAAGCTTGGTGTAGCTGGTCAGGCTTATTACAAATTCCCGGAAAGACCGAAGCGTCAGAACCCTTTCCATAGCCGAAAGCGAATCTATGACCATGCGGTTGGGTTTAAATTCTTCCATCTCTTGCTTTATGAAGAGAAGATGGTCCTCCGGCCCCATACTTTCCGGATAAGAACAGACAATTTTAAGCCGTCCTTTTTTTATCCATTTTTCTAAATCTACGCCCCAGCTTGAGCCGTTTCTAATAAGCTGTTCCCGTGACTCCTCATAAGCGAACAAAAGGCATCTTTCGCCGGCTCTACAGCCGCCTTCCACAAATAATGTAGTCATCAGGGTCTTTCCTGTGCCGGTTGGGCCGGAAACCAGGATTATAGAATCCCGGAAAAATCCTCCTCCGCACATTTTATTCAAAGCCTCAGTGCCTGATGTAATTCTCTTGGTAGAAGATTTCATAACCAGCTCAAGGCCGGATAAGGGAAGTATCTTAATACCGTGGGGAGATACGGTAAAAGGGTATTCTCCTTTCTGGTGCATTGTTCCCCGAAATTTTAAAATCTCAATGGTTCTTCGCCTTTTTTCTTCACCCAAAACGTTTCGTAAGACAATAACATTGTCCGAAACAAACTCCTCAACGCCGAAACGGGCAATGTCCCCGTACTCTTCCAACCGTTCACTCGATATAACGGTTGTTACGCCTATTTTCTTTAAAGCGGCGGCCATCCTGAATAACTCCCTTCTTATAATACCGGTATCTTTATATTGAGGAAAGAGGGCGGTGACCGAATCAATAGACACGCGTTTGGCCTTGACCTTTTTTATGGCGTAAAGCATTCTGGCTACCAACGCCCCGAAATCATATTCGCCTATTTCCGTTTTTTCATCCGGCGAAGGGGACGCGTCCACAAAGGCAAGTTTACCTTCTTTCTCCAGAGACCTTAAGTCCCAGCCCAGGCTTCTCACGTTTTTAACAATATCCCCGGGAGTTTCCTCAAAAGTTACAAAAACACCGTTTTCATTAAAATCTTTTGCCCCCCGCCATAAAAACTCAACGGCAAAAAGCGTCTTGCCTGAACCGGATGTCCCGGAAAGAAGCGTGGTTCTTCCTTTGGGGATTCCCCCTTCAGAAATCACATCAAACCCTTCTACCCCAAAGTTAATCTTCTGCACTACAGAGGTATTCTTACTCTTCTTCATGTTTTTCTTAGTCATTTTGTTCCTCCCTTTTCTTCAGGGGTAAGGGATAAGGGGTAAGGGATACGTATTAGGTTGTCAGACTGCGCTGTAAACCAAAAAGCATTTTCCCTACCTCATCACTCATTCCTGTTAGGTTGTTAAACTCTTTATCATCTATATATCCCAAATCTTTGCTTAACAAAATATGATACTTTGTTTCCTCTAAAGAACTATCTGCTATATTGAGAAAGTATAAATATTCTTTTCGGCTTTTTCTTTTATTTCCTTCTACAATATTTGTAGCTATCGAACTTGCTGACCTTCTGATTTGAGAAACAAGTCCAAATCTTTCTTCTTTCGGAAAATTCTTTGTAATCTTATAAACTTCCAATACCAATTCGTGCGCCTTCTGCCAAACCTTCAACTCCCTAAATGTCGTTACTTTCATCCCTTCCCCCTTATCTCTTACCCCTTACCCCTTACCCCTTACCCCTTACCTCTTATCCCTTACCTAAACCAAATCTAATCCCAACAACACCTTATCTTTCTGGCTCAAATCTCCGATAATCCGCCTAATGGGTAAAGGAAGCACTCTTGAGAGCGTAGGCGTAGCCAGAATTTTTTCTTCTTCCGCCAATTGAGGTTTTTTTTGCACATCGATTATCTTTAATTCATACATCCCTTTAAGGTCCTCCTTCAAAATCTTCTTTAAATTCTCTATCGCCCTGACAGAATTCGGCGT
>JBDRBY010000021.1:0-3673 GCA_043822245.1 Candidatus Omnitrophota bacterium
TAATCCGTCACAATTAAATTGAGATCCTTCACTTCGCTACGCTTCGTTCAGGATGACAAAATCAATAACCACCCTATCCGGATTTTTCATAACGTCCATCTCTATTCAAGCGTGTTTTTCATAGAACTTTTGACACTATCAAAGAAACATTATAGCAGCTTTAGAATAGGACATTTTTAAATTGGTAGAATAGGACATTATCATATTGGGATGACATAAAGGTCTGACTTAAGTGTCGCCCTTAAGGTCTGACTTAAGTATGGGAATTAAGTATGGGAATGGGGAGGAACATAGTACTCCCAAGAAAGATTAAAATAATTAGTTTAAACACTTTTGTTGATTTAAAGAAACTTTTTGAAAATTTCAAATGCCTGTCCGAGTCAATATATCGAAAAAAACAAAGGGCCAGAGTTTAAAAAAATGACTCTGACCCCAAATTTGCCACTACTGAGATACCCCGTGTTTAACGGATACATTAATTATGAGCCGGGGTAGATTCCATCAATAAAGTCCAAATGAATCAAACAATAAACTCTGTTCATGGAGGAGATTATTTATAATGTTTAAATCCGTTATGGACTCTAAAAGATTATTGGAAAAATCCCTCATATCACCGAAAACATTAAAACTATATTGATAATTATATTCTTCTCCGCTTTCTATCTTTGCTTTTAGTTCTTCCCTGCTTATCATCGCGCCGTCTGCTCCTGCCGGCGGCGGCATTGGAATTATTCTTTGCTCTGCTTCAATATCTCCCGGAACCGTTATTTCTACTAACTCCGGTCGCGACGCAGGCTGCTTATTAAACAGCGGCTCTGATATTTCTTCTTCTACAGGCATAACTTTAATCATATCATATTCTTCTTCAAATACATCTCCGGGGATGGTTTCTTCTGGAATCTTCTTTAAACTTGCGAAACTAATTATAGACGGGCTTAATAACATACTTTTTGCTTTTACTTTCTCTGTAATAATTTCTTTACTAACTACAGGGGTAAAGCTTTTGTCTTCTTCTGTTATAGTTGCTTCCTCAGGTTCAAAAACAATAGAATGTTCTTCAATAGTAACTCCCTCAGGTAGAACAGGTTGAGGTAGAACAACAGGTCGAGGATTAGGCAACTCATGAAACTCATAAGGTAATCCCGGGTCGTCTACCCCTCCCAACTCTGCCTCCATAACTACTTTATCTCCCGGAAATGTTATTTCTACTAACTCCGGTCTTCCGGTCATAGGCAAGTCAACCGGCGGCATCTCATAAATATCTTCCTGTGAGGACAAGTCGCTCTCTAAACCTTCGGAGGATATTCCTTTTTCTATGATTTCTATCAAAACCCCTTCTTTATCATATAAATATTCACTGCTTGTGCCATTCGCTTCTATTATCCGGCTGACCCTCCCTTCAGGATTAAATTTTGTTACCCTTCCAATCCTTATATCTGTTATGGAAAGTATCTTCTCATTTTTGCCAAAAAGAAATACTGCGCATTTTTTTTTATCGGTTACGGTAAAACTCCCATCCAGATTATAACGGTATGTTAAATTCTCATCCTCTTTACCATTAATTTTCTTGATGTATTCTTGTTGTTTTTGCTTTGCCTGTTCTATCTCTTGAAAAGTCGCATATGCATCGGAAGGAGGCAATATTTGTTTGTCCTTAAGAGAAGGGGTGAGCGGCTGTCCTCCAGCCCAAGCTATCTGCTCTACAAAAAATATAAAAGCGATTGCCAAATATAATACTTTTACGGCAATCGCTCTTAATTTCTTCTTCTTGCAGGAATGCGCCATTTTATTCAGCACACCTTCTTTTTCCATCTCAATTTCTGCGGTTCGCAATAAATGCGACGAGATATTTATTTCCCGCATCTCTTTAGTGTTATAACCGTTACTCTCCATGATTTCCTCCTTTTTTACTGTTGTAACTCTTTTGGAATTATGCGGTATTTTTTTATATAGCACCTGCTTCACAATAAACAATTACAGAAAACGCTTTCTTAATATCACAAAAAAATATTAGGTTCTTCATCACTATTATATTTAAATAGTACCATACTAACGCCTCTTTATCAATCAAAATTTTTTGTCTTTATTCGGTACTTTTTTGCCTTATTTTTTATTGTACCGTCAAAAAGATAGCGCGAAACAACCATTATTGTACAATCACTAAAAACCATAATTTTCCGCCTCGTTAATAGAATCTATGGGTAGCCGGAGGTTCCGGCAAATTCCCAAGTGTATGATATAAAGCAACTTCAATGGTTTTAAAGCGTTTAAAACCGAAGGATCTTCTCATAGTGAGTTTTGCTTTTAAGTTTAATCCTTCAACAATGCCATTAGATAACCGTTCTTTGAAAGAAAAATAGTTTAGCAAAAGGTCTTGATATTTGCGTAAACGTTTCGCCACTTTTTTAAGTTCGGGTAATTTTGAACGCATAGCACGAGTGAGCCAAATTTTTAAAAACCTTTGTGCTCCCCAGCGCGTTTTGTATGTCCAAAAGTGCCCGAAAGCTTCTTTGAGTAAATAACAGCGTATCGTTTTTAAATTGTACTGAACTAATTCACGAAGCCTGGCTAATTGTGATGTTTTTTGATTTTCCCTGTTTTTCAATAAACACCACCGCGCTTTCTCAAGTATGGGTTCATAACCGTCATGTTTCAATTGAGACGTTTCAGCTCTGCGTGTTTCATCAACCGCATCATTTAGATATTTCATTACATGAAAACGGTCAAGCACATGAATGCAATGCGAAACTTTATGCTTAATGACTTTCAAATATGGTTTCCAAAGATCAGAACAAATAGCTTTTATTTGCAGACTGCGTTCTTTACCAAAACGGTAAAAGAATCTTAATAATGTTTTAACTGTACGGTCTTTGCCGACAAATAGTAACCGTCGACAATGCGAGTCAATCTGATAAACAAGAGTCAAATATCTATGTCCGGTTTGATACTGTATTTCATCAATGCCTAATGCGCGAACATTGTCTAAACAACGATGCTGAAGTCCATAATCAACAACATATTGAACGGACTCAAAAACATTTTGCCAAGTAACTTTAAATTGAACAGCGACTTCTTTCCAGGATAGTGATTTAGCCCAATGGGCTAAAAATAATTTAAACGGTTGACAAATAGGACTTTTACCATCAGCCCAAGGAATTTTTTCAATCTTAACGCCATCTTTAGGACAATCGACTCTCCTTGGCTGATAAAACAGTTCAACTTTTATTCCCCAAATGGGAATAAATTTAAACCGACGTTCTTTCAAATGATCATATGTGGGCGCTACTTGTTCGCAACACGAACATATTGCCTTAGACCGTTTTCGAGGGCTAATTTTAATTACGATCGTGTCTTTTTCAAGGTTGTCTTTGCCAAAAACAAATCCTTTGACAGAATACGTTTTATTTAGTATTGTTTTTAGTAGCATTGTTGACCTTTCTGGTTGGTTTTGTTTCTTGTCAAAACAATTATACCAAACCAGTCAACAATGCTGTTTTTTTATGTTTTTACCTACAGATTCTGAGAAAGAGCCATAAAAATAGAATTACCGGATAAAATTTACGGTGGGGTTGCTATTGTTTCCAAAAACGTTTTATCACTGCCGGTTTCAAATAAATGTTTTATTGAGGTTATCACATCCAGTCTGTTCATCTTTGCGGTCTGTATGATGCTC
>JBDRBY010000022.1:0-15274 GCA_043822245.1 Candidatus Omnitrophota bacterium
ATTAAAACATATTTCCACGGCTTCTTGTTATTTTCAACCGCAAAACGTGTAACATGCTCGCAATAATGAAGCGCGGCTATAGCCTTTTCCTTTACCTCATCAGAATCTATATCTTTCTGCATTTTTGTCTCAACTATACAAATAAACTCTGACGTTTCAACTACAAAGTCTGGATTGTACCTTTTAGAATTATGCGCCCACCATATTTCAAATTGTCCATCTGCCGGTCTGAGCCATTTCAATACATCCGCATCTTTTTCTAAAATAATCGCAAAATCTTTTTCCGTCTTTGAATCAAATTTATACTTAACATGGCAAGCCTTTTGGAACCCAACAAATACCTTACTAGGAATAGATGATGCCGACTCTATTGTGTCTGTATACAGATATACATCATCTGCAGTATATTTTGAAAAATTGGGCTCTTTTATCGCTACAAAAGGGAGAACCGCAACATCCTCATATTTTGGAGGTTCACAGTAGAAGTTCTCCATCATTTGCGCATAGATAAAACGAGCGATTTCTCTTTTGTTATACTGCACAACATTGATAACGGCATCTTCTGTCTTTAAATAGGAATTAAACCTGTCTATAGCCTGCTTTACCAATTTAAAAAGCAAATCTGCCTGTTTGTCATAATCAATTTCGGGTAAATGCACTAATTCATTAACTATGATATTGTCAAGCCGATCGGGAATAATTCTTCCTCTACCTTTAATGTAACTGACTCCATCGTCCTGTTCACGCAACCGCTGAACCAATATCTCCTCAGAAACAGGTTGATAATTTAACCTGCTTATATCGAGATCAAACACATTGAATCCAGACTTTATCTCATCTGTCTGCTGAACAACCATACGAGGAATTTCAATAATATGTTTAATGAAATTAGTTGTTACTCGTTCATAAACCGCTTCCGCTTCTGCGATACGTTGCTCGACAAAAAGGTCTTGTTGTGGCAAAGCATACAACTTTTCTTTATAACTTTTCATGAAAGTTTCTTTTGCCTCTTTGCCTTTTAATTCATCAACACTTTTAAATGCTGTATTCATCGTCGGCAAATGTTCGGCAACATCTCGCTCAGCCTGTAAAACATTTTGAGCCGTTTTTCTTTCTTCAGGGTCATCAATAGACTTTATCTGTTCCTCTCGATCTTGAAAGCCCTGCTCAAGTAGAGTAACACTGGTAACAACTTCCTTTTCTCCTTGCAATTCTTCTTCATTAATCTCGATAATATTTTTCTGCTTTATAATTGAATCGGGCTTGTTTGCTTCATCAATAATTTCCTGAAATTTATCATGGGCAACAATAGTAAGCGTATCAACCTTATTATCCCCGGTACGCTTTCCATAAGGTAATCGCAAGCCCCTGCCAATAGTTTGCTCTCTGAGCGTAGTGGAGGCGGCTGTTCTTAGTGGGATAATCGTATACAGATTCGTAACATCCCAACCTTCTTTAAGCATGTTCACATGAATAACAATCTCAATCTTATTTCTTGGATCTTCTAAAGAAAGCAATTGCGCAATATTTTCTTCCTTTTCAGAGCCTCGCTGATTGGAATGGATTTCCATAACTTTATCCGCGTAACGCCCATCAAAAAACGCCTTTGACTGTATAAGTGTTTTTAAAACGCCCGCGTGCTGAGTATCTTTTGCGACAATAAGAACAAAAGGTTTTACCATTTCGCACTTATTGTCACGCGCGTAAATATCCAGCTCTATTTTTGTATCTTCGTGTATGCGGATACCATCCTCAATCTTTATCAAGTCAACTTCTTCAGGAGATAAATTAGCAGGGTCAAAATCCTTTCTCGTAGCAACAGCAGTCTCCTTTACAAAGCCATCTTCAATAGCATGTGCCAAAGAATATTCATAGACCACATTTTTAAACTTAATTGGCTTGCCGGTTCTTTCAACCTGTGGCGTGGCAGTCAATTCCAAACCAAGAATAGGGTCAAGTTCGTTTATAACCTGCATACCTCTATCCGCACGATAATGATGCGACTCGTCCATAAGCAAGACAAGATCATCGAGGTTAGAAAGATAATTAAAATACGATCCGCCTAAATATTCTGATAATCTCTTTATTCGAGGCTCCGCGCCTTTGCGGGATTCCGCGTTAATCTTTGAGATATTAAACACGTTTATCTTTACCTCGGAATGAAAAAGTATCATTTGTGAGGCTTGCAGATAATTGTCTCCGGTTATAACACGAGGCGGATTCTGGGCAAATTCTCCAATGCCTTTGAAAACATATTTTGGATGAGAAGGATTGGAAAAATCTTCTATGAGTTTATTGTAAATAGTAAGATTCGGAGCCAATACAAAGAAGTTCTTTATTCCTTTTGCGAGATAAAGATACGTAACAAACGCTCCCATGAGTCTAGTCTTCCCAACACCTGTAGCTAGGGCAAAGCAAAGCGAAATAAAATCTCTCTCAAAATCACTGCAAATAGGATAACTTCTTTTAACTATCTCTAAAGCACTGCCCAGATCGGGCTTTTTTTGCGGGTTGAGTTCATCTGTAAGCTGAGCCAGTATTTCTAAGCTTTTTTTTGGGGATCCCGAAGACTTAATCTATTTGAAATCATCTGCGCGATTCTATCCATATATGTTCCTTTAACTTAGGCTTTGTGTCTCATTTACTATGCACAAAACCTTTTGTGTATTGCATTTTTAAAAATATGAGACACAAAAATATTCGCCGTTATTTTGATATTTTTTTTGGTTCAGGCGGTAAAAAACTTTCTTTTGTTACAACCTTTTTGCCGGTTTTAGATTCTAATTCCAGTCTTGCTTTTTTCGCGATATTACCGCCTCTTTTACCGGCATCCTTATTTTCCAACATTCCTGTCGCGTTCATAGTTTCGGCTATTTGCCGTGTCGAAAGCTCTGCAAGAGCGGTAAAAATTAATTCAGCTTCACTCATGTGATCTCTTAAGTTTTGAGTTTTTAATCCCTTTATTTTTTTGTGTGTTTCTACCGAGACGTTTGCCCATTCCTGATGGATAATATTAGTTAAAATAGCATATTCTTTTTCTTTTTTAATATCATGACCCTTCCAGTAATCCGTAAGCTTATTTCGAGTTTCCTGTCCCATCATCCTCTGCTGAATCCATTTTTCGCTTCGACCATGTTTCTGCCAGAACTCCCGCGCCCTGTCTAAAGAACGAGCAGGATCTGCCATGTCCTGCATACGCTCATAACCGACTTTTGCCAGCCACAGCTTAATCGGCTCTGCTTTTGGACTTGGAACAGATTGAATAAGACGTAATAATGTTTCGGGATCCGCAACATCGGTTAAATATCTCTTCCCGTCCGCGGCCTCCATTTTCAGTCGGTTACATTTTGTAACCGACTGACTGCCTTCTTTTCTTATTAATCTATTTTTCAAAACTTTCCAATAATTACGCGCTGCCTGATAATCAGGTTGTTGTATTAGTACTTGGATAATATCAACCACCGAAAAATACCATGTTTCCGTTTTTTCATCATAATGCCGCCTGATTTTATAATTTTCAAATACAGCCAGAGACTTTACCATAAATTACCTCCTAAAAAAATGTCCCTTGATTATCATCTTTTTTCTTCTTTTTCTTCAGCTTCTTTTCACCTTCAGGTCCGACTGGAATAAAATCAGGCTCATCGTCATCGTGCGGCATATCAATAATATTGAGACAGTAATCTTCTTTGCCAAACTCACACCGTCCTAAAAGCATATTTGGAATTTTTTTAATCGATATATTTGTATATTTATTATCGCATGCTTTCTGATATGACTTACAACATATCAAAAGACTTTCATCAGGTTTCATTTCTTCCGCTATTCTATCAAGCAAAGCCGCTGTTACCATCTGTGTCGCAGTAAAAATAAAATCCTTTTCCGTAGATTGCCCTTGTTTCCAATAAAGATCTTCACTGGGAGAATATTTAAACCCCTCATGTTTTGCCATGGCTGAAGCGAGCATATCAGCGTTGTACTGCTCATCAATAATCCAATTGTCATATTTATCTTTTTTTAGCAAGCTGGGAGCAAGCTCGTAAAATTTAAATCCGCCTCCGCCTTTCCAGTCAACTGCTTTGGAAATACCACCTTGATCCATTCCATCACAGACTTTTTTAAGGCGGGGAACGCAATGCGTATAACAATGATCCCCAAGTTCAACCCCTATCCAGCGACGTCCCATCTTATGAGCGACTGCGGCTGTTGTTCCTGATCCAAGAAAAGAATCCAAAACAAAATCATTCTCATCAGATGCTAATTCTAAAACTCTTTCTATAAGCCGTTCAGGCTTTGGGGTTCCAAAAATATCATTCGTGAACATGTTCTTTATGTGAACATTTGCCTCACGTGTTGTTCCAACTTCTTTCCCAAACCAAAGTGTTTCAGGCACACGTCCTTTTTGATTAGAAAGATATATTTTTCTAATTATCCGTTCTTCATCTTCGGAAAAAATTATTTCACCTGTTTTTATTTTTTCTTGAACGGTTTCTTTGCTCCAACGCCAACCTTTTTCTGGTGGCTTAATAACTTTACCAGAAGGAGTATGGATGTCGTAAATTAAGTTAGGCCTATATAATGAATTGCGAACATCTCCTGATCTCCAAAGACCATTTGGATCATCGTCTGGGTTTGAATAATTTTTATTATGTTCTTCCGTCCTTTTTAAAAGCCCGACCTTAAAATTATCTGACTTCTGATAAACCATTATATAATTATGGTGAACTGATAATTTTCCTTCATACCCCTTCCCTTGAACGCTATGTTGCCAAACAATTGTACCTTTAAAATTATTTCGCCCGAAACCCTCGTCTAATAAAACTTTACAATATGCGAATTCGGAATCATCCAAAGTTACCCACAAACTGCCATCAGACGACAACAAAGACCTAAACAATTCTAGTCTTGGCTTCATAAGTGAAAGCCATAGAGAATGTTCAAGACCGTCATCATAATGTTCAAAAGCGTTACCCGTATTATACGGCGGATCAATATAAATACATTTAATCTTACCGGCAAAATTCTGTTCAAGAGCTTTAAGGGCAAGGAGGTTGTCCCCATGGATAAGCATATTTTGTGTATCTTTCGCTCCGTATGATTTATCCGGATCTTCAATCAAAATACGAGGCTCAAGCCTTGGCTCCTCGTCTTTACCAATCCATGTGAGTTCTAATTTCTGTTTTTTCATAATTTCAATCCTTCACCCCGTTAGAAGTAGGATACGCTCGCGTATCCGTAAGTTACAATGGGGTTAATTCAAGTTTTTTGGGCATAATTATTTCCGCCTTTTTCAACATAATACCTATCATCTGTCCAATTCAACGGATTATTTTGAATGTATTCACGAATACGGTTTAAATCCTTTTCATCCCGGATGATGTGTTCGTAATAATTGCGCTGCCATAACGGTTTTTCAAATCGCGCCCATCCATCATCTTTTACATGTCGGATATATTCGTTGGTTGACATTCTTTTAAACCATGAAACATATCGCCCAATACCCTGATATGTATTTTTAATCCTTGATTTATTGGGTCGGATGTCTTCTTTTAATGGGCGAATACACGGATTCGCCCCTACGATATGGATGATGCCATGAATATGATTGGGCATAATTACATATTCATCCATTTTTATTTCGTCCTCATATTTTTTAAAAATCTTTTCCCACCATTTCTCAACCATAAACCCAATCTCATTTAATCGTACGGGCGAAACCATGTTTTCGCCCTTTATTATTTCCTTCCAAAAAACATTATTTTTATCCTGACTGCACACCGTAACGAAATACGCTCCTGCCCGCGAATAATTATACTCCTTTAACCGAATGGATCTGCGATGTTTCTCCATCTTTCTTTATTCCCCGTTCAACCCCGCCTCAATCTCCTTAATCGACGGCAAGCTGGATTTAAATTTTTTCGGTAATGATTTTGTTAATTGATACTGTGAGACTCCTATCGGTTTTTTGATATCGCTTAGCGCGTATTCTGCCACGATTTTATCTTTTGTTTTGCAAATTAGAATGCCGATGGTCGGCTGATCTGATGCTGACTTTAATTGCCTGTCTACGGCTGTTACATAAAAATTTAATTTCCCTGCATGTTCCGGCTCAAATTTACCGGTTTTTAATTCAACTACAACATAACAATGCAGTCTGACATGGTAAAACAATAGATCAATAAAAAATTCACTTTCTCCAACTTCCAGACGAATCTGTCGCCCCATATAAGAAAAACCCGCGCCCAATTCCAGCAAGAATTTTGTAATATGCTCGACAAGTGCGTCTTCCATTTCCTTTTCTCGACAATCTCCTGTCATATTTAAAAAATCAAAAACATAAGGGTCTTTCAATGTTTGTCTGGCAAGGTCAGACTGCGGTTTTGGGAGAGTCATGGCAAAATTATTAATGGACTTGCGTTCTCGATTAATCAATCCGCTTTCGATTTGGTGAACTAAAACATTACGGCTCCAGTTGTGCTTAATCGTATTTTGAACATAATATAATGCTTCTTTAACATTTTCACATTTGGTAATAATCGCGATATTGTGCCCCCATGGAATTTCTACTAATTGTCCAACAAGCTGTTGGACAATTGCCTTATCAGAGCTGTAAAATAGATACCATTGTCTAATATACATTAGATTACTTCGCGAAAATCCCTTCATATCAGGAAATTCTCTCATCAGATCACTGCTTAACTGTTCAATAAAACCTTCTCCCCATTTCGCGTTTTTTTGTTTTTTTACTATATCCGCGCCCATCTCCCAGTAGAGCAGTAAAAGTTCTGTATTAACCTTAATCGCGGCTTTGATTTGAGCTTTTTGGATTTTATTTTTTAATTCTAAAAGCCACTGTTTATATTCTTTGTTATTTAATACGACGTTCATATTACCCTCCACTTAATCCGGAATAATTCCGTAACATCCAATTTCTGTTTCAAACGGCTTTCAATTGTTTCGATCAATTTTTCTTTGCGTTCCTCAACAACATCCTGCTCTTCAAAAAGCCGGGCACGTTTTTCTTTACGTTTTTTCTCAAAATCCTTAATATGTCTTTGAGCTTTTAATTTCTCGTTTAAAACCGGTATTTTTTTAGCTTCACGCTTTAATTGCTTAATTTCTCTATCAAGAACTTTTATCTCTGTCTCAAGCCCTTTCTTTAAATCATCAGCCCATTTATCAAGTTTTGTGATCTCATCGTCAAAAAAGGAGCTGTTACGTTCTTCGATATCCTGAATACTTTCATTTTTTTCAACTTCAAACTCATTTTGCCATCGAGAATTTCGGCTTATGCGTAATTTTTCGTGAACTTCTTCATCTAAATTTTCAAAAACTTTCTGGCGGGTTGCCTTCATGCGCTCATCAATTTTTTCTTCTAATTCAGACCGGAGAATAGAAAACTCTTGTTCAATTTCTTCAAGACGTCTGCATTTTTGATAAATATCTGAAATCCTTTTCTCAAAATCTACACCCGACTCTATGGCGCCCAAAACATCATCACTGGCCCCAAAAACACCAATTAAAGGATGGTGTTTCAATAATCACCGAAGGAAGAAAAAACTACTACTGCTACTATTCTTTACCTATGGAAAAATCTCCGGCGTTTGCTATGGAATTTATTATGGCGTTGAGGCCCCTCAGCCCATTTCTGAGACAAAATAATTCCCGCTTCAATAGTTTTACCCAACCCAACTTCATCAGCTAAAATAACACCCTTTGAAAACGGTGAGCGAAACGCAAAAAGAGCCGCATCGACCTGATGAGGGTTAAGGTCGACCTGCGCATCAACAAGAGAGACCATCAATTTCTGAATGCTGTCTGATGGACATTTTTTTGTTAATTCATGTGCGAAATATTTCGCGTGATATTTTGTTATCATTAATACCTCTATTTAAACAACGATAAATACTCTGATAGAGCAAACAATCTATTTCTTGAGAAACCTGTCACTTCTTTTAAAAACCCAACTCTTTGAAAATCCGCTATCAATCTTCCTCCAGCGGCAAATCCTACTCCTAAATGTTCTGAAACCTGACCAATCGAAACGATTGGATGAGAGAAAAGGAATAGTAACAATTTTTGAGCCGGCTTTGCTTTTCTCCCCATAGTTACAATCTTGTCATCATATTGTTTTCTGAGTCTAACAATAGCTTCTAAAGTTTCCTTTCCATTCTTAGCTGTATCAATGACTCCAGAAAGAAAAAACTTTACCCACTGGTCAAGATCATTTGAAGCCCTTACCACACTTAATGAATCATAATATGATCCTTTATTCCTTTCAAAAAAATCTGAAAGATAAAGACAAGGTTTATGCAATATATCCATATCCACTAACTGTAAAGTTATAAGAAGCCGTCCTGTCCTGCCATTGCCGTCAAGAAAAGGGTGAATCGTTTCAATTTGATAATGGCTGATCGCAACCCGAATTAAGTGTGGAAGATTGATTTCTTTATTGTGCCAAAATTTTTCAAGGTCTGTTAATAAATCCGGCAAATCTTCATGATGCGGAGGAACGAAGAAAGCATCTTTTAAACTGGATCCCCCGATCCAGTTTTGGCTTCTTCTTACTTCTCCCGGAAGTTTATGATGACCTCTCACACCTGAGAGCAATCTCTTATGCGTCTCTTTGAGTAGCCTCATTGATAACGGCAAGTTATCAAGCTCATTAATAGCGAAATTCATTGCCTTTATATAATTTTGAACCTCTGCCCAGTCATCACGTTTTTCAGGGCTGATTTCATTCTCAGGCAAAACAACTTCATCGATATTTGTTCTTGTCCCTTCAATACGGCTGGACGTTGTAGCTTCTTTTGCCACATACATTTTGATAAAGAAATCCACGTCCGGAACTAACGTTGAGTAAGCATTGAGTTCCCCTAAGTAACGCATGGCGTTTTCTAGCAAAACAACAATTTGCCTATCCTCCCACTGATAATCAGCATTTATCAATGATGGCAAAAAACTTTTGTATTCGTATTGTTGCTTATAGGTTCCAGCTTTAAACATATATCACCTCGGATTATTCTTAACAAATTTACGCTATTAATATTCAAGCCTAAATATGCACACATGTTATCATTTAACCGCTAAAATGGCAATAAGAAAACACTTTATTGTTACTTATAGCTCTAAATGATAATAAGAGATTTTCATATTACGCTTTCGCTTATATGAATTGTGCAGGTAATTGCTTCCCAGTTTGAGATCCATCGATCAAGCCCCTCCAAACGCCCAAATTGCTCTCCTCAAAGTCCTTATCAAGATACTCAAGGTTTACGATGAACATGTGAAGATGGAAATGTTTATAGACGAACCGGATGGCGAGATCTTGCAGAACTTACCACTAAAAGAGCCCAAAAAACAGCGAACCCCGCTCCTTCTTGAGGAACAGGGTTCGATTGAGCGTCAACAATGGCGGGTCTTCGGCGATTAATTTGTTGAATAATGCGGCGTCAGCGTTGCTCAATCTTTATCTCCGAAATAGGTGGTGTTAGCAATAGGGCGGAGGTTTAAAGGCTCTTCTTCTGTAATTTCGGCCAGAGCTTCAAGATATGCCTCGTCATCGATCTCGAATTGCTTCAGTATCCTCTGCAATTCAGGTCTCTTTTCCACGAATGTTTTCACATCTTTTATTAGGGTAGTTTCTGTCATTTTTATTACCACCGAGAGCGAGGGTGTATCATACCTGCCAACCAAAAACAAGTATTATTTTGTAAAATTTAGCTTTGAAATTTAGCTTTGATCTGTTTTACCATCCATGTGGATATACAATCTGAAGGTTATGCCGCAATTAGAAGTTCTCTCATTCTTCCGTTTATTGCTTCCAGCTCATTCAGGTCATGTGCTGTTATTGGTTTCAGCACGAATTTTAATTTATCAATGAAAAGGTGCGGATTATTTTTAAGGATGGTTAGAGCGATACGCTCGTAATCGGATGATAAACTGGCAAAAAGTGAGAACGAGCAAGAAGTTACAGGGATATTGAATGATCTGTATCGGAGGGGATTAGAAGGAAAGAACTTGAGGCTGATAGCGAGTGATGGAGCAAAAGGCATAAGAGCGGCTATAAGTATGGTGTATCCCTATGCAAAGTGGGAAGAGAGCAAAGAACTTATTACAGATTCCCGTTTGCGCGGAAATGACATTTTAGAAAGTGCCCATAATTCTTGACACTACTTGCACAAGGCAGTTCTTGACAGGTTCTTGTTGTTAGGCTATGATTATGCCTTATGGATAAAATTCGGTTAGCGGTTATAGGGGCGGGGCATCTTGGCACTTTTCACACGAAGGTGTACTGCGCGATACAGAAAAAGTCCGGCATAGATTTTATCGGTGTTTGTGATATCCGCAGAAAAACAGCCAAAGAAGTGGCTAAGAAATATGGCACAAACTATTTTACTGATTACCACGATCTTCTTGATAAGGTCGACGCGGTCAGCATTGTCGTCCCGACCAGCGCTCACAACATAGTCGCGAGAGATTTTTTGAAAGCCGGAATTCATGTTTTGATTGAAAAACCTATCACAAAAACCATTGAAGAAGCCAATGAGCTGATTGACCTGGCTGAAAAGAAAAAACTTATACTGCAAGTTGGGCATATTGAAAAATTCAATTCCGCCGTCAGGGCCATTGAGCCTTTACTAAGCACTCCCAAATTTATCGAATGCCAACGGTTGGGATCAATAAAGAAAAAAAGCCGCATAAAGGACGTCGGGGTTGTCCTGGACCTGATGATCCATGATATCGACATTATCCTCAGCCTCGTAAATTCTAAGGTGAAAAATATTGAAGCAGTAGGCATAAGCACGGTTTCCAAACATGAGGATCTCGCCAACGTGCGCTTAACCTTTCAAAACAACGTTATCGCGGATATTACAGCCAGCCGTGTCACTAAGGAAGAAACCCGTAAAATTCGCATTTTTCAGGATCAGTCCTACATACTGCTTGATTACTTGCATCAAGAAGCGTTTTTGTTTACTGGCTCCGCTACTAAAAAACTTCATAAAGAAAAAATACGCATCAAAAAGAAAGAGCCGTTAAAAGTTGAGCTCAGGTCTTTCGTTGACTGTGTCCGGCACAAAAAACGGCCCATTGTTTCAGGGCATGAAGGCCGGCAGGCTCTCCAGGTAGCCTTGGATATTTTGAAAAAAATTAATACCACCCCGTCACATTTATAATGAACGCCGACAACCTCCTTATTATAGCAGGGGAACCTTCCGGTGACGCGCATGGGGCGTCATTACTTAAAGAACTTAAAATACTTCTGCCTAATTCGCGTTTTTGGGGAATCGGCGGAAACTGCATGGAACAAGAAGGATTCCTTCTTGTCGAGCATATCCGTAATCTCTCAATAATAGGTGTCTGGGAGGCTTTGAAAAACCTGCCGAAGATTTACGCGCAATACAAAAAAATCGCTTCAGCCGTGGATGAAAACAAACCGAAAGCCGCGATTCTTATAGACTATCCGGGATTTAACTTAAAAATCGCGAAACTTCTTACTCGAAAAAAAATACCTGTTTTTTATTATATAATCCCCCAGGTCTGGGTTTGGGGTAAAAATCGAATACATCTTTTAAGAAAATTTACGGATAAATGCCTTGTTCTTTTTAAGTTTGAGGAAGAGCTTCTTCTCTCGGTCGGCATAGATTGTGAATTTGTGGGGCATCCTTTGATGGATAAGATAGATTCCCGCCCTGCCGGGAATGACAGGGAGGGCGAGAATAACGGCGCCAATACTATAGCTCTTTTGCCCGGATCCAGAAAAAGCGAGATTCAAAAACTTTTGCCTGTAATGCTTGACTCCGCTGAAAAAATCCGTATGTCACAAAAAGACATTTCTTTCATAAGCGCGGAAAACTCTAATATTGACCCCGCGTTATACGACTCTTTCCTTTCCTCTTATAGTCATCTCTCTATAAAACGGGTTAAGGACAACACTTTAGAAGCGTTGCGCCAATGTGATTTCGCCATTGTCGCCTCAGGCACAGCGACGTTGGAAACAGCGGCTATGGAAAAACCAATGCTCATCATTTACAGATCAAGCGCCTTCACTACTCTGGCATTTCGCCTGTTCATCCGGCTTCCCTTCGTAGGGCTGGTTAATATAATAGCGGGAAAAGAAGTCTGCCCTGAGCTTCTTCAAGAACACGCCGTGCCGGAGGAAATAGCCGCGAAAACCCTGGAAATTCTCACCGACCAAACCCAAATGGAAAACACAAAAAAGAAATTACGCGAAATCAGGGATTCTTTAGGCGGCGCGGGCGCGAGCAAACGCGCCGCGGTTGTCATCCAGGAATTTTTGCGGAAGGATTTTGGACGATAGGTCACATATAAAATAGAGACGCGATAAATCGCGTCTCTACATCTTTAAGTTAAATAATTTGGACTACGATTTCGGAGGTGTCCGCGGCGCGGAGTAATTCTTCTTTTCCTACAAGAAAGGTTTTGCCGCTTTCAAGGGCAAGGGCGCTGAATTTGTTTTCACTGAGTTTTTTCATTGTGTCCGGGCCTATTGTCGGGATATCCCATCTCATGTCTTGGTTAGGACGGCTTACTTTTACCATGACACAACCGGCACCGGCCGCGCCGGCGGCTCTGATGATTGCCGCGTCAGTCCCTTCCATCGCTTCAACCGAAACAACGTTTCTGTCTTTAACAATAATTGTCTGCCCGATATCCATCGCCGCCACTTTTTTTGCCGTCTCATAGCCAAACTTGATATCCTCCCGCAGGCGTTCATCCGGAAAAACGCGGCTTAAAATCCCCTTCTCAGGCAAGAGATGAGAAAGATACGGTGTAGGATCTATAACACTAACCCCAACCCGTTTAAGATGTTTAGTCACCTCATTAAGGATGGAATAATCTTTCTTATCTTTCATCTTCGCGATAACAGATGTGTATGTTCTGTCTTGTTTCTTGTTTTTTTGATAAAGAAGATTTTTGTCTACTTTTCCCAATAATGTTATTTGACGCAGGCGTTCTTTGAGCAAGAGAAAGGCAAATTTTTTATATTGCCCCAGGCTCAGCCAATATGTTTTATCCGCTTCTTTTTCTATTTTTGATAAAGCTATCCCTTCAAGGGCAAAGGCCACTACGCGGTAGTTCTGCTTTTTAGCTGAACGAATAAATTCGATGGGAAGCTCTCCGCTTCCCGCTATTAATCCGATTTTTTTCATTGATTTAAGGGGTGTCTCGTCTCTACGGCTTATCAAACACGCTAAACATAAGATCCGCTTCGCAGACAATTTTGCCGTCCACGCTGGCTTCTGAGTGTGTTTGGAGAATATTTTTGCGCACATGTTTGGTAACAGTAACCGTGAGAGCCAATTGGTCTCCGGGAACAACAGGTTTTCTGAATTTAGCGTTATTAATCGTCATGAAATACGCTACCTTTTCCTTGCCAAATCCGTCTTCTAATAACGCCAGTATGCCTCCCGTCTGCGCGAGGGCCTCTATGATAAGAACGCCCGGCATAATCGGTTCGCCTGGGAAATGGCCTTGAAAAAAATATTCATTCAGAGTAACATTCTTAATCGCTTTTATCCATTTTTCTCTCTCATAGTCAAGAACCCTGTCGACCAGAAGAAAAGGATACCTATGCGGAATATACTTCATGATTTCTTTAATACCTATGATTTTCTCTGACATATTTTTTTACCTCACGTTTCTTATTTTATTTTCTTCACATATTTTTCATACAACACCTTTACCATTCGCGCGTTAAGTTTATGTCCGGATTTTTCAGCCGAGAATCTGCCCAAAAACGGCCTGCCCAGCACATACAAATCACCTACTAAATCAAGAACCTTATGGCGGACCGGCTCATTTGGAAACCGCAAGTTTGTGCCTATCGGGCCGTCGTCATCTATGACTAGTGTGTTTTTTAAATCAGCGCCCTGTCCTAATCCTAAACGTAAAAGTGTCTCCACCTCACGCTTTAAACAAAATGTCCTGGCGGGTGCTATTTCTTTTTCAAACGAATCACTGGTTAATTCTATTTTAAAAGTCTCACGGCCTATCGCTTTGGATTTATAATCTATAAGATACGAAATATTTAAACCTTCATGGGGAAAAACACTAAGGGAGTCTCCGTTTTCTTCAACTCTTTCCGGTTCCAAAACCCTGATAACTTGCTGCGCTTCAGAAAATTCTTTTAAGGGCGTTTCTTTTAATCTTTTCAAAAACCCTTCAGCGCTTCCATCCAACGCCGGCAGTTCCCCGCCGTCCATTTCAACGAGAATATTGTCAATTTGCAGGGCCCATAAAGCGGCAAGAAAGTGTTCTACGGTCTGGACGCCTACGTCCTCCGCGCCAATAGTCGTCCGCCTCTGGGGGCTTCTTGTCTCTGGAAAAAGGGCGTCCCCTAAACACAGACAAGGCGCTCCCTTAATATCAACTCTCTTAAAAGTTATACCACTCCCCGCACCTTGAGGTTTGCAGACGGCTTTAACTATACTGCCTGTTTGTAACCCTCTGCCGGAAAAAAATATCTCGTTTTCTATGGTTTTTTGACTTAACATAATTGTTTAGCGTTTCCTCTCTACCCGCCATGTCCTACACGCTAAACGCCGCCCACTATTTCTTATTGAGCTCGCTGAGGACTTCATTGGTAAGGTCATATCCTTCACGCCCATACATAATGTTCCGCGAATCTAAAACATAATCATAGTCATTCTTTTTCCCAAGCCGTTCCACTACTCCCTGAATATCATCTATAACTTTTCGAAACATATCATTTTTTTTATCAAGAAGCTCCTGCCTGGTCCTTCTATCAAAGTCCTGAAGCTCTTTTAATTTATTCTCTATTTCGCCTTGTTTTTTGCCTTTCGACTCATCTTTAAGAAGTTCAGCTTCGTCTCTAAGTTTCGTAATCTCTTTAACTTCTCCCGTTCTCTCATTTTGAAATTCATCGGACAGCTTAGTAAGTTCACTCTCTAAGCTTTTTGTCTTCTCATATTCATAAAAAGCCCTTCTAAGATCCACATACCCTATCTTAATCGCCGTATCAACTTTAGAATAGCCTTGTGGCGCGAAAAGACAACAACACAATAATCCTAAGACACAAAAAATCGCTGTTCGTTTAAACATTGTTTTACCTCCTTTTTTAAACTGACCGCATTAAATCCCCCCTAACCCCCCTTTTTCAAAGGGGGGAAAAGAACTTTTTCCATTTTTCAAAGGGGGGAAAAGAACTTTTTCCATTTTTCAAAGGGGGGAAAAGAACTTTTTCCATTTTTCAAAGGGGGGAAAAGAACTTTTTCCATTTTTCAAAGGG
>JBDRBY010000023.1:0-3682 GCA_043822245.1 Candidatus Omnitrophota bacterium
CAAGAAAGAAAAGTTCTGACGCCTTTTCAAGAAAGAAAAGTTCTGACGCTTTTTCAAGAAAGAAAAGTTCTGACGCTTTTTCAAGAAAGAAAAGTTCTGACGCTTTTTCAAGAAAGAAAAGTTCTGACGCTTTTTCAAGAAAGGAAAGTTCTGACGCTTTTTCAAGAAAGAAAAGTTCTGACGCTTTTTCAAAAGGGTGGAAAAGATCTGCCCTTTTTTCAAAAAAGTGAAGGGAAACTACTTCACTCTTTCTTTCATAATTCTTTCATGTTATTTTTGACACTATCGTCTTCAGTCTTCAGCCCTCTGTCTTCAGCTTTCCTCCGTCCTCCATAATCCCTACCAAAGCTTTGATCCCAAGAACATAGCTATTTTTCCCAAACCCGGTTATCTGCCCTGTCACAACCGGCGCGATGATGGATTTGTGACGAAACTCTTCCCTCGCGTAGATATTCGACAAATGCACCTCCACCACAGGCACACCCTTCGCCTTTAACGCGTCGTGTATAGCCACGCTGGTATGCGTGTACGCGGCTGGGTTTATCAAGATACCACCGGCATCTGTCTGATTTATCTTATCAACAATATCGCCTTCATGACTGGATTGAAAAAACTCAACACTTGTCTTTTTACTATCCACCGCTTGTTTTATGGAATTATTGATAGTTTCCAGAGTTTCTTTTCCATAGATATCCGTTTCTCTTTTTCCTAAAAGATTTAAATTAGGCCCATGAATTACAAGTATCTTAATCAAATTACCCTCCTTGTTATGAGTTTAAAATGTAAAATGAAAAATTAAAAACCATAATTCAAAATGCGAAATTGTAATTTTACATTTTACATTTTACATTTTCATTTTTCTTAAGCCCCCACCAAAAGTATATTATTCCTCCGATAAAACTCATAATAAAAAGTCCAAACAAAACAAGCAGGCTAACCGCGAAAGCTGTCTCCTTGCCCGTTAAGGGAGTAAACAGCGCGATCATCGCGCCTTCTCGGACACCAAGCCCGCCCACGGAGGGCGCCATGCTAATAAAAACCACCAAAGGCATTATCAAAAAAACATTACCTATGCTTACCTCTTTTCCCAAGGATAAAAAAAACAGATAAATAACCGTGAAATATACACATTGCCCGAGAATAGATATCGCGAGGCCTTTTAAAATAATGGTTTTTCTATTTCTATAATCGTGCACAATCTTATACCCCGCGTTTAGGCGTTCTCCCAAACCAAACATCTTCAGTTTAAGCAAGAAACGCTCCATAAACCCGGCAATCCGTTTATTTCCCGCGACTAGAATTCCCGAAATGCCTAGCAATAAAAAACAGATCACCATACCCTTGACCGCTGTCAACTTAAAAGCCCCTTTGCTTACAACAAGCGCGACACCCGCTATCATCAAGAATGTGTACATCCCCATAATCCGGTCCATCAAAACACTCGCGTAAGACTCAATTTTTTTGTTATTAAACCTGGAAGCGCAGTGCGCTTTTATGATGTCTCCACCCACGGCCGTAGGCATAAAATTGTTAAAGTAATAACCCACATATGTCAACTGAACGGCACGGTACAATGATACGTTTAAATTTTCACCTTCAAAAATTATTTTTAATCTAAGAGCGAGCATACCCGTGTTTATAAGAATCAGGGAAACCCCTATCAGGATAAGATCCAGCCTGCTATTCAGCAATATACCCCAAATAGAGCATATATCTTTCCTCATGCTCCAAAAAAGAAGCCCCAAAAGGCCGCAACTCACACTGATACGGATAAATGTTAAAATTTTGTTCTTCATATAGATCAACTATGCACACATGCACACAAGCGGACAGCAGGTGCCTTTCTCGGGAGTATCCACACCGGGCGGAGGGGCCCGAGAAAGGCATCTCTGTCCGCTTGTTATATTTACCTAGTCAAATTTACGAAATCGCAATTTTCTTTTTAAAGTTTTAATTTTCTCCTCCATAGCTAATTCTCCCTGCTTTATGATTATCCCTGCCTTGTTAAAATCGAACTGGTCAATATCTTTAAGTTCCGGTTTTACGATAAGATTCGCGGCATTAGATTGGTAGGCATTAAGCTCTTCCCCCATTATCTGAACCGACTGAATTAAAGCTTTTAAAACATTATTCACTTTTTGGTTTTTGACGCAAAATCCCGGGTTTACCGCGATAACAAACGTGGCGCCTAATTTGTATGCCGCCTTTGTCGGTATGCTGTTGCGCACTCCGCCGTCCACAAGTAATTTTCCATCGATTTCAACGGCGGAAAAAATCCCGGGCCAGGAACAACTGGCATGAATCAGTTTAGCAATATCTCCTGAGGTATGGACAAGTTCATCTCCTGTTTCTAAGTTGGTAGTCGTTAAAGCGAATGGTATTTTTATATTTTCAAATCCGTTTTTCCCGGTAGTCTTCACAATAATCTTCTCTAATTTGTCACCTTTAACCAAACCGGTGGAATAAAGCCCCAGATCCACAAGACTCGGCCAGTTAAGCTGTAAAGCGTCATTTTCTAATTCTTCAGGAGTTTTGCCGAGACAATATGCCGCTCCTATTAAACTGCCTATGCTGGTACCGATAACCATGTCAAACGGCATTTTATCACGGCCAAAATGCTTTTCCAGTGTTTTGAGAACACCTATATTCGATAAGCCCCTGGCCCCGCCGCCGCCCATTGCTAAAATTATTTTGTGTTTTCTGAATAATTCCATGATTTAATTAGTCCGTTGGCCGTTAGGCCGTTGGTCTGTTAACGTTCAACGAACTAACGGCCAACGACACTAACGAACTAACGGCCAACGGTCAACGGTCAACGTACTATAATCCCCGCGTACCCTACAACTTCAGAGGGGCTTCCTGTTATTTCACCGCTGTCTGAATACTTTATTAATTCACCTTTTACCGCGCCCATCATTTTGGCGGCCATAAGCATTACTGCCGCAGGGAGATAACCACACATTGAAATGTCATTTTCTTCAACAACCCTCAAAAGGCCTTTCGCGTTAAGAGCAAGAACCATATCAATGGCCAACCGATCTTTTATTTTGGCCATCTTACGCGGCAGGTAGTGGCTCATATCACTTGAAGCGATAATAATAACATTCCTGCCCGTATTTTTAACCGCGCCGGCAATCGCGTTTGCTACCTCTTCTAACTCCGAAAGGCTTCCTTGCCCGATGATCATGGGAAGAATTTCCGCCTGAGGCGCCACTTTTTGAATAAACGGCAACTGAACTTCAATTGAATGTTCAAACATATGCGCCGCCGAATCTTTAACAACAAGGACGGTTTCTCTCTCTACGGCATCCGCTAATTCCTCATCTATGTTCACCACGCCTAACGGAGTCTGCCACCGGGTATTACTCAAAGCAAAACGCCGCCCGTAACCCGTGTGATTAGGCCCCAATATTATGTACGTCTCCTTCGACTTAAGCCTGCCATAAACCTCTCCTGCCACAGCCCCGGAGTAAATGTACCCTGCATGCGGGCACACAGCGCCTATCGCGCCTATCTTATCATCAATCGCGGGTATCATCGCCTCCAACTCTTCGAGGAGACTATTTTTAACGCCCTTGTAAAACCCTCCCGCGGCCACAGGTTCTCGTATCGTCATATATAGCCCATTCCTTCCATACAATCCTACTTGAAATAACCCAATATGGCAAATGAAATTTATGTA
>JBDRBY010000024.1:0-8645 GCA_043822245.1 Candidatus Omnitrophota bacterium
TTCCTTGAGCGTTTTTGTTGCGGGCGATCTCTGTTGTAGAGGCTTCGCCCAACATGGAAAAGATAAGCTCCAAATCATTCATGTGATCCCGCAAATTCTCACGCTTTAGTTTTTTATATTTCTTGTATTCAGAAGGCGTCATATCAAATGTCGCTTTGGATATTTCAGCGGTTAGGATAGCATAATCCTTCTGCTCCTCTATCCCTCGTTTCTGCCATTCTTCCGTTAATTCCTCACGGATGGCAATACCTCGCATACGCTTCTCAATCCAAGCGTCTGAATAGCCCTTTGCCTTATATAACGCCCTTGTGCGTTTAGTAGCAAGCTCGGGATCTTCTATTTCCTTAATCCTCTCATATCCAACCCTTGCCAGCCAACGCTTAAAAGGCTCGGCTTTGGGAGAAGGGATTGACTGAATTATACGGAAAATACTCTCGGTATTCGCACAATCAGTCTCTCTCAATTTCCCGTCAGGAGCCGTCAATTTCAACCCGTGACAATTTGTCACGACTTCACTACCTTCCTTTTTAAGCCTTTGTTTCAGCTTTCTCCAGTATGCCCCGGAATCAGGACTTCCTGTCAAGGCTCCGCATACGTCAACCACAGAAAACCACCATTCGTCATTATGGATCGCCCGGCGTATCTGCTTGCCTTTGAAAACCTCTAATTTTTTAGGCTGTTCAAGCTCTTTTGATTCGATTTTCTTCTTTTTTGGCATATTCATACCCCCTTATCGTACAAATTACTCTATCACCCGGATAAATGGGGACGTCACCTATTTATTTAAACAAAAAGAAAGGTAGACGATTACATAATTAGAATCAATGCTGTCCGGGGAAAATCAATAAAACGATGAAAGAATAAAGGGATCCAAGAACTTGTTCTATAATTGAATCTTCGCAAACCCAATAAACACAATGAGGATCCCCTTATGGCCAATTATACCACAGTTTTTAACAATCTACTTTCTTTTATTCCGAGATATTATTTTGAACGTATCGTAAATGATTTCCCTTGCCATGCTTCTTTAAATACTCAGAACCTTTTTTAGTAATGCGATATTTTTGTCTGCTACTGCGCGGTTTATCCGGGATGGTCATTTCCAAAAACCCTTTGGCAATAATGACATTAAGCACTTGGTCCCGGAACTTAGTCCTATTTGTTCTTGACGCGATCACCATTAATTCACTTATCTTGCTTTCTTGCTTACACTTACGCAATATGTCAACTTGATCCTGACTTAGTCCCAACATGGTCCCGACATGGTCCCGACTTAGGCCCGGTTTAGTCTCACCTTTTTGGGCCCGTTTTCTCCAAACTTTCAGAACAAAAAAACCTCCATCTATTTTAAATTCCGGCTTACGCATGCCGGCTTTCTGGCATCGATTAACCATATCAACCGTTCCGCTACCCGCTTTTTCAATATACTTGGTTAAAAATAGGGTTTCGGCAATCAGCGGATTGTTTGGCTGACTGGCATGCGGCAAAAGCAATTTTTCCAGAGTTAATGGAGGATGAACGATCCCGGGATTCCAGATCTCCAAACGGTCGGGAAACAGCTGAACTTCCACACTTGCGTTACTGGGATAATCACGGTGGGCTATCGCGTTAACAATTCCTTCCGCGACGACTTCCTCGGGTATATCATAATCGACAGGCGACTGAGGCCCCTTCGCGCGGGTTCCCACAGATCGGTTCAGTTTTGACATGACAAAATCAACGGCCTGATCAACTAAATCAAAGAGCGTTCCTTTATAAATTTGATAGGATGGAATGGGCTTGCGTTTTTCCAGAGTGTGAAAATGCATGCATTTGACTTCAGAAGAAATCATAAACCGCTGAGGGTCATTTCCGAACAATAAAATAGCCGCGTGGCTGGGTTTATTATTATCCAAAAGATTCAAATGTTTCAAGGCATCAGCCGCCGGGGTTGTGTCAGCTAACGCGTACTTGCGAACGTTATGAGCACGGGATAAAAACCATTTAATCTTCTCGGAAGAAATATCCTCCATGGTGGCGTTACGGCAAGCTGAAGCATCAAAGGGTCCAGTTACAATCTTCCCGGTGGAGATAAGATACTTCACTAAACTCGCGTATACAGCAGTGCACAATTCCGGCTGTGTATTGAATCGACGACGAATTAACTGCTCGCCAGCAGACTGGATCAAATCACGCATTTTAGGATGTCGTTTTGAATCGTCCTGACCTTTAACGTAAATAAGCCTCGACTTCCCAAGCTCAGACGCCAAAAGAAACTCACGATGGGTAGGCGATTGCCCTTTACCATCCTCAGGCCCGTAATCATTCCCAAATAACCCGAGATAAATATCGTTGGTTTTAACATTTTCCAAATATAAATCATCCGCTCGACGGTCATGCGCGGGCTGTAACTCGAATAAAAATACCTCAAAGAATTGCCCAAGCAAAGGATCGCTATGGATATAGCCTCGCAAAGCTAGACGCTCGGCCTTGAGTTCTTTCTGCACGCCGCTAATAAATATTTCATATTTCATATTAGCCCCTTAAAGCGCTCAATAATTTCTACGCGTTTTTATAAACTTCTCAAGGTCCTCAGGCTTCACGCGCCAGCGGCCTATTTTTGTCGCCTTAATCTTTCCGGCCTGAATAAGATCCCTGATCCATTCTTCCGATACATCGAACTTGGCGGCAATATCTCTGACAGTTAAGTATTTTTTGAAATCATATACCATAGTTCCACCTGTTGTTTTTTGGGAGTAAATGGTGAAATTCGGATATTCCAGTAACTTCCTATTACTCCACATGATATACCGAAATGGTTTTCGAGTCAATCGAAATACTTCTATACAATGAATATGTATAAACACCATTGCGAATTAAGTTTCCGCGCTTTTGATATAACGCACTTAGTCTGTCACAAAAACTATATCTTTTTTGTGACAAGATTTTCGTGCCTTTACTGACACACTGACATGAATCATGTCAGTGGATGTCACAGGGAAACCCCTCGTTTTCGCCTAAAACACCCGGTTTTGAAGCGGAATCTGCCTTATTTCGCGCGTTTTGACTATCCCACTGACACTGACACGAGTTTTTAAAACTGATATCACTCACAGACCGCGCCTCGCCCGACCCTCGGCAAAACCTCCCCGGGCAGACGTCTGACTGCGCCTCGATTCGCTATGAATTCCGCATAGAAGTCACTAGACCCATCAAAAATCACGCCAGAATACGCCTGATTTCGACGGATTCCGAGAATCCGGAGCAAAGCTCCGCCTTTGCCTTTGAAGCCCAAGGGTCCCAAAATAGCCTGAAATACGCCTTAAAACAATGAGAATTTTTGAGGGGTTTTAAGCCCGGAAAGGGCTATATGCTGTTTAGCGGGGTGCAGTTAATATGCGACCGGTTTTTAAGGTAGGAAAAGTCGCCTAACTTGTTGTAGAATGGACACTTACTCAAAACAACATTTTTTGCCATGAAAGGAGCTTTTGTATCATGAACCACACCCAATCTTATACCATAAACGGCTGTATATTCCAAGAGTTTTTACTGCTTCTGGGCCGTGTTGTCCACAGTGACCTGATCCGGCAGATGGAATACCTGAAAGTCGAGAATGAGGTCCTGCGGATCAAATGCCCGAAACGAATAACTACTACTCCGGCCGAGAAACGTAAGCTCATCAAATACGGCCTTGCCTGCAGAGGCAGGATAAAAGGCATTATATCCATAGTCAGCTATTCTACCTTCAGGCGCTGGGTAAATGGCGATATCAGTAACAAATACAAGCCTTCCAAGCAGGGTACGCCCAGAAAGACCACACAGGAGATAATAGACCTTATAGTCCGGCTTGCCCGGGAAAACCATGACTGGGGCTATGGCCGGATAATGGACGAGCTAAAAAAACTAAACATAATCAGACTTTCCCGCAATACCATAAAAGCCATAATGCGCCAGAACGGCCTTGACCCGGCACCGAAAAGGGCCCATGACTCATGGGACGCTTATATAAAACGACACTTTGAAACCTTATGGGCGTGTGATTTCTTCACCAAGACCATCTGGACAGCCATGGGGCCCAAGTTATTCCATGTGCTGTTTTTCTTGAATATCAGAACCCGGAAGGTCCATATAGCCGGTATAACCGAAAAGCCGAAAAAGGAATGAGTAATGGAAGCGTCCAAGACGGTATCGTTTCTATTTAAGGATAAGACTAAGAAGCTCCTTATCCGGGACGGTGACGCTAAATTCCCGAAAGAATTCAACAGCCTTTTCAAAGACTCAAACACAAAAGTCAAAAAAATACCCTACCGGTCACCGAACCTTAACCCTTATGCCGAAGGATTCGTAGGAACCATAAAAAGGGAATGCATGGATCATTTCTTCGTATTCGGCGAGCGCCACTTCGAATACCTTGTCCGTGAATACGTCAAATACTACAACAGCAAACGCCCGCATTCCGGCCGGGATAACCGGCCCCTTGAATATCGATCGGAAGAATCAACCGGCAAGCTCAAATGCGACTCACGCCTGGGCGGGATGATAAAGCATTATTATTGGGGATAGGTTAAGTTGATGATTAATTTCCGACAAATTTCCGATAAATTTCCGATAAACCGTAGGCCCTGGATCGGTTAGATTTGTCTACAACGAGAAGCCAGCCATCGGAAACCCATTTCTGCAATAGTATACGTGCCATACGAGTAGTCAGACCAAGAGCATGAGCCGCATCCTGTGTGGTAACACGATCCTGTTTTGAAAATAGGGCAAAGATTTGCCTTGCCCTACGGTCAAGTTTTCTTAATTCCGACGGCTCCTGCTTAACGCCTTTCTTAGACAGACTAACCGCTTCATCCTTAGCTTGAGTAAAAACCTTTGACAGAAGGCATACAAAATAGGCAACCCAAGAAGTCAGCTCAACATCAGCTCTGCCTTCGTAATAATTATGATGCTTATGAACGGCCAGTGATTTATAGTACTGATTCAAATCCCGGGCGTGATGTTCCTCCATGGAAAAGAATCCATTAAGTCCATAACCGTCCCTTTGCGGAATAAATGTCGCTAAAAGACGTGCGGTTCTTCCGTTGCCATCATAATAGGGATGAATTGTGACAAACTGATAATGAAGCAGGGCCGCAATTACCGGTACCGGCACGTTTTCTTTTTCAGATTTTCGCATCCAGCGAACCATCTCAGCCATAAGTTTCTGCACATCTTTCGCTTCAGGCGGTAAATATACTATGGCTCCGGAACCGGAATCACGTATCACGTTTTGGCCGTCTCGATAGGGCGTTGCCTTAGCTCGCTTACCTCGCTCAACAATAGCGTGCAATCTTTTAATCAAATCTTCTGTTAACTCCATCTTATTAGCCGCCCATTCCTCAACCTTCAGCAGTGCGTCCCAATAGTTTTTGACTTCTTTGACATCCCGCTCACGGCCATGGAATTGAGTCTTTTTCTTTTCAATAACCGCCTCGGCCTCTTTCAATGACAGCCGGTTACCTTCAATGCGTGTTGAGTAATGCGTTGAACGAACCCGGGCTTTATGGCGTAATTCTTCTTCAACCGAAGGCGGTAAATAAGTGTTCTCAACTACCGTCTTAGCGGCTTCTATCTCCATAAGGGCTTTAGCGATCTTCGAACTGATCTTGTAGTCCGGTAACCATATTAAACGTTTTTTATTCAATTTTCACCTCTCGCGATAAGTTATTCATTCTCGAGTTTCCTAAACATCTAAAAAGCCTCATACACCTCATATGCAAGGGTTAAAAACGCTCCTACTGTTTCTGCGGTAATACCGTTTCTTGAGAATTCGTACACCTTTTCATTAACACTGATTGTTTTTTTAATTTTTTCTTCGAGATAGTCTTCGCTGTAACGGCCCCACCCGGCTCCGTCCCCGTTATGGAAATCTATCTGGTAAAAATTATTTTCTCTATCTTTATCTATCGTCAGCGTAGGCGGCAGACCTTTAAAACGACTGTTCCCAAGAATTTGAAATACTACCTGAGGATCTGTATTCACATGCAACGGTAAAAAAAAATCATTCTCGATCATCCAACTTTCTATGGATACCTTCAGCTTGCCTTTGTAAAATGCTCTCCTTCCGTCAAAAAGCATAAAGAAAAGCGATCTTTCTAAATCCCAGCTTAATTCTGACTCAATTTCAGGCTTTGAGGAATACTTGTAGTGGCTCGCTTTGAGGCACCTTAAAATAACCGGCCAAAATTTCTCTAATAGAAGTTTATCCAGATACTTGCGGACATCGGGATTTTCTATAGTAATTGCGTTCTTACTGCCATCGGCCTTTCGAGCCTCTTTCAATATCCAGTCTTTTCTCATTTCTTTACCAACCAAACCGTAATATAATTTTTACGCCCCGCAACACTTCTTGTATTTTTTACCGCTTCCACAAGGGCATGGTTCATTGCGTCCGGCCTTGGGAACAATCTTTACACCTGCTTTTTCTTTCAGCCAATCAATGGCGCCGGATACTTTTTTCCATGCCTCTAGATACCTTGAGGCATAGCAAAATCCTTCATCTTCTCCACCCATAGTAATTCTATCAGGTAAAGATCGAGGTATAGGCTTTTTACCTGTTAAATATTCCGGCACGTACTGATTTCTTTTTAATGCTTCCTTCAAATCGACATTCGCCTTGTTAAAGTCGTCATTTTTAACAAAGGAGAGCAATGCCCTAGTATATAACCATTCTGCCGCGCAATCATCTTTGTGTTCCCCCTGATTGAGAAAATCATCCAGCTCATCATAACGGCCAAGGTCCGCCAAATAAGCGGACAGAATATAGCGTATTCCCTGATTATCGCTGGAATTTAACTTGAGCATTTCCTTTGCATGTTTAATCGCTTCATCATGTTCACCGGATTCCCACAAACATTCCATGTAGCCAAGACGTGAACGCATATACGGCCTTGACGGCGTGTATCCCCAGAAGTGTCCATCATCTTCCTCGAATATTTCCTCCCCCAGGGCCCGCCTGCCAGCTTCCATGCCTTTTCTGTAGTAATCTGACGCTTCTTGAAGCGTTTCCGCTTCTTCCTCAGCCAACAGATTATATGCGTCCGCACAATCAGCACACACATCCAGAGCCTCTTTTGCCAATTTAACCCTCTCTTTTGGGCTGTCGGATTCCCAAGCCTCATACATAATATCTTGCGCGTATTCCAAACCGGTTTTGGGCGGAGCTTCCGGTATTGTCCCGCCGTTTTTCATGATACTATTTAAATACTCTTTAACCTCTTTTTCGGATTTAAACTCCTTATTCTGCAACAACCTCGACAAATCAGAAGTCATTTTTTCCATCGCTCTGCGGTCTGGAATTTTCTTTTTATTCATTTGTTCACCTTCCTAAAATATTGTCACAGTAAATGTCGCAGTAGTGTCACAGTAGCTTGTCCTATAAAAATGTCCCATAATGTCCTATATTTCCGTCCACTAACTATGTCCCTTATTTTTTACCCTTGAGCAGTTTTTTATCCTGCGGGGCTCTAAGGTAATTCTGTTTGCTTGCGACCTTTTTACCGCTTTTCTTTTCTAAATCTTTGAGAGCTTTTCCGGCAACACTTCCGCCAAGTCTTGCGGATTCTTTATTTTCATACATTCCTTGAGCGTTTTTATTGCGGGCGATCTCTGTTGTTGAGGCTTCGCCAAGCATGGAGAAGATAAGCTCCAAATCGTTCATGTGATCCCGCAAATTCTCACGTTTTAGTTTTTTATACTTCTTGTATTCGGAAGGCGTCATGTCAAAGGTCGCTTTGGATATTTCAGCCGTTAGGATAGCGTAATCCTTCTGCTCCTCAATGCCTCGTTTCTGCCATTCGTCCGTTAATTCCTCACGGATGGCAATACCACGCATACGCTTCTCAATCCAAGCGTCTGAATAGCCTTTTGCCTTATATAACGCCCTTGTGCGTTTAGTGGCAAGCTCGGGATCTTCAATCTCCTTAATACGCTCATATCCGACCCTTGCCAGCCAACGCTTGAAAGGTTCAGCTTTTGGAGAGGGAATTGACTGAATTATACGGAAAATGCCCTCTGTATTAGCGCAGTCAGTCTCTCTCAGTTTCCCATCAGGAGCCGTCAATTTCAACCCGTGACAATTTGTCACGACTTCACTACCTTCCTTTTTAAGCCTTTGTTTCAGTTTTCTCCAGTATGCCCCGGAGTCAGGGCTTCCGGTCAAAGCTCCGCATACGTCAACCACCGAAAACCACCATTCGTCATTATGGATCGTCCGGCGTATCTGCTTGCCTTTAAAAACCGCTAATTTTTTAGGCTGTTCAAGCTCTTTTGATTCGATTTTCTTCTTTTTTGGCATATCACACCTCTTTATTTCACCCTAATTTTTCTGGGCAGTTTTCCGGGTAGTTTTCTGGATAGTTTTTCCACAGTTTTAATTCTTCCGGTTTCATATTTGCTGTATAAACTCCGCTACTACGTGAAAATCGCCTTCGAATAAGTTCTCTAAGACTATATCATCGAATTCTTTGTTATTCGGGGAAAAGACGATTTTTATCTGTCGCCATTGATCAACCTCGAATTTTTCCGGATAATTACCGCTTTAAACTGCTCGAGGTTTCACGCATCGGTGATAATATTTTCTTTTAACTTCCTACCAACCTTTTCCTTTAAAGCAATATGATAAAGGG
>JBDRBY010000025.1:0-3877 GCA_043822245.1 Candidatus Omnitrophota bacterium
TTCGTGAGATTCTCGCCATCAAAGTATAAGTATAAATCTTCCGAAAAATACCCGGCATTAACCGGAAAAGCAGAACATCTGCCCTTGTATAGCCATTCATCCCGGACTCCGCCCCATTCTTCCGAAACAACAATTCGTTCAACATCCGCACCGCCGTACACAGAAACCACTTTATCTTTTGTCATACCGATCTTAATAGACCCCTCTCCTAGCGGATCTTTCAACAATTCTTTCGCGCTTGGAATTTCAACATCCGCACACCCAGCAAGAATAAAACTCATAAGCACCAAAACCCCTAAATGATAAATTTTCAAAGCTAACCCTCCCCTTTAATGAGACTATGGTTTCAGAAGCGCAGCGCACTGAAACCATTTAGTCGAATTAATGTCCGAGCCGTTTGGGGTAAATGTTGCTTGCAAGATTTACCAAAATACTAGACGGCCGGACAAGTTTTACTGAGTTTCTGAGTTTTTCGGTAGAGACGCGATTAATCGCGTCTCTACATCTTTTTCAAATTTTCCTTAATCTAACCATTGAAAATCAATTGACTTAGGCACTCAATCTAGCATATAGTATCTGTAATTGTCAATAAGTTTTTGTTTGAAATAGATCCCGGATATTTGCCTCCGGCAAATTCAGAGATGACATTGTGTAAGACAGTCCACAAATTGTTACCCCACGAAAGACGAACGACGAACGACGAAAAACAAGCGACGAACGACAAGCGACGAACAATGACTAACAGAAAACTCATAAAATCAACGGGTATAATAGGTTTTGCTACAGGAACAAGCCGTATATTGGGCTTTGTCCGTGACATTATTTTTGCCAGAATGTTTGGCACAGGCATATTCAGTCAGGCGTTTGTGGTGGCGTTTCGCCTGCCTAACATGCTTCGTGATATGATAGGGGAAGGCGCCACTGACGCGGCTATTGTTCCCGTTCTCAGTGAATACCGGCATACACAGTCTAAAGAGGAATACTGGCAGGCCGCTAGGGTTATTTGGAACTTAATGGTGTTGATTTTAGCTGTACTTTCAATATGCGGGATCGTATTCGCGCCGATTTTGGTAAGAATAATCGCTCCGGGATTTATAGAGGATCCTGAGAAATTTTCCACCACGGTATGGCTGACCAGAATGTTATTTCCGTATATCTTCTTTCTGGGGCTTGTGGCTTACAGTAAGGGAGTCCTTAGTTCTTTTAACTATTTTGTAACACCCGCGTTCGCACAGGTTATTCTTAATATCACGATGATACTAGCGCTTTATTTTTTGTGCGGGAAAATGGGAATTAACGGCTTGATTTTTGGAGTACTAACCGGCGGTTTTTTTCAGGTACTTTTACAGCTGAAGCCTCTTATCTCAAGAGGGTTTAATTTTAAAATGCCGTTACAATTCGCGCATCCGGCGGCCAAAAAAATTGGAAAACTGCTTATTCCGCGTTTGTTTGGAACCGCTGTTTATCAGATTAGTGTGTTTGTCGATACAATATTGGCGTCATTAGGGGGGATTGTCGGCGCCGGGGGTGTGGCAGGGCTTTATTTCGCGAATAGGCTCGTTCATCTGCCGTTGGCTGTGTTTGGGATAGCTCTTGCCACAGCGGCGCTTCCGCGTATGTCAAGAGAAGCGGCAGAAAAAGACATGGATAAACTCAAAAACACGATATCTTTTTCTTTAAATTTTGTGTTTACCGTTATGGTTCCCTGCGCGTTTGGCTTAATGATACTGGCAAATCCTATCATACGCATAATTTTTCAGGGTGGTGAGTTTACAAGTTATTCGACTCGAATAACATCTAACGCTTTGGTTTACTACGCGATTGGGCTTTTCGCGTATGCCGGCATAAAGATACTTGTGAGCGCTTACTACGCGATGGGAGATACCCGTACCCCTGTAAAAACAGCTTCAATTTCATTATTGATCAATCTTGTTCTTAACCTGATATTGATGTGGCCTCTTAAACTTGGCGGGCTTGCTCTTGCTACTTCAGTAGCGGCCATAAGCAATTTTATTTCGCTGTACGTTATTCTTGTGAGGCGGATTGGTGATATGGGAAGTAAAAAAATGTTTATTTCTTTCATGAAGGTTTGCGCGGCATCGGTAGTTATGGCGATTTTTACTATTTTCGCGAGATGGGTTATGGCTCAATTTAAAAATCCCACGAGACCTGTGGAAATAATGAGCCTTTTAACTGTGATATTGATAGGTGTTTGCAGTTATCTTCTCGCGGCATATATTGTAAGAATCAAAGAGATAAGAAGGTTATGGACAATAATCCTGTCAAAGATAAGATAAAAACACTTCCTGATTCATCCGGTGTATATGAATTTCTGAATAAAAAGGGAGAGGTTATCTACGTTGGTAAAGCGAAAAATCTAAAACGCCGCGTGGCTAGTTATTTTCAGGATGGCAGGCCGCGGGACGGGCGGTTGGAGCTTTTAAAAAATGAAACTTATGATATTAAATTTATACGCAGTTCCACCGAGGCGGAGGCGTTTATATATGAAGCAGGGTTGATTAAAGATCTCGCGCCAAAATATAATATAGAACTTAAGGATGATAAATCTTATCCGTTTCTAAAACTCACCATAAATGAAAAATACCCGCGTCTTTTCATAACCCGGCGACGGATGAATGATGAAGCGGTTTATTACGGCCCGTATGTAAATGTGAAGCTTTTAAGAGAGGCGGTATCTTTTATGAAAAAGATATTTCCGCTTCGGACATGCCGCGCTTCGCGTAAAACGGTTTGTCTTGAATATCACATAGGCCAATGCCCAGGCCCGTGCCAGGTGAAGGCGGATGACGCGGATTATAATAATGTGGTGCGGCAGTTGAAAAAATTTCTTGAAGGCAAAAAAGAAGAATTGATTAATTCTCTTGAAAAAGAGATGAAGCGATATTCTAAAAAAAGAGAATATGAAAAAGCTCTTTTTGTGAAAAAAAGGATAGAAGCTCTTACGGCCGCGCGTCAGCTTCATGACCGCTTCCGGCATCCCGTATACGGTGAGCTTGACGAGCTGAGGAATGTTTTAAATCTGCCGCGACTGCCCATAAAAATAGAATGTTTTGATGTGTCCAATATCAGCGGCCATCAGGCTGTCGGCTCTATGGTAAAATTTGTTTCAGGCCTCGCGCGCAAAAGTGAATACAGAAAATTTCGGATAAAAACAGTTAAAGGTATAGACGATTATTCCATGATACGTGAAGTTGTGCATAGGCGGTACAGCCGGATTATCAAGGAAGGCAAAGCTTTGCCGGATTTGGTGCTGATTGACGGCGGGAGGGGGCATCTTTCCACGGTTAGGGATGAACTTGATAAGTTAGGGTTAAAGACGCTTCACGCGGCAAGTATAGCTAAAGAATTTAACCATTTGTATATGGATGGCCAAAAACTTCCGATAAGGCTTTCACCAGGGTCGCGCCTTCTTTTTCTCATACAACGGATAAGGGATGAGGCTCACCGTTTCGCCATAACATATCACCGGCAGCTTAGGGAGAAAGAGATCAACTGTAATAGTTTAGTTATAAAAAGTAAAAAAATCCGCAATCCCGTGTCATTGCGAGTGAAGCGAAGCAATCTTACTTGAATTTTATAGAGATTGCTTCAGGCGATATCGCGTCTTCGCAATGATAGTGTCAAAAATAACATGAAAGAATTATGAAAGAAAGAGTGAAGTAGTTTCCCTTCTCTTTTTTGAAAAAAGGGCAGATCTTTCCCCCCTTTGAAAAAAGGGCAGATCTTTCCCCCCTTTGAAAAAGGGGGCCAGGGGGATTTGATACAAGATGAACTGTAAAATGAATCTAAAATCAAATGCATATCGATTGTGGAGAGAAATGACAAAATCCCCCTAACCCCCTTTTCCAAAGGGGGA
>JBDRBY010000026.1:0-20302 GCA_043822245.1 Candidatus Omnitrophota bacterium
GGTGTCGGCAAGGGAGATTATTGAAAACGGTGAGGCGTTGGCAAAGGAGGCCACGGAAAACGGTGAGGTGTCGGCAAGGGAGATTATTGAAAACGGTGAGGCGTTGGCAAAGGAGGCCACGGAAAACGGTGAGGCGTTGGCAAAGGAGGCCACGGAAAACGGTGAGGTGTCGGCAAGGGAGATTATTGAAAACGGTGAGGCGTTGGCAAAGGAGGCCACGGAAAACGGTGAGGTGTCGGCAAGGGAGATTATTGAAAACGGTGAGGCGTTGGCAAGGGAGATTATTGAAAGTCTTGAGGCTATGAGCGCTGTGCGTGATACTGATGTCGCGAACTCAGATAGCGAGATTGTTGGAAACGATGGCTCTCGCAGCCGGATTCGAACATACGATCCTAAAAAAAGTGATGAATACAAGAAATCGCGTGAAACAAAAAAGCGTTATGAAATAATAAACAGCAAAGATGAGTTATCAGAAAAAACTTGTTTCGCGAAAGAAGAACGCGAAAAATTGAGTAAAGAAATACAACAGAAGAAAAGAATAAAACAGATAAAGAAAACATACGCGCTTTCTGGAAAAGTAATCCAGTCCGCGAAAGAAATTACTTCTCCATTAGTAGTTTTTATGCAGTACCCGTTTCAAGGAGAAGCCGCCTGCGCGGGTATTTCAAAAAAAATGCTCAGAGCAACTGCCTACAAATACAATGCCAAAATTGAAAATATAAGGATTGTGTTATTCGAAGACAAAAAGGATTTAAGCGAAAAGTCAAAACAGGATTCCGCGGCGAACAGAATGCTTAATACTTTCGACGGGCGAGGTGTTGTTTTTTGCAATGAGCATTCGGGTATCCATCCCGGACAAGAGAAGAGTGAAAATATTTTTGAAAATTTTCTAACAAACGAGGGAGAACCGAAAGTGTACTATATAAAGGAAAGGATTGAAGCTTTGCAACAAGGAGAGGATATTTACAGCTGGCTGATAGGGCCGCATATCGCGTTGGCCGTAGGGATTAAAGAACTAAAGGCAGGTAATTATAGTTCCGCTTTGTTGGGAAGTATCAACGGGCTGATTGCGGATATGTCCGGAGGCGAGATTGTTATGAAAACAGATGAAGATGTTATTAACTTCATAAATCGATTATTGACATCAGAAGAAATGTTTAGGATAAAAAGGATTGATTTTGAGTCAATGAGAGAACAAATAAAAGCGGAAGAGGAAGCCATGGTGGCGTTGTAAAATAAGACTCAATTAAAGTCAGAATTGACTTTTTCTAGTTTTTTAGGTATATTAAAACTAATCAATCCTAAAAAGTTAGTTTTTTTAAACTTGTTTTAGGGAGGATGCGAATATAATGGGAAAACACAAAAAGAGAATAAAGGTTTTTCTTTTTCACCCAGGAGAAGAAACCGTTCAAAAAGTTCCGTTGGATTTTAAAGATACTAAAAAGTTACTGGGCATAGGGTTTGAAGAGGGTGCAGGTATTTTGGCTGTTATGGATGTTAACAGTAACGTCCTGAGTAAAGAAACAATTGACATAGGCGCCTTTCTGAAGAAGAGGATTCTAAACAAAGATATAAGTGCAATCGCGGAAAAAATAGAAGAAAAGACTATTTTCAAGGGAATTCAGTTTTTTTTAATTGGAATGGCCCTTCCCCCTTGGATGGATAGGATCTCAGCAAAGGGGATTGATATCCTGGCTGGAGAAATAGGACGCGTGTTTGGGAGCGACGTTATGGTGAGTAAGAGGGCAACAGCCGCGGCATACGCGGAAAGAGAACTTGGCCACAGAACTAAAGGAAAAGATATTCTGTTTATGCATTTGGATATCGGAGATGGTGTGGTTATAAAGGACAGTATGATTTATGAGGCGAGCGCGGCGGAGGGTATCAGGGGAGTAAGATATTTAAAGCCCTGGGCTCAGTTTAGTATGGCTGAATCCGCGAAAAGTTTGGTGGCAAAAGGCGTAGGCACAGATATTGTTGATCTTGTTAAAGGGGATATAAACAAGATAACGTTGGATGTAGTTCTAAACGCGGCGGAAAGGCGGGATGAATTAGCTAGAGATTTAGTTAAAAGGTCCGGATACGCGCTGGGGGTAAGAGTCGCTTATTTGGTCAATATGTTTGGCCCTAAAGTGGTAATTTTAGGCGGCGGTACTGAGAGAAGCTCAGGGGATTTTATCAAATTTGTCAAAGATAGCGCGAACCGGTTTTTATGCAAAAGCCTAAAAAGTAAATTGCGAGTTGTTTGTGGCATTTTGGAGAAAGAAGCGAGCGCGCTTGGGGCGGCACTACTATGCCGCCGAAACTTATTCAGGGAGGTATCTAATGGAAAATGATAATGTTGTTGAAAAAATGTGTCAGACATGCGGGAAGTCTTTCCTTCCCAACAAGTACAGGCCGAACCAGAAAGTCTGTTCAAGTTTGGAGTGCCAGTATCAGAGACAGCTCTACAACATGAAATCTTGGAGAGATTCAAACCCAAATTATTTTAAATACAAAGAAACCCAGGATAAGTCTTGGAAACAGGCCTGCAGAGAAAGGTCTTTGGAGTGGAGGAGAAAACATAGAGAGTACCTTCAGCTTTATCGCGAAGCGAATAAGGATCGGCATCGCGAGTACATGAAGGAATATATGCGTAAGTACCGCCAGAAGAAAAAGATAGAAGAAAAAGTGGAAACTCAGGGATAGGTAATCTTGAAAGATTATTTTAGAAAACAAAGATTAATTAGAAGCCTTTGTGTGTGGTTTGCCGTATCTTTTTGCTGTGTTTATTCCAGCGTGTACGCGCTGGAACAGACAGATGAAGCATCCACGCGCGAGGCTGAGACAAAGGTAAACACGCCGCTAAAATGGTGCCTCAATAAAGCCCAGGGCGAACTTAACAAAGGCAGGGAGGCGAGGGCGCGGGAGTACATAAGGAAAGCATACGCCGTGAAAAATAAAGGCTGGGAAGATTTAGAAAACAAAGACATTTGGAAGGAAGAAGCGAAAGAGGCAAAGGAAGCGAAAAGGAAAGCGGAGAGGGAAGAGAAGGAAGCGGAGAGGCAAGCGGAGAGGGAAGAGAAGGAAGCGAAAAGGAAAGCGGAGAAAGAAGAGAAGGAAGCGGAGAAAGAGGCAAAGGAAGCGGAGAAGGAAAATAAGAAATCGGCAAAGCTGGCGAAAGAATTAAAAACAAGATTAGCAAAAGAAAAGATTCAAGAAAAAAAGACAAAAAAGTACATCAAAAAAGCGCAAGCGCATCTTGATAAAGAGAACTATAGCGAAGCCCGGCAGTACGCGTACAAAGCCAGAGAAGACTCTCCCGAAAACAGTGAACTTGCGGAAGTAATTACCAACATAGATAAGCAAGAGATGTTTGGAGAGAAAAAAACAAAGCGGATAGACAGAAAACAAAAATCCGAGAGTGCCGTAAAAAGGGTTGAGAAAACAAAAAATCAATTCCACGCCCATGATGAAGGCAAAGGATGGACAGATCATATCGCGGGTATCTTCAAAAGAAAGACAGAAGAGATAAACAAAATACAGCAGGGCAAAACATATACGATAGACGAGTGTAAAGAAAACGCTCTATCCAGAAGCCAGCGTATGATTATGGCCGATAAACAAGTAAAATTAGCTGAAATGAGGATTTGGGAAGCTCGTAGAGAACTTTTTCCCGAGGTTGCAGGCAAAGTTGAACGTTCTTATGGAAAGATTGGTATAGGAGAAGATACGAGGCATTATCAGGGAGAAAAATATAAAGTTGAAGTAAAGCAAAACCTCTTTGATGGTATGGCAACATGGTTTAGTTTGAGACAGGCCCATGCGAATCTTGAAATTGTAAAACTAGAACGGGAAAAGGTGAAAAACGAGATAATAGAGGAAGTAAAAAAAGCGTATTACAACCTTGACAAAACTATTAAGGCTCTTGCTATTCAAGAGGATTACCAGAAAAGGGTTAACGAATTGTATGGCATAGCGGAAGCGTCTTTTCAACAGGAATTAATCCCCAAGGCGGAATATCTTAAGGTTAAAGGGCAAAATATGCAAGCGGATTTCCAGCGTGCTTCATCATCCGAAGACATTAATCTCGCGGAGATGATACTCTTCCAGGCGTTGAGTCTGGAGCCTGATCAGTGCATAAAAATCAAACTTGTCGAACAGCCGAAAGGCGAGCTTTCGATTGGATTAGAAAATTGCTACAGTTTAGCGATGGCTAACCAACCTGAATTCAGAGTGAAAGAAAAAATGATTGAATATTATGATTTTGAACGTAAGATCAAAAAAGCAAAGGGCTGGCCTAAAATAGATTTTAACGGGTCATTTGGCAAGGCGGTTGAAACGTATCAGCCTACGGAAGTTGATACCGAGCAGAGAGATTTATCTCCCGAATGGTATGCCGGCGTAAAGGGAAGCGTTCCCATTTGGGGAAATAGCTTTGAGTATAACTATGTGCGTGAAAAGTGGGCTCCGGTGTTTTCTACAACACGAGGGACAGAGACCGCGACCAGTTATTTTTCTTTAAAATTTTTGGATGATTTATCTTATTTTTCGGATTTACAAGAAGCCCGGGTTGGTTTTGAAAGCGCGAAATATGAATATCTCAAAGCTAAAAACGACTTAGCTGTCGTGGTTAAGGAGTCATACTTCAAATACAGGAAAGCTCTTCTGCAGATAAGTGTGACCCATGCCCAGGTTGAACATCAGAGTATGTTTGTGAAGGTTCTTGAGGAGCGCCGCCGGTTTGGCGAAATGGAAACTTCAAAGGTTATAGAGGAATATGAAAAACTTGCGGAGCATGAATACGGGTTGATTCGAGGGGAAACAGATTATTTTATATCTATCGCGGAGCTCAATAAAGCGATAGGTGTGGATGATTATTTTGAACCTGAGTCCGAAGGTCAAGAAGATAGCCAAGAAGCGGAAGCAGATTCTCCCACTTTTGAAGAAGCGGAAGCAGATTCTCCCCCCTTTGAAAAAGGGGGTTAGGGGGATTTAAGAAAAACAAAGAAATGTTTGATAAAAACTTTTAACATTACAAATTGTGTATTGAGGGGGAATAGTATGAAATGGAGAAAAAGAGAGATAAAAATAGATTTTGGAAAGATTAAAAAAGGATACATCTGGCTGATTTTTGGGATTTTAATTTCAGCCGTAATTTTGTCCCGCACGGCGGATAAAATTAAACAGGTATTTTTTGGCAAAAAAGAAAAAAAAGAAATTGTCGAATTTGTGGAATCAATCTCCGTCAAAGTCTATAAAGTTAAACGCATGGATTTTAAAGATACCCTTCCCGCAATGGGCCGGATAGAAGGCTTCAGAGAAATTGATTTGAAATTTGACTCAAAGGGGATACTTGAAAGTTTTAATTTTGAAGAAGGAGAGCGTATTTTGGAAGGTGATATCATTGCCAGTGTGGATCAGAAAGACGCTCTTCTTAAACTTAAGTACGCGAGCCTTGAATTGGAAAAGAACAAAAAACTGTATGATATAGGCGGCATAGACAAACTGGCGGTTGAGCAAAAAAAACTTGAATATGAATCTGCCAAACGGGATCTTGAAAAAACAAACATATACGCGCCAAGTGACGGGTATTTGGGCAGCAAAGATTTGGATACGGGAGTTTTTGTGACATCTCAGGATAAGATAGGGACATTTGTTGATTTCAGTGAAGTGTACGCGGTTTTCGACATTATAGAAGAAGATTCATCCAAGCTGGCCATTGGACAAAATACGGAAATATTTTTAGACGCGTACCCCGGGGCTTCCTACACAGGCACTGTGGATATGATTTCACCCATGATTGAAGGCCGAACGCGTACTCAAAAAGTTAAGATAGAACTGGATAACAAGGAAGGCAAGTTAAAGCCTGGCATGTTCGCGAGAGCCATAATCAATACTTATGAAAAAAAAGACGCGCTTGTTATTCCCTCTTCGGCATTTAAAAAGCAGGAAAACAAATATTTTGTTTATGTGGTTCATCCGGAAGAAAAAACAGAAGATAAAATTGTTCAACAAGAAGACCAAGCGCAGCCTGCTGGAGCGGAAATGGGCGTTATAGAAGAAAGAGGCGTGGAAATAGCGTATCTTACGCATGATGTGGCTGAGATAGGAAGCGGCCTTGAAGAAAATGAAATGATAATTCGAGAACTGCATAGAGAATTTAAAGACAAAGACAAAGTAGAGATAACCGAGATACAGGAAACAATGTTCTAGTTATTTGTTTCCCAAACAACGAACAACGAGCGACGGAAAAAGACTATGGGATTACCCGAATTTTCTACAAGAAGGCCGGTAACAACTATCATGATATTCGCGGGGGTAATGCTTTTTGGGTTTATCTCAGTGATGAAACTTCCTCAGGAACTCTTCCCCCCTATTACATATCCTCAATTAACGGTTTTTACGGAATATGCTAATGCCGCGCCTGAAGAGATCGAGACACTTCTTACAAAACCCGTGGAAGAAGCGGTGGGAACCGTGAGCGGGCTAAAGAGAATACGTTCAATTTCTAAGGAAGGAATTTCTCTAGTTATAGGGGAATTTGATTGGGACCAAAACATGGATTTTGCTTCGCTAAGAACGCGTGAAAAAGTTGACCTTATAAAAGCGCGGCTACCTCGGGACGCGAGCGAGCCCTTAGTGGTTCCGTTTAACCCTTTTGAACTTCCGGTTATGACAATAAGCGTCACAGGCGAACGCAGCCCTGTCCAACTTAGACAAATCGCGGTGGATACCATAAAGAATGAAATGGAAAAGATTGACGGTGTGGCTTCCGCGACAGTAGAAGGAGGGCTTGAGCGGGAAATACTGGTTGAAGTTAATCAGGGTAAATTGAAAAGTTACGGTGTCTCCATACTCGATATATCCTCTGCCATCACCAATGCCAATTTAAATTATCCCGCGGGCACTATCAAAGAAAGCTTTTATGAATATCTTATCCGTACGCTTGGTGAATTTAAGGAAGCGCGAGAAATAGAAGACGTTGTCGTAAAAAACATGGCGGATGGGATAGAGGACAATACTTCTTTTGAAGATAAGCTTAAAGAGCGTAAGATAAGCCCTGAAGTGGACATTGTGCTGGTTAAAAATGTTGCCGTGGTAAAAGATGTGTTCAAAGAACGAAGCAGTTTTTCCCGGTTTAACGGCGAAGAAAACGTCTCTATATCGATTCAAAAACAGGCGCAGGCAAATACTACACAGGTAATAAACCGCGTACGTTCCTCTTTTAGACGTATAAATAAGATATTGCCGGAGGATATAAAACTTGAGATTATCTACGATCAGTCTATTTTTATCAAAGACGCGATTGACGGTGTGCGTAATGCCGCGTTGCAGGGAGGAGTTTTAGCTCTTTTGGTGCTTTTAATCTTTTTGCGCAGTTTTAGGTCAGCTGCGATAGTTACCCTCAGTATTCCAATCTCAATAATGATAGTGTTCACATTCATGCACTTTGGGAATTTATCCATCAACATGATGTCACTTGGAGGGTTGGCCCTCGGGGTAGGTATGTTGGTTGATAACGCGATAGTTGTTATGGAAAATATTTTTCGCCACAAACAACAGGGCAAACCGGCGGTAAAAGCCGCTATAGAAGGCGCGGAAGAGGTGTCAAACGCTATTGTCGCTTCCACGCTTACAACCATAGCGGTTTTTCTGCCCATGATATTTGTTGTCGGTATTGCCGGACAGCTTTTCAAGGAACTTGCCTTCACAGTAACGTTTTCGTTAGTAGGGTCTCTTTGGGTGGCGCTTACCCTTATACCGCTTTTGAGTTGTAAGGCGGAGAAAAAAAGCCCTCGCTCAGAGGTCCCCGTTTCGTGTGAGGGGCCGCGTCGAGGGCCGGCACGCGGATGGGTTTCAGAAAAATACGAATTTATTCTCAGAAAATTTCTGCGATATAAGTGGATAGGGTTAAGCGTGATCCTTATGATTTTTATATCCAGCCTTTTTCTCTTCAATTATCTTGAAAAAGAGCTTATGCCTAAAACAGACCAGGGCCAGTTCTTAATAAAAATAGATATGCCGGTGGGAACAAAACTGGAAGGGACGAATGAAAATGTTTTCAAAATGGGAAAGATGGTACAAAACTTGCCGTATGTGGAATCTGTTAGTTCTATAGTTGGCTCAACAAAAGGAGAATCGGCAAAGGATATTGTCAAACGAATGGGCTCTCATCAAGGCCAGATTATTGTAAACCTCAAAGAAAAAAGAAAGATAAAAACAACGGATGTCGTGCAGGCTCTCAAACGAGAGTTTTCAAAGGATAGAGAATTAAGGATCGCTAAAATAGAATTTTCACTTCAACAGGGTATTATATCCGGAGCTTTTGGAGAAGGCGGAAAACCTGTAACTATTGAGATCAAGGGTGAAAGTTTAAATGTAATGGAAAAAATTACACGCGACATAGAAAGTGAGTTAAAAAAAATAGAAGGCATTTTTGGTATCGAAGACGATGTCCCTGAGCCGGCGCCGGAAGTTAGAGTAAATGTTGAGAAAGATAAAGCTTCTTTGTTCAACATTTCGGTTGTCGATCTTGCCAGGACAGCGCAAATGGTTTTGCGTGGCGCGGTGTCTTCGCAATTTAAAGAAAAAGGACATGAGATAGACATAAGGGTAAGGCTGAGAGAAGAGGACAGAGATAGTTATGACAAATTATATCGTATTCAGCTTAATTCCCCGGGAGGTGGAATAATTCCGCTGGGGTCTGTGGTAAAATTTGACCGAGGCAAGGGGCCTAGCGAAATAAAGAGGCTTAGCCAGGAAAGGACTATAGTGGTATCCGCCAGCATCATCGGCAGGAAGATATCAGAGGTTCTCACGGAGGTGGATAAAGCCATTGCCGGCCTGAACTTTGAGTCTGGATACGCGGCAAAGTTAACCGGTGAGTCGGAGGAAATGAAAAAGTCTTTTAATAGCCTGCGGTTTGCTCTAATCTTGTCGCTTGTTTTAGTTTATATGATCATGGCGGCCCAATTTGAGTCACTTTCTCAGCCGCTGATAATTCTTTTTACGGTTCCTCTTTCGTTGATAGGAGTACTTTTGGCGTTGTTTGTGACGAATACATCTCTTAGTGTTGTCGCTTTTCTTGGGATTATTATGCTCGGTGGAATTGTAGTAAATAACGGGATTGTGCTTATTGATTACACGAACATACTTATGCAGAAAGGTTCTTCCGCGGTAGATGCTGTTGTTGAGGCAAGTTTAGCAAGGCTCAGGCCTATTGTTATGACCGCGCTTACCACGGTGTTAGGGCTTATGCCCATGGCATTGGCATTTGGCAGAGGAGCGGAGCTGAGGGCTCCGATGGCCATAAGTGTTATGGGAGGGCTTATGGTTTCTACTTTTTTAACGCTTGTCGTAATCCCTTCTATTTTTGTGCTTGAACATGAAATGCTTGGCCGGATAAAGAAAATATTTTCGTAAAACAAATTCACAAGCGTCGAATGCCAAGCGCCGAGCGACGAAACCATGAGCTTATCTAGTTTTTCGATAAAAAGGCCTATAACCACCATAATGATATTCGCGGCTCTATCGCTCATAGGGATAATATCCCTTACTCGTCTTCCGGTAGAGCTTTACCCTGATATATCCTTCGGCCAGATTAGCATCATCATCTACATTCGCGGCGGCATCCCGCCGACAGAGGTGGAGTCAATGGTTTCGAAACCCATTGAAGAAGCGGTAAGCACAGTGTCGCATCTTGATAGTATGCTTTCCATATCGAAGGAAGGCGAATCTACCGTTGTTCTCAGTTTTGAGCGCGGTATTGATATGCAGTTAGCGGCTATGGAAGTGAGAGAAAAGTTTGCTAAGGTTAAAGAAACCCTTCCCAAAGAATCTGAAAAGCCCATTATAGCTCAATTCTCACAAACGGATGTACCCATAGTGATTTTTGCGGTTACAAGCCGGAAATATACCACTGAAGAACTGCGTAAAATGGTTGATGAAAAAGTAAAAGAGAGAATTAAGCGTATCAATGGTGTTGCCAATGTGGAGGTCGGGGGCGGGCGCGAACGTAAGATATTGGTTGAGGTAGATAAAAACGCGCTTTTTAGTTACGCGGTTTCAATTAATCGTCTGATTTCAGCGTTAGGCGCGAATAATCTTAACCTTTTGATAGGAGACATTGAACGGCGCGAAGATAAAGTGTTAGTCAGAGCCATAGGACAATTTGATACAATGGATGATATTAAAAATACGGTAGTAATGAGCGCGCCGAACGGATCAACGGTTAGAGTTAAAGATTTAGCGGAAGTTAAAGATTCATATCTTGAGCCCCAAACATACGCGCGGATGAATGTCAGTCCGATAGTTTCAGTTTATGTGCAAAAAGAAACAAAAGCTAACACAATTCAGGTGTCCGAATTGATACTGGAAGAGATTGAAAAGATCAAAACAATACTTTCAAGCGATGTAGAAGTTATAGTAACCAAGAACCAGGCAAAGTTTATAGCAAAATCAATAGCGAATCTGCGCGATTCTCTTTTGCGCGGCGCGGTTATGATTGTCTTCATACTAATGCTTTTTATGGGCAAATTTGAAAAAAACGCTATGTTAATAGTTCCCGCGGGTTTACTCGCGGCCTTGTTTCTTCCAAGTAAGATGCTTTATGTTCTGCTTGCTGGCCTGATTCTTGTTCTTCTGCTTTTCAAAAGGCATAGGCCGATTTTGATAGTGGCGGTGTCCATCCCCATATCCCTGATCATTACTTTCGGATTTATGGAAATGTCGAACATTTTTATTCCTTCCATGATGGACCTTACTATTAATTTTATCACGCTTTTTGGGTTGGCTCTAGGGGTAGGAATGTTGGTGGACAACTCAATAGTTGTTTTTGAAAATATTGTTACAAAAAACGAGCAAGGCATGAACAGGATAAAAGCGGCTGTGGACGGGAGTTCAGAGATGAATGTTGTTATTTTTGCCTCTACCCTGACCACTGTTATTGTGTTTTTGCCGATGCTTTTTGTCTCGAAATCAATGAGCCTGCTTTACGGGGGAGTAGCGTGGACGGTTACTTTTTCACTCTGTGTTTCTCTTTTTGTCGCGCTTATGATTGTGCCGCTTTTAAGCTCAACAGTTAAAGTTGTGGAAAAAGGAGGATCTTCCGAGCGGGCAAAAGAGGGGTTTTTAAAGTTCTTTTACGAAAAACAGGAAAAAGCTCTTTTTTTTGTTTTTCGTAAAAGATTTATAATGATTTTAGTAGCCGTGGTATTGTTCGCGGCCGCGATATTTGCCTACACAAAAATGGGGAAAGAATACCTTGGAACGACTGAGCAGAACAGGTTTACGGTATTTATTGAACTACCGACAGGGGCTAAGCTGGATTCAAGTGACTCGATTGTTAGAGAAGTTGAAACTATGCTACAGGAAGTGCCTGAAGTGAAAAATTTTACCGCGCGCGTGGAAGCCTGGTCAAGCAAGATTTATGTTGACCTTGTGGATCTTGATAAAAGAAAACGCTCGGTAAGCGAAGTCATAGATAGCTTAAGGCCTAAAGTGGAAAGATTAAAACCCGCGTTTATATACTTTGAAGAGGAACAGGAAGTAGGCACGAAAGAAGTTATTCTTAATATCTTCGGGTACGACTACGACATATTGAGAGAAATCGCGATTGCCCTGACTACAAGGATGGGAAACATTCCCTATTTTACGGATACCAAGATCAGGATGAGAGAGGGCCGGCCGGAGCTTGACCTGCAAGTTGACAGAAAAAAAAGTGCTAGTTTTGGTTTTACCACGAAAGAAATCGCGGACATGGTGCACGCGAAAGTCCGCGGGGTAAGAGCCACAATGTTTCACACAAAGGCCCAAGAGGTAGAAACCATAGTGCGTATGCAGGAAAAAGACAGGCGAACATCCAAAGATATACATACCTTGACGATTTCAAGGACAGGCGAGGACAGAGTAGTTCTTGACCAGATGGTAGATTTTAAATACAGTCTTGGCCCCAGTGAAATCTGGAGAAAAAATAGAGCGAGAATGATTCAAGTCAGCGCGAATATTGGCAAATTGGCGCTTGGCCGCGCTATAGAACTTTTGGAAAAAGAGCTGAAGGATATAAAAATGCCGGAAGCATATTTCTATGAGGTAGGAGGGGATTATCCCACGCTGGTTAAAACACAAAAAGAATTTTTTCTCACGATTTCGGTTATAATCATTCTCATCTATCTTGTGTTAGCCTCTATTTTTGAATCTTACCACCAGCCGTTTATTATTATGGGAACAGTGATGCTGGCGACAGTCGGCGCGATAGGCGCGCTTTTTATCACCGGCACGCCTATCGGAATGGGCGCGCTCATTGGAATGATGATGCTCGCGGGTATAGTTGTTAATAACGGTATTATTCTGGTGGATCACGCGAATGAGCTTAAGAAAAGGCGGCGTAATCTTTTTCGTATTTTGATACAAGCGGCAAGAGACAGATTACGTCCGGTTTTAATGACAACAGCTACAACAATTTTTGGCCTTGTTCCAATGGCGTTGGACAGGACGGAAGGCTCGAACCTCTGGAACCCGCTCGCCATCACGGTTATAGGCGGCCTTTTATTTGCCACGCCCTTAACTTTAGTTTTAGTTCCGTCAATTTATTCGATCTTTGAGCAATATAAGAAAATTTTAAAATCAGTTTTAACGCGGGAAAAAGCGTAAATCCCCCTAACCCCCTTTTTCAAAGGGGGGATAAATTTTTTCTTCGTTCTCCTCTTCTTCTTTTCAAAGGGGGGATAAATTTTTTTTCGGTCCCCTCTTCTTCTTTTCAAAGAGGTGATAAGTTTTTTCTTCGTTCTCCTCTTCTTCTTTTCAAAGAGGGGATAAATTTTTTTTCGGTCTCCTCTTCTTCTTTTCAAAGAGGTGATAAGTTTTTTCTTTGTTCCCTCTTCTTCTTTTCCACCCGTAGAAAAAGAGAAACCCTTCGTTCCCCCCTTTGAAAAAGGGGGCTAGGGGGATTTTTAAAACAAAAAATTTACCCCAATTCTTATTCGCCCCTCTCTTTATTAGGAATTCAAAAAGTCAGAAAAAACCCTTGCAATCCCGCTTTAATATTGCTATACTATACATAGCGTTAGTTAGAACACTAGAAAGCGTGTATTGCAAAAAGCGGGAAGGTTGATATGCAAAGCGTGGATAACTGTGATCATGACTATACCATCGCGGTATGGAAAAAGCGTAACGCGATTTTCATTAAATGCGTTGCCGTAGTTTTATCTGTTATTTTTTGTGAACAGCAGATAGGCTGGGCTCAGCAGGGCAGGCCGGTTTGGGTACAAGCAAAACCGGTTGATTTGTCTCTTCAGGATAAACTCTATAAAAATGATTTTGAAATTCCGTATGATATTGCGAACACAAAAGAAGCTATTCCCGGCCGCGGTGATGAAACAATAATTCACATCCAGGACGCGCATTCTTCGTTATCCGCGCAATATTCCATTTCCAAACTTTTAGATTCTCTTGTAACAAATTATGATCTTAACTTCATCGCGATTGAAGGCGGCAGGGGTTACATTGATACATCGATCTTAAAAACATTTCCGGACAAAGATGTTCGAAGAAAAGTCGCGGAATCTTTTGTTGAAGAAGGCCGCATGAGTGCTGGAGAATTTTATTCCATCACATGTGAGAGAGATGACATTTTGCTCTACGGTATCGAAGATGACGCGTTATATCAGAAAAACTTGGAAAGTTTTAGAGAAGTTGCTGTTAATTGCGCGGCCCGTGTTGAAAACATAAACGAATTTTTAAGCCAACTTTCACTGTTAGAAGAAAAAGTTTTTTCACCGGAATTACGCGCGTTTAACCAAAGCTGCGTGCTTCACCGTGAAGGCAAAAAAAGCTTTATTGACCATTGGACCGCGATAAAAAACGACACCCCAAACAATGGAAAAACGTCTCCCCGGGATGTTGCCACTGGGAACACCCCAAACAATGGAAAAACGTCTCCCCGGGACGTTGCCACTGGGAACACCCCAAACAATGGAAAAACGTCTCCCCGGGATGTTGCCACTGGGAACACCCCAAACAATGGAAAAACGTCTCCCCGGGATGTTGCCACTGGGAACACCCCAAACAATGTAGAGACGCGATTTATCGCGTCTCCACAATCAACCGGCGAACTCTCCAAACTTCTTCGTTCAATCGAACTGGAAAAAAACATAAACTTTGACAAAGCTAACACCGAACGCTGCCGGCTTATAGATGAATTAAGCCCCACCCTTGAGAAAAAAGCCTTAGAAGCGCTTGTTTTAAAATCTATCGTGTTTAAACAAAACAAAATATCGCAGTCAAACTTCCACGCGTACCTCATAGAGCTGGCTGAAAGCAAAAGTATCTCGCCTGAGAACTATGAAAACCTGATAAGATTTACCGAATACATCACACTTTATGAATCGGTCGAGATATTTAAACTCTACAAAGAAATGGCTGAGGTTGAAAACAATCTGAGAGAAAAACTTTTCCGAAATAATGACGAAAAAGAACTTTTTCGGATAATCAAAATGGCGCGGTTACTAAAACAGCTCAACAATATGGAACTTACCAATGGCGAATTTGAACACATAAAAGAAAACCGGTCAAGTTTTATTCCAGCCGAGTGCGCGGAGTTTATAAAAAACTCGTGCCTAAAATATTACGTAATGATAACCGATGGTTACAACATCCATGATATCTTTAACGGTAATCTGGATAAAGCAATGGAGTTTTACCAAGATGCTGAGGCGCGTAACAGCGCCATGCTTTCCAACACCATAAAAAAGATGCGCGTGAAAAATAAGCAAGTTGCCGCGCTTATATCAGGCGGTTATCACACAGACGGCCTTACGGACATTATGAAACAAAAAGGCCTTTCATATCTTGTGGTTATTCCGAAATTTGAATCAGGAAAAGAACGGCCGTACATAGCGGTTCTTACAAACAAAAGGAAACCTTACGAAAAATTATTGGAAACGGGCAAATATCAACTAGCAATCGAGCCGGTGTTTCAGGACATGATGGGAACAAATATTTTAGTTCCCGAAACGAGAAAACAATTAGTACGCGAGATTCTCACAAAGATTTCCAAATTCATGGTAAAAGGAAGAATAACAGAAGAAATAATTGAAATATGGGAGAGCGCTTACAAGGAAAGGTATGGCCGTCTTCTCGAAAGTGTGGGTCAGAAAGACATGGCTGAGAAAATGCCGCCGGAGCAGTTTACCCTCGTGCTTTCAGAGTTACGAGACAAGGAGGGTGAAGCAAAACTGGATGTGGAAGCTCTTTTAACCCGCATGGACGCTCTTGAAACAAAAATGGCTAATTTTGAAAACGACAAAGCCATTGTGGACAGAATTTCCGATGAGAAAAAGGTTTTGACAGATTTGGTGATAAAAGCGATTAGGATGAATCCGGATAACAGGCAAGGCGCGGTAACGAACAAAAATATACGAGAAATCTTAAGAAATGTTACTACCGCTCAGGATGTCAACCCTATACTGATACTGATGCTGCCTTCAAACTGGCGAAAAAATAAAGAATTATCAGATGCAGTAAATCTATTTATTGCTGAAGTAACACAAGAAATAAAAAAACTAAATGAAATAGACAACGTCATAATTGCTGGCAGGCACGACATTCAGAATAAAATAGCAAGTCTCTTTGCTTTTATTGATCTTCTGATGATGGACTATGCCTCCGAAATTGGAAAAGTAACAGAAAGATTTGGTGTAGTGAAAGGCGAGATGCTGTCGCTTTTAGAAGGGATAAGAGGAAAAAACGCTTTTGACCCGGCAAAAAGCATAGTTGACAAAAGATATAGCTCGAAAGAATTACTACTGGATATAGTAGAAAAAGAAATTCGGATAATAAAGACAGATAAGGGAGGGAAAGAGAGATTTGACAGGCTTTTTTCCGTTTGTAATGATTATCAGAACTCATTAAACCGACTTGCTTCCGATAAAGAGATTACAAGGCCAGCCGTTAAATTAGAAAAGTTTAATGAAATTGCAGATGATTTTCAAACGAAACTCAAAGAGGTTGACAGCCTTTTTGAACCCTGGATTTCACAAGAACCTAAAGTAGAAATTAGTGAGAGAGAAGTAATTGACACCTTTATTGTTACGCACAGTCATGAATTTGGAGTAGGGTTTGGAGGCATTTTCCTCTCATTGAGAGACGTTTTTAGCGGCAGGGATGTCTCTTTGAAAAAATTGGCCATTAAAAACATAGAAAAAATCCTACAAAAAATAAAAAAATTTGATACTATTGCCCAAATCGGGAAAATAAAAACGCAAACTTACGGCGATTCTGGCGGTATTCCTGCCTATCGCGTTGATATGGAATTTTCTGAATCAGAAGGTGAGTTGTTATCGAGGAAGGTTCATGATGTGTTACAAGAAGTATGGCAGTGCGATCGTTCGGTGATAGAAAAAGTTGTAACTCTACTGGACGAAATGATTAGAGATCATTCGCGTGGTAAAAAACCGGCAACACCGGAGATGTTAGATGAGTTGCAACACATATTTACGGGTTACAATAACGTGTTGAAAGAAATTTCACAAAAGAATAGTTTGACTACGGAAGAAAGAATAAACGTAATTAAAGAAGAGTCAGAAAAGTTTTCTCAACAATCCGGGGAATTGGAAATTACGCGATCCCGTTCTTTGATTTCCGCGCAGAAGCAAGAAGGCAGAAATATGAAAGGTATTTTTGTTTCTGTGCTTATGGCTATGTTGATGTTTACCGCGGGGTGGTTTATGGTTAAACCGTCAAGTTCTTTTGGATTCACCGCGGTAAAAGAAAAAAGGGTTGAAACATCTGCTCCTGCCCTGTCATTGCGAGGAGGCGCCAAAGGTGCCGACGAAGCAATCTCTTTAACCGAATACGAGTCGCGCGTAAAAGAAATAGTGGATCAATACTTTAAAGATGTCGGAAAGACGGAATACTTTAAAAACAACAACATAATGCTCGACGCTTATTTTGATACCGGGAACACGGGATTATTAAGAATGCCCTCTGATTATAATTCTCTAATGCCGGAAAACCGTATTAATAAGCTAAGCGATTGGCTTACGGCCGGGTTAGGTGCCATAGAAAAAGATAAATTGCCGGAGTATATAGCGAGACAACCTAAAGATTTATGGATCCCATTCTTGCTTGTGATGCAATATGATCGTGACGAGTATAACGCGCTTGAAAAAACAAACGGGATTTTCGACTCAGAAAAACTTGATAAAATGGGGGGATATACAACCGGGTCAATAAACGGAAGCTGGAAAAGAATAGTCATAGATACCAAGAAGAATGTGTATCACAAAGCCGGTGCTATTGTTCATGAGGGTGTTCATTACTTAGACTGGCCGACGAATTGGATACAGGGAATTTGGAAACAGGTATCCGGCATTTTGGATGTTTTTTCTTTGTTTGGTTCCACTCCGTTTGAGGAAAGGAAATCAATACCCCGGCACGCTTTGTTTTTTAAAAACGCCGCAAAGATAGACATAAACTTATACAGCATGCACATAAGGTATCAAGAGCTGAAATTTGATAATGTCAGCAGAGGCTTTTTAGTGTTAATGTTAGTTCTCTCGCCATTTATTTTGCTTTACTTGTTATGGAGATTTTTGAATAAAGAGCTTATCCAAAAAGAAAGAAAAAAAGACCAGTCAGATTTTTTCAAAAAACGTCGTCAAAAACATTACAAAGAAGAACCCCGCGGCATAGCCCCGCTTATTGTCGCGTGGCTAAGTACCGCCGCGGCATGGCAGGGCATTATTTCATGGATGACAGCAGGCGTGGGAACGCTTGCTGTATTCATTCCATACCTCATATATAAGTACTGGGCGTTGCACGCGGTAACAAGGAAGAAAGTAGACCCGAGAAAAAAGGATTTAACGGTAGAACAATTACAGCAACTCATAGATTCCCGCTTTCGCGGGAATGACAGAGGTTTTTCTTTGGAATCCATACCCATAACAATTATTCCAGACAACAAATGGAATCAAAAAAAATCCCCCTATGCGTACACTGACTCCGATGGCACTATTTATATCAAAGAAACCGTTGCCCGCTCTTACAACAGAGCTCTTATCCCCATACTAATGCACGAAAAAGGCGAAGCATATCTAAACAAAGCCCCGCCGGTTATCCAAAAAGGATTCGCCCAAATTCCCCTCCTAAGAGAAGAACTCGCCAATTTCCTGGAATTTATATTTGTAGCACAATACTGTTTTGAACAATTGTGTAACCTTGTAGTCGCAGGCTTTAGCCTGCGCCGTAGTGACGGTATTACGCGGGCTAAAGCCCGCGGCTACCAAGCTGACGTAGCCGACGGCTTTAGCACGCGCCATGAGAATGCCGAAACAATCCCTCTCACCAAAACCGAACAAGACTTTCTTAGCGCGACAGGGTTTGAAAAATACCGCAAAGGCCAGGTTCTTGCCATGCGCGCTCTCAAAGATGGTACAGTTGTCGAGTTAAGAACCGGCGGTGGTAAAACCGACACTTTAGCCGGTGCCGCGCTTTGCCGCTATGAGGAACGAAAAGAAAAAACTCTTATTCTTACCCATGAAGACGAACTTACCAGCCAGGCAATGGATGACAATAAAATGGGCGAGAAGCTCTCAAATTGCGGCGTAATAACCGGTTTTATTCTGCCGGATACTGATAAAGAAGAAGGGGAAATAGGGTACATTTATGAGAATGGCATAAAGCGCGACGCCACGGTTGAAGAAGTTTATGAAAAAAGCATTGTTATATACACAAAATGGGAACGAGTTGTTCACCGCAAGATGCGAGAAAAATTAGGCCAGATTCCTAAGGCAATTCTTAAAAATAAGTATTTCACTCTTTTTGACGAAATCGATCTTATGCTTGTTTTTGGCAGAGCAACGCCGTGCGTTATTTCAGGCGGAGATTTAGAAGATTGGCCGGTACGCAGGATTGCGCGCAGATTTATAAACGACAACATAATCAAAACCCTCAAAGCCGACAAAGGAGCGTATCTTGAGCATGAAGACGAAAGGGAAGTATTTTTAACTAACAAAGGTCAGAATATGGTTCGAAAGGCTTTCAAAAAATTGTTAGCAGAAAAACCGGAAGTGAAAGACATAGTAGAAGTGTATGGTGAAACCTTTGTCATAGATTCTTTAAAGGCGCATTTGTATTATAAAAACAACCAGGAATATTATGAAAAACTGGATGCGGGTGGAAAACTTGTAGGTGTTGGTGTTTATGATTCTAAACTGCAAGAACGAAAAAAAAGCATGACATTTGGAGAAGGCCTTCAGCAGGCAATAGAAATGATGGCCGGAGTCGCGGATAGTGATGTGAGTTCGGAGACTTATACCTTAATGTCAGAGACAATAGAACAGTTTATAAGAGACCCAGAAGGCATAGTTATAGCTTTCGCGGGCGCGACAGGAACTGCTGAAGCCAAACGGTTTAACCGTATATACCCGGATAAAAAAGTGGAACACATAGAAGGCGAGACGCAAAGGCTTAACAAAGACGCGGGATATACAGGGTTTAACGAAAAAACGGAAAAATGGCAGGCTCTTATCAAACGAGTTGAAAGCAGATACGCGCAGAACCAGCCCATAGGCATAAAAGTTGAGTCAGACGCGGATACCGACAAGATGAAAGAGCATCTTGAAAAAAATCTTTCGCGAGAAATTTCAGATCGTGTAATCATTAATATCGCTGACGGTAAAGACCCTGTAAGGTTTAGAAAAGCGATTTCGCATGCCGGGTACGCGAATGTTATAACGATTTTTACTAACATGGCGCATAGAGGTATCGATATTGAGGTGCAGGGGTGTTGTCTTAATAAAGACGGAACCAAGGGTAGAGAAGTCGCTCTTGTAAAGGGAAAAGACGGCAAAGACAGGATTCCGGGTCTTCATGTTATATCAACCTATCTTGACGAAGCGGAGGCTTTTGAAATCCAGACACAGGGTCGTGCTGATAGAGGTAAAGACGAGATCGGAGAAGGCACGTGGGAAGGTTTATTTTCGTTTGATGAAAAATTTTTCAAAGACCACCCTAAACTCCTTGCACATCATAAACCACTTTTAGAAAAAGCTGTAGGCGCTCAGTTCGTCATTCTGAGGAGGGCGAAGCCCGACGAAGAACCTAAAGTCAAAACCCTAATAAAACAAGCCCGAGATCTAATCGTTGACGAAGAAGCGAGAAACGACGAAGAAAAAAGCAAATTTGAAGACAAGGTATTTTCGTATCAAGAGAAACTGTTAAAATTATATAAGGCTGTTGAACTAAAAAAAGCCAAGGAACCGCGATTTTTGGAAAGTATAGGCATATACGATACGCTTGAGAAAAACATCGAGCAGTTAAA
>JBDRBY010000027.1:0-41677 GCA_043822245.1 Candidatus Omnitrophota bacterium
AATTTTAAAGGTTACGATCACATTGTAGATTCTTGTTGCGAAGCGTGAAATTGTTTTTGCGACGAAGAAGGTGTTATAGAAAACTTATGCACACGCGATTGGGCTAAATTTTAGTACAATTAATTAACGTAATTGGTATTACACTATCTTTCACGGCCACTTTTAAGAATGTCATCCCGACCGAACGAAGTGAGTGGAGGAACTCTTTGACGTCCATAATTGTCGGCGGTAGAGTCGCGATTTATCGCGTCTCTACTTGAGATAAAGGTTAGGGTACAATCTTCTGAGGTAAAACAGTAGCAACCTTTTTTTCATGGCCACTGTGACGTCTCCGCGGATATCGCTTGACAGGTGTTATTCTGCTGATATAATCGGGGTGGTAGATGTTTAATAAATTCCTTCGGGATTTTCCCTCTTCGGGAACTTCGCGAGAATGACACAGGGAGAGCGTATCATGAAACCAAAAAAGAATTTCGGAGCGCGTCCAAAGAAAACAGGCGCGCGAAAAAGACAAAAAGTTTTATCTCAAAAGAGAAGGCTAGTGGCGTCAGGGCAGGAAAAAAGTAAATTAGATAAGATGACAACTGTTGAAATAAGGGAACTTCTAAAAAAAACGGCCAAGCGAAAACGCCCATCGGCACGCGAGCGAAAACCCGTTAACCGCGCCGTTAAGGAAAAACTTAATCAGGTGTAAATAGTTTTTTGTAAAAAGCAAGGCTCTTTCCAGCTATTTTGTTCCAGCAAAACTCATTTTGAGCTAGTTTAAGGCCGTTGCGGGCTATTTTTTCCCTAAAAAAATGCGCGTGGTTAAGGACTAATAAACTCCAGCTAAGATCTTTTTTATTCACAGGATTAACTGACAGGCAGTTTTCTTTGTTTTTTAAATACCTTGTTATCCCTGCACGTTTACTCACGATGAGGGCTGTTCCGCAAGCCATCGCTTCGGCCGCTGTCATGCCGAATGGTTCAAATTGTGATGGAAGAATAAAAAATTTCGCTCTGCGGTAATAAGTAGGCATTAGAAGATCGGGAATGTAGCGAGTAAAAAAAACTCGGTTTTTTATCTGTTTTACCTTTATTATTTGTTGCAGTCTTTTTCGTAATTTTTTTTCTTTTAATTCAGGCCGCGCAGACCCGCCGCCTATAATGAGAAATAAATCTTTAGCCTTTCTGACGATATCGCTAAAAGCAAGCAGAAGATCTTCCAGGCCCTTATTTGTATCAAAGCGCCCGACCCAGAATATATAGTTTTGAGGCACATCGATATTCCTTTCTTTTTCGCCTTTTTTGAGGGGGCGAAAAACGCTTGTGTTTACACCGGCAGGTAAAAGGATGTAGTTTTTCTTCTTATAACCGTAAAATTCAGTGGAACGGCCTATCATATCGGAGCTTGTCATAACTAAAGAGCGGGCTTTTTCATAAATTTGTTTTTCAATCTTGATTCTCTGTTTAAAATTATAAAGTTTTTCTATTACAGCCGGATTCCCGCCCATTTGTGTTTTTTTCCACGCGCCAAGAGAGTGAAAAGTGTGAACGAAAAAATAGTTTAATTTGTCAGATAATTTCATTGCCACGTATCCCGCGTCCCAATAGTGAGAATGAATGACATTGTAACACAGGCCCTCTTTTCGCATGAAAAGAGCCATGTTTTTAACGAAAGTATTCAGATGAGGGAATATTTTTTCTTTTGGTATAAAATTTTTCCCTCCGCAGGGGATCCGCACGATCCTTACATTTTTGTTCACGTGTTCAATATGTTTTCGGCCGAGGAACTGCCTGGTAAAGATATCAACCTTAATTCCATTTTTTGCCAAAGCTTTCGATAATTCAAGCACATACACTACTTGTCCGCCCGTATCGGTTTTTCCCAGCGTTGGGTGAACGTCAACGTAACCATGCACGGAAAGCATGCAAATCCTTTTTATTTTTTTGTCAGGTTTTTTCGTATGTTTAACATTCAGCAGGTAATCTTTTTTAACGACTATGTCGGAGAGCTTGTTCTGTTTAGAAATAATGCCGTGCTCTATGGAAAGTATTTTTTCGCCATATTCGTCTATTTTATCCCGTTTTCTTTTTTTTCTTGTTTGAAGAGTGTCTCTATATGTGCCTGAAAGAAATATTTTGGAATCAACATTGTTAAGCAGGTTTACGTAAGTGCCCTCTATGATCATTACCTTATAGTTTTCGCATTTAACCGTTTCTTTTTCAATTTTATCATTTTTAAAAAAAATCAGAGGTTTTCGGAAGGAAGAAGCGGCAATATCCTTAAATGTTTTTATGTGTCTATTTAAAAGAGGCAGGTTGATTTCAGGCGGGCCTACCCTGGAAAGATTTTCGCGCCGCAGTTTGTAGTTTGTTTTCGGAGGATGGAAAAAATAGTCATCTTGGTTTATGAGCACACTCTTGATACTTCTAATTTTGAGACATTTCGCGAGTTCACACGCGATTTCGGTTTTTCCCGTGCCGGATTCACCAGCGATAGATATCACATATTTGGAAGAAGAGGAGAATATCTCAGGGATTAAGATTTTACTTATCTTCCAGGCGGTTTTTGTATGGATTTTTTTTATTAAAAGTTTATCTCCACGCATAATTAATGAGTTGCAAACAGGGTACGCGAGTTTGATGTGTTAAATATGTTGATTAATTATGTATTCTACGTATAATGTAGCTCATACGCAAGGTTTTTTTTAGGTTTTTAAACGGAGGTGCCCTATGAAAATTGGGTTAATGGGAGCGTGGAATGCCGATTCCGGAGCGTCGATACACGCTGAACTTGTCGGAAGAGAGTGGGTTTCTAAAGGCGTGGATTTAAAGGTTTTTACTTTTTACCGGCATAGTTACCACGGTACCGCGCTAACCAAGTCTCCTGAAGAAGAAGAATCCTACGTTACCAGGTGTTTTACAGTATATAGCTCGCCTGATCCAAAGTTAGAAACAGCCCCTCTCCTTGAAGAAGCCTATGACATATTCGTGGTTGAAGACCTTGGAATGCTTCCCATGAAACAGCTTCATTCTATCTTTCCTCAAATCAAAAAAAAGGCCAAAACCGTAAACATAATCCATGACGGGGAACTTTCAGAAAAGAAAGAATTTTTTAAGTTTGACTGGGATCATGTTGTATGTTTTGACGAAAGGTATTATGATTTTTTAAAAGAAGCGTACCCTGAAGACAAATTGAGCATTATCCCGTATCCATCCTATCCTTTAAAAACCGGCGATAAGAAAGAAGCAAGAGAAAAACTTAATCTTCCACGGGATAAAAAGATAGTCTTGATGTTTGGGCAGGCTCCAAAACACGCGTTGGATACCACAATGGTGTTGGAGCGTTTATCTGAAAAGTACGACATTATGCTGCTTTTGGTTACGGAGGTTGAAGAGGTATTAGCGGAATTTAGGAGCATAAGGGCGAAGGTAAAAATAGACCTGAAGATAGTCGAAGAATCTCCAGACATGAACCGGCTGTATGAATATCTATACGCGGCGGATTGCATGATATATAATAAGAAGTCAATGCCCGTAATCGTTGTCGCGAGCACCGCGTTCCAGTGTATGGGGTCAGGCTGTCCGATTGTTTCTTTGGATTCCAATTTTGTTTATTCTTTCGGAAAGGAGGTCATTAAGTATCATACTTTTTATGAACTTGAAGACAATTTAATAGATGTTTTTGAAAAAGGGAAAAAGTATCAAGAGTATCAAAAAGCCCTAGCGGATTATCTGAAAGAAAAATCTGCCGGTCCGACGGCTGATAAGTTTTTAGATTTATTTGGCAGGCTTCTTAACAAACCATAGAGACGCGATAAATCGTGTTTCTACGCGGATGCGGTTCGCGTGGTTACGCGATTCCCCGTAGAGACGCGATTTATCGCGTCTCCAACAACGCATCTCCGAAAATAAAGGAGTAAAAATGACACTAAAAAGATATAAAGATAATCCGATAATTTCTCCCAAAAGAGAAAACGGCTGGGAATCGATAATGACTTACAACTCGGCGGCGATTTATGAAGCCGGCAAGGTTCATATTGTTTATAGAGCGCAGGGAGCTAAGACTGGAATTTCAAGGTTTGGATACGCTTCAAGTAAAGATGGATTTCATATAGATGAAAGGCTCAACGAGCCAATTTTTTATCCGGATCCTGAAAGCGATTTAGAACATCTTGGAGTAGAAGACCCGCGGCTTACAAGACTAGGGGATCGGATTTATATGAACTATACGGCTTATGGCAACAATGTGGGCATGGTATATCCGGTTACTTCCGTGCAAATTGGAATCACGTCTATTTCAGTGGAAGATTTTTTAAACAAAAGATGGAATTGGTCCAAAAGAGTTTATCCTTTTTATCGTGTGGATAACAAAAATTCATGTTTTTTTCCGGAAAAGATACAGGGCAAATATGTTCTTATTCACAGAATCCCGCCGCATATCTGGATAGCTTATTCATCTGATATGAAAACATGGGAAAACCACAACATACTTTTAAGCCCGAAATTCGAATGGGAATATTTCAAAATCGGCGGAGGCGCCCCTCCGATTAAGACGGAAAAAGGCTGGTTGCTTATTTACCACGGTGTCGACAAAGATATGCGCTACCGTTTAGGCGTAGCGCTTTTAGATTTGGAAAACCCGGGTAAAGTTATAGCCAGATACGACAAACCGTTTTTTCAGCCGGAAACAGATTACGAAATTAACGGTGTCGTTCCAAGCGTGACTTTTTCAAACGGAGCTGTTGTAATAGACGGTACCCTCTTTGTCTACTACGGGGCCGCGGATACCCACGTAGCCGTAGCCACAGCAAAAGTTAAAGACGTGCTGAATCTGTTCTAGCGCTGCTGTGTCATCCCGGAATTTTTTATCTGTTCGCGTCCCTGTCATCCCGGAATTTTTTATCTGTTCTTTAGATAAAAAATATCCGGGATCTATACTACGAAAGTAGGCCAAAGGCCTGCCGCTATCAATAACCCGTATGGCAAAGGCACACCTTTGCCGATATAAAAGCGACAGGTATAATTCTTGACTTTGTTGCTTTTCCCCCATGCCTGCGCTATAATGGCCAAACTATGAAAAAGTACATTATAAACGAGACTGAGAATAGGATAGAGACTCATATTGATTTTAAGGGCAATCTCAATAGTCAGCAGTATGAAATTGTCACAGGCGCTGAAGGGCCCTGCCTTGTTCTTGCTGGGGCCGGTTCAGGCAAGACGCGCACGCTTATTTACCGATTGGCATATCTATTGGAACGCGGGGTGCCTGCTCAGAATATACTTCTTATGACCTTTACCAACAAAGCGGCCAGAGAGATGCAACAGCGGGCGGAAAGCCTTCTAAGGTACAGTCCTAAAGGGTTATGGAGCGGCACGTTTCATCACATTGGCAACAGGACTTTGCGCGTGTACGCTCCGGAGATAGGGTTTAAACGTGATTTTAGCATACTTGATCAGGATGATTCGCGTAATCTTATAAAAGCGTGCATGAAAAAGATAACCCGCCAGATAAAAGATGACAAATTTCCTAAACCGGCGGTTGTCCAGTCCATTATCAGTCTTTCAGTAAATACCAAAAAGACGCTTGAAAAATTATTGGATGAAAGGTTTTCGTATTTTCTAAAATTCGCGCCGGAAATCACGGAAATAAAAGAGGTGTACGAAAAAAGAAAACAGGACTCAGGAAACATGGATTACGATGACCTTCTTTTTAAATGGAAGCACCTTCTTCTAAACGTTCCCGCGGCGCGCCGGAGATTTACCGAACAGTTTAAATACCTGATGGTAGATGAATATCAGGATACCAATTTTTTGCAGGCGGATATAATAGACATACTCGGAGAAGTTAATCGCAATATTCTCGCGGTAGGGGATGACGCGCAGTCTATTTATTCGTTTCGTGGCGCGCGCGTGGAAAACATACTAAAGTTTCCCACGAGGTTTGACAATGCCAAGATATTCAAGCTGGAAATAAACTACCGGTCCACCCCTGAGATATTAGCGCTTGCTAACGATTCTTTGCTTAACAATGATAATCAGTTTGATAAGGAGCTCAAAGCGGTAAATCCCGCGTTAGAAAAACCGGCGCTTGTCGAGGTAAAAGATCTTTATTCCCAGGCAAAATTTATAACGCAGAGAGTTTTGGAACTGAGGGAAGAAGGCACCCAGTTGAAAGATATAGCGGTTTTGTTCAGGGCGCATTTTCACTCAGCAGAACTTCAGATGGAGCTTGTTAAAAAAGGGATTCCGTATATCGTTCGCGGTGGTATACGTTTTTTTGAACAAGCGCATATCAAAGATGTCCTGGCCTATATGAGGATTGTTGTTAACCCTGATGACCAAATTGCCTGGATACGCGCCTTAACACTTTCTCAGGGCTTAGGGCCTGGATACGCGGAAAGGATATATGATTTTTTTCGTAAAAGCGGCCGGGATCTAATAGCGTTTGTTCGCAGTCAGGATCTAACAGGTGTGGTTCCTAAAAAGGCGCAGGAGGGGTACTTAAAATTTTGTAAAATAATGAGAACGATAACCTCTCCGGATAGTAGTAACATTCCCGGAGAGATGATACGAAACGTATTAGACGCGGGGTATCACACGCATGTACTTATCGCGTATGAAAATGCGAAGGACAGGATTGATGACATCAATGAACTTATAAATTTTTCTCAAACCTATACAAAAACCGGCGATTTCTTAAATGATATAACACTTAGAGAGGGGTTTCGGGGAGAGAGTTTTGTCGCTTCGGATGGAGCAGACGAAGAATATCTTGTGCTTTCGACCATACACCAGGCAAAAGGCCTTGAGTGGGATTCTGTTATCGTGCTGGGGCTTTGCGAGGGTCAGTTCCCTCATCCAAAGTCTTTTAAAGAAATCTCGGAAATAGAAGAAGAACGCCGGCTGTTTTATGTGGCGGTAACAAGGGCGAAAAAATATTTGTATCTCATGCATCCTCTCACGCGTTTTGATTATCAAAAAGGCACGGTTATCGCCCGGCGAAGCAGGTTTTTGGAAGAACTAGACAGCACGGATTACGAAGTATGGCACGTGGATTCGTCTTCAAGGTTAGGAGACGAATCCGTGATAGAGATGTAGGGACAGGCCCCCGTGCCTGTCCGTTAAAAAAAAGGGGATTCAGTGAGGCAACAGTTTGCCGCGGGTGGTGTGGTAATAAAAAAGGAAAGAGGCAGGCTGAGGGTGCTTCTCATAAAGGATAGTTACGGACATTGGACCTGGCCAAAAGGGCACATTGAAAAAGGGGAATCTCCAAAGGCTGCGGCGGCGCGGGAAGTAACGGAAGAGACAGGGCAGAGAAATATTGAGGTAGTAAAAGAACTGGGGAAGCAGAAATATTACTTTACGCTTAAGGGCGAAAAAATATTTAAAACTGTATATATATTTCTCATAAAGGCTTCCGGCCGGGAAAAGATAGTTGTACAAGTTTCGGAGATTCAAAAAGCAAAATGGTTTTGGCCGGAAGAAGCGTTGGAAAAAATAGAATATAAAGGAGCCCGCGCTTTACTGCGAAAAGGGATCCAGTTTTTTAAATCAAAATGAATAAGAAACCGATAAAAGCAATATTATTTGATCTTGGCAATGTTATTGTAAAAGTAAACACCCGGCCTTTAGAGGAAAAATGGGCTTATTCGGGAAAGAAGGCCTCGAGCGAAGTAATAGATTACTTTATGGATTCAGATAACATGAATGGGTACATGGAAGGTAAATTATCCTCTTCACAGTTTTATACAAAAACTAAAAGGTTTTTTAACTTAGATATGAAGTTTCATGAGTTTTATGATTTATGGAACAGCGTGATTGTCCCATATCCTGAAATGGAAGTTATCATAAAAAATCTTAAAAATAAATATCCGGACATAAAACTCATCCTTATATCAAACATAAACGAAAAGCATTATACCTTTGTGAGAGAAAATTACAAAATATTGGATCTTTTAGATGGTTTCGCGGTTTCTCATGAACTTGGCAGGCAAAAACCTCATCATGAAATATATCAGGAAGCCGTGCGTTTAGCGGAAACTCTTCCAAAACACGCCTTTTATACGGATGACCGTCAAGATTTGATAGACGCCGCGAGAACCTTAGGAATTCGCGCGTTTCAATTCACAAATCACGAAACCCTGCAGTCCCAACTATCCAGGTTTGGAATAAATGTTTAAAAAATCAAATAGAATCTTTGACTTTCAAAAGAAAATGTGCTATATCTAACAATTGTTAACTTGTATGTAGACGTGAACAATTGACAACATTAGACGGCCGATTAACAATTGTACTTTTGAATGGAGGAAATATGGAAAAAAAATCTTATTTTTCAATAGCGGAAGTCGCGAAAATTTTAGGATTTAGTCGAACGGCTGTTTATAACAAAGTAAAAAAGGGACAAATTAAAGCTATCAGAATTGGAAGGAGTTTTGCTATCTCTGATGATACGATAAAAAAACTTGTAGGAAACATCCACGGGAAACCTCTTGAAGAAAAAGAAAAAAAAGAAATTGATCAGGTAATTTCTAGAACAATCAAAGAATACGGTGAAACTTTAAAAAGATTAGGAAACGAATGAAAGAGCCCGTCACGGTATTTCAAGTAGAACGTATTACTTTCAGGCTTGCTCAAGAAAAATTTGAGTACGATGAGCCTATTCCTGAGTTTAAAACACGTTTTCCGAACATTTTAGAAAGTTGTTTGGCCGCGCCTTTACAAACATTCGATGGGAAGGACCTATATCCTTCTTTCTTTGAAAAAACCGCTATATTATTTTACCTCATGACTAAGAACCATCCTTTTCAAAATGGGAATAAACGCATAGCCATAACTACTTTATTTTATGCTTTGTACACAAATGGTCTGTGGATTGAAATTTCCAATCAAGAATTATACAATTTTGCTGTATGGATAGCGGGAAGCCCCAGAGACGCGAAAGATGAAACGGTAAAATATATCACAAAATTTATCAAGACATATTCTATTCCATGGGAAAAAGAACAAAAAAACACATAACAATTAATCCGTATAACCCATCTCACGAAGCGCTTCAGGGTCTCGTTTCCATTTTTCAGACACCTTAACCCAAAGGTTCAGATACACGTGTTTTGAAAGAAGGGTTTCAATATCTTTACGGGCAAGTTGCCCGACTTTTTTCAGCATAGAACCGTTTTTGCCTATAATGATGGATTTTTGAGAGGTGCGTTCCACAAAGATTGTCGCGTAGATTTTTAGAGTTTTCTTTGTTTTTTCTTTAGTCATATTGTCAACAACTACCGCTACCGAATGCGGAATCTCTTCATACGTTGATGAGAGTATTTTTTCTCGTATAATTTCCTGAATCATAAAATCTTCATTTTTATCGGTCAGATATTCTTCCGGATACATAAAAGGGCCTTCGGGAATGAAAGTCTTGATTATTTCCAGAAGCTGATTTAAGTCAGCTTGTTTCAGCCCGCATATAGGTACTATCTCACAAAAAGGGTAAAAGTTTTGAGCCTTTTTCATAAGAGGCAGGAGAAGTTTTTTGTCTTTTACCTGATCAACCTTGTTTATAACAAAGATGACTTTTTTCTCTTGTGCTGGGTCAGGCAGTCTCCTTAAGATGTTTTCATCATCCTTATTGAACGCTGTTTTTTTCTCCGTGATAAAGAGAATAATATCACTTTCCATAAGCGTTGACTGGGCCCGGGAAATCATTATTTTCCCCAAGAGGTCATGCGGTTTATGGATGCCGGGTGTATCGATAAACACTATCTGACAAACCTTTTCCGTTAAAACCCCGCGTATATTGTCACGAGTAGTCTCCGGCCTCGGACTGACGATAGCCACCTTTTCCCGCAGGAAGCCGTTTAAAATAGTAGACTTTCCAACATTAGGCTGTCCCGATATAGCAACAAATCCACATTTTTGCATAGTAAATTTATTATACCACATCCACCCCGTCCGGCGAACATAATAAATCTGTGTAGAAGTAGTGTCAAGAATTATTGGCACTTTCTAAAATGTCATTCCCGCGCAAACGGGAATCTGTAATAAGTTCTTTGCTCTCTTCCCCCCTCGGGGGAAGAGAGCGCCTCTTCCGGTTGTTTGATAATATTTTTTTTCAATCATAGTAGAGAAAATAATCAATAATAGAAGGTTTGGCAAGTGTAAGTGAGAAATTTGTAAAAATTGTGCGAAAGGTTCGTCAATTTTTACCCAATTTTAGAGTGCTTTAGGTCTCATACAGAATTGCTGGGGCTGACCCCATTATGTTCCTTTGATACGCGGAGTCGTTGGATAAAATGCGAGCCGTAAAATAAAAGATGCGCTTTAATTTAAAGCTATGATATAATATATTTGTTTGGAGGTAGATTAATTTGAGTCCCACAGTATTCAGAGAAGGAAAATATAGATTTTATTTTTTCTCCAAAGAGGAGCCGAGAGTTCATATTCATCCAGAAATAACTAATATTTCTGAACATGGGTTTTGGATTCTATTAAACGGGAAGGAATATTTTCTCCCTTTCGAAAAATATCCTTGGTTTAAAAATGCCAAAATATCCTCAATAACTACTGTAAAATTATTCCATAATCATCATCTATACTGGCCAGAGTTAGATGTTGACTTATCCACAGAAATTTTAACCAGTCCGGAAAAATACCCTTTAACATACAAGTAATGAATTCTATTCTAACAAATCACTGCACCCGACCGAAATCGCAGAGCGATTTCGGGCTGGTGAGTTCTGTCGTTAGATTTATAAAAATAAAAAAATGATGGTTATCGAAAAAGCTATATTTGTTTTGGCCTTAATCTGCGTTATAGGAAGATCGCAAGTTTATGCGCAGCCAGAAATCCCTAGAAATAAAATACCTAACGAAATTGCTGTCGAAGTCAGGGAAACCATTGAAAATCTTTATTCTCGAAATCCGAAAGTTCGACAAAGCGCGTCTGTTAAATTAAGAGATATGGGAGAAAAAGCTCTGGATGCCATCCCTTTTCTTGAAGGTATGCTAGATGAAAGGCTATATTAACCCTTTAATCCTATCGTGCCTGGTAAATTTGCTGCTTGGGCATTAGCAGAAATGGGAAATCAAGGGTATGAATCTTTAGTCAATGCCTTAAAAAGCAATAATTCAATAATAAGAGCAAATGCAGTATCGGGACTAGGTTATACAAAAAATCCTGAAGCTTTAAACTATTTATTGACAACTCTACATGATAAGAACACAGAAGTTCGCTTAAATAGCGTTGATTCAATAGGCTTTTTATCTTCCATAATAAACGATAATCGTATAGAACAAGGATTAATGATCGCATTGAAAGATAAAAACATAGGAGTTCAAGATACAGCTCTATTTTGGATTGAACGTAATAGTGAAACAATTGATGATGTAATGATTCGGGCATTGATTTCTACCCTAAAAGATTTTAATAGAGAGATACGAAAAAGAGCCGCAGACATCTTGGAAAATAAAACTGGGAAAAAATATAAATGGAAAAGGTGGTGGGATTAGATGAAAAATATAGAATAATTTACAAATTTATGGTTAAATATGTTAGGTATGTGCAGTAGGCAGGGCCATAACGACATAAAAACGTATGTATATGTGGGGAATTAAAAAATGGAGGGTTGAATCATGAAACTTAAAGTTGTTATTCACCACGCAGAAGAAGGCGGATATTGGGCTGAAATACCTGCTATTCAGGGTTGTGCCACACAAGGAGAAACATTTGAAGAACTTCTTACGAATATTTACGAAGCCGTGGAAGCCTGTTTGTCGGTTGACATGAAAGACATACAAATTACCAGCAAAGATGAAATTTTAGAGGTCGCTGTATGAAAAGCGTTTCAGGGAAGGAATTTGCTAAATTGATTGAAAAGAAAGGCTGGCAATTAAAAAGAGTAAAGGGTAGTCATCACGTTTATATAAAATCCGGTAATCCTGCCAGAATATCTGTTCCAATACACAAAAATACACCCCTTAAAATAGGCCTATTGAAACACCTAATGAAAATTGTCGGTATAGAAAAAAAAATTGTAAAAACCATCTAACAATTAGCTCCAGTGGATTTTGCTTGCGGCAAAACCGCTGAGCTCAAACGTTAGATTGAATCTATTAAGAAAAAAGGATGACAAGAAATTATGGAAAATCAGACAAACGGAATCCAGCAGACAAAGCTGTTGAATCAGGGTAAGAAATCAATAATTAGTTTTTGTTTATTTATTTTTCTTCTTCTGGCCGCGTTTGTATTGAAATTTATTTTTGGAATTAAAGAAAAAGATATGTGGCCGTTAATGATAATTCTTGGTGCTGATATTTTTTATGGTATTTATTTTCAAATATCTCTTAAATGTCCGCATTGCAGATTTAGGTTAGGTTTGGTAACACGGCTGGGTGTTCCCTCCATATGTCCAAAATGTAAAAGTAAACTAAAATAACAATGATTCAAAAGCAGAAAGAAGAAAAAGGGCATTGTCCTTTTTTCTTTTCCCATAATATAATCGTAGGGAACGGTCGCGACCGTTCCGGTGATAAATTCAATATAATCAAAAAATCATAAAAAGTTTAAAAGAGATCACCCCTTGAGATAATTGCTTGGCATTTTTGGGTTTGGGCGTATAATAGTTGGGTATAACAGAGGAATCTTATGGAAAAAGAAAGAAGCAGAGACCAAAAAAGGATGAAAAATCTCAGGGATATGGCTCAGGGGCTCGAAAATCTTTTGGAAAAGGACTCAGACAAAGATATCCGTGATTTTTTGCGGCAGATAGAGCCTGAAGATGTCGCGGAAATGCTGGGAGAATTTTCCAACGATGATAAATTAAGGATATTCAATCTCCTTGACGCGGAAAATGCCGCGGTTGTGCTTGATGATACGGATTCGGAGACTCGTTCGCAAATTCTTCAAAAGGTTAACAGCGACAGGCTGGCCGGGGTTTTTGACCGTATGCCCGCGGATGAAGCGGCTGATATTATTGAAGAAGTTTCGAAAAAAGAAAGAGAAGATCTTCTTGATTTAATGAAGGAGGAAGATGCTGAAGAGATTGAAGAGCTTCTCAGTTATCCGGAAGACAGCGCCGGACGCGTGATGAACCCTGAATTTGTGTATGTCAGAGAAGACGGAGATGTAGAAGATGCTATCGGGCATATCCGCGGGTTAAAAACAGATGAGGAATTTTTGTATGTTTATGTCGTAGCCGAAGCTATGAAGTTTCGTGGGGTGGTGCCGATTCGTAAACTTTTAACTTCTCCAAAGGGAACGCTTATAAAAGACATAATGGAAAATAGTATCGGTCCCGTATCCGGCAAAGAAGATCAGGAAAAAGTCGCGCTCATTATGAAAAAATATGATTTTTTCTCTCTGCCGGTTGTGGATGATAAAAACCGGCTAGTCGGCCGGATAACCATTGATGATATTATTGACGTTGTGGACGAAGAACGCGGAGAAGACATAAGCCGCATGACGGGTACAATCGAGGAAGAACAGGGCACAGAGACAACGTTAAAGGCGACGAGAAACAGGCTTCCCTGGCTTGTCACATGCATGCTGGGAAGCATTGTTACGGGACTGGTTATCCGGATGTTTGAAATTACACTCGCGGAAACTATAGCGTTAGTTTCTTTTATCCCGGTTATTACTGCCACCGGAGGCAACAGCGGTGTTCAGGCATCGACTGTTGTAGTCAGGGAAATGGCTCTGGGCCATATGAGGCATGTTCGTGTTTTCGAAGAGGTTTGGCGGCAATTAAAGATAGCGCTTGGTCTGGGGATTGTATGTGCCGGAGTTCTTACGATTCTGGCGAATTTATGGATGAAGAACAGCCTGGTCGGCATGATAGTGGGGCTTTCTCTTTTTTTAGTTGTGGTATGGTCAAATTTTGTCGGTGTTGTTACTCCTGTTCTTTTTAAAAAAATACGTATAGATCCGGCGATAGCTTCCGGGCCGCTTATTACTACTTTGAATGATGTAATCGGTGTTTTCATATACCTGAGCATAGCATCCTCGTTTCTGAGGTAGAGACAAGGGCTTGCCCCTGTTCGATACAATGTAGACACAGTCACAAGGAGGTAAAATGGGCAAAATATTAAGCTTACTAATCGGCGTGGTTGTAATCACGCTCGGAGTGTGTTTGCTTGTTTTATGGCGGAATGAAGTCTTATTTATTTTAAAAGGGGTTATTCCCGGAGTGATGATACTTGGCGGAGTAATCGCTCTTTTGTCTGGGATTAGCGAATTTAAAGACACGCTCAAGAGCAAAATAAAATGAAAATTACTAAAATTTTTTTCAATATCGGCATGTTATTTCTTTGTGTAGCTTTGCAGGCGTGCACGCGGAACACTAAAGAAATGGAAAAGAGAATTTTGGCGCACGATTCATCTTTTGGAGAGGTTCTTAAGCTTAGAGATTCTCTGCAAAAAGAACTGGATTTGAAACGTACGGATTTCTCAAACAAAAAAAATGAGCTGGACGAAGAAATAAGCCGCGTTAGAAGCAGGCAGAATCAGGAAAAAGAAAAATACTTTTCTTCAGCGGAAGGGGTAAAGAAACAGATGCTTCCGGAGAAAGGAAAATTACGGGAAGATCTGTTGAAAACACAGCAGATTCGCGATGAACAAAGAAAAAAGGTACAGGTTATAGGCAAAGACATAGCAGAAGTTAATTCTTTACTACGCAAAAAGGATGTTTTGGGATTGGGGCGGGATGAGGTGCGCACATGGAACGACCGTCTGGCTTCTCTCATAGAAAAAAAAGCGATTCTAATTTCTGAAAACAATAAGGTTAAGGAAGAAATTGAGATAATAAAATTGAAATTAGAAGTGTTGAACCTAAAGTAAGGAGTTTTTTGGTTATGAAAGTAAAACGGGCGCTAGTGAGTGTTTCAGATAAAACAGGGCTTGATGAATTTGTAAAAGGGTTAGACCGGCTTGGGATTGAGATAATATCCACGGGCGGGACAGCCGCGGCGATAAGTTCATTGGGCATAAAGGTGATAGAGGCGGGTCTTTACACGGGGTTCCCGGAAATACTGGGCGGCAGGGTGAAGACTCTTCATCCAAAGATACATGCCGCGCTTCTCGCGTTGCGTGATAATCCTGAACATATGCGGCAGTTAGAGGAGAACGAGATTTCTTCAATAGACATGGTAGTAGTAAATTTATATCCTTTTGAAGAAACGGTTTCCCAGAGAGGCGTTACTTCAGAAGAGGCCCTCGAGAATATTGATATTGGCGGGCCGAGTATGCTCAGAAGCGCGGCTAAGAATTTTAAATCAGTAGCTGTTGTCAGTTCCCCCTGCCAATACGCCCGTGTTTTAGGTGAATTAGAAGCAAACGCGTGTGAGGTAAACGTAACGGTTCTTAAGGAACTTGCCGTGGAAGTTTTTAAAAAGGTTTGCGCTTATGATTCCCGCATCGCGGAATATTTGGGCAAAGAAGCTGGGGGAAAATCTCAAGAAAAAGATTTTCCGAACGAATTAAGTATAAATATTCGAAAAATCGCGCGTCTTAGATACGGTGAAAACCCTCATCAACGCGCCGCGTTTTATCGTGATGTTTCTGAAAAGGATGCAGGGATAGCCGGCGCGCGGCAAATCCAAGGCAAAGAACTTTCTTTCAATAATATCATGGACCTTAGCTCCGCGCTTGAAGTGGCTAAGGTTTTTAAAAAACCCTCAGCTGTGATCATAAAGCACAATAACCCTTGCGGCGCGGCTTCCGCCGAAACATTAAAAAAAGCTTATGTGGACGCGCTGGATAGTGACCGGATCAGCTCTTTCGGAAGTGTCATGGGATTTAATAGAAAAATTGATGAAGATACGGCAAAGCTTATATTGAAGGAAACCGGATTTATTGAATGCGTAATTGCCCCGGAATACAGCGATGATGCCCTGGCAATCTTTAAAGAAAAGAAAAATCTCAGGCTTTTAAAAAGCGATTCATTTAAATCCGGTTTTCCCCAAAATATGGATTTTAAAAAAGTTTCAGGCGGAGTATTAGTTCAAGATCCGGAGGAAGCGGACATTTCTTTTGATGAGATAAAAACGGTGACAAAACGAAAACCTGACGAAGCGCAGATTGTTTCCTTGATGTTTGGATGGCAAATTGTTAAATATGTAAAGAGTAACGCTATTGTTTTATCACAGGGAACAAAAACTGTGGGAATCGGCGCGGGGCAAATGTCCCGAGTTGACGCGGTTATTATCGCGGTACACAAATCCGCCAAAAAAGCGAAAGGCGCGGTACTTGCCAGTGATGCCTTTTTTCCTAAACGAGACGCTGTAGAAACGGCTCATAAAGCCGGAATTTCAGCTATTATCCAGCCGGGTGGTTCCATCCGCGATGATGAAATAATCGACGCGTGCAATCGTTTCAAAATTTCAATGGTTTTCACGGGGAAAAGGCACTTTCGGCATTAAAACAACAGATCATGCGCTCTTATAAAGGTACTTTAGAATTTTTAGAGTCTTTTGTGAATTATGAAAAGACGGGCTTTGATGTCTTTAAAAAAGCTGTTAGTTTGGACAATTTGCGTGGGACATTAAAAGATTTGGGTAGTCCCGAGGGTTCTTTTAGGTCTTTGCATGTTGCCGGAACAAAAGGGAAAGGTTCTATTTGTACTTTTGCCTCATCCATATTAAAAGAAACGGGGCATAAAACAGGACTTTTTACCTCCCCGCATTTAGCTCGGCCTAATGAGCGTATCAAAATAAACGGAGAATCTATCACGCCGGAAGATTTAACAAACACCGTTGATTATTTGAAGGACGCTATCGGCCCGATAAATATTAGAAAACTGACATTTTTTGAAATATACACTTTAATGGCTATTGTATATTTCAATACCAAAGGTGTTGATTTTGCCGTATTTGAAACAGGTATAGGGGGCCGCCTGGATGCCACAAATGTTATTGACGCGGAAGTCTCGGCGATAAGTCCAATAAGTTACGATCACACGCAGGTACTAGGCAATACGATAGGTAAGATAGCCGCTGAAAAAGCGGCCATAATAAAGAACAAATCTTGTTGTATCAGTTCCCCCCAAGAGGAAGAAGCGCTGAGAGTGATTATTGACAGATGCGCGGAAACATCATCAACCATGTTTTTGGTGGGAAAGGATATCAACTACAAGATTAAAAGTTCTGATGAATCAGGGAACAGCTTTAATCTTTACACTTCTTACGCGGTTTATGACAATTGCAATACACGGCTAGTGGGAGAGTTTCAGGTTGCTAATTCCGCGGCGGCTGTCGGGATGTGCGAAGAAATACTTAAAAACGTAAAGTATAGTCAAATTGCTTTTAAAAGAGGCATTCAAAATGCTTTTATTGAAGCCAGGCTGGAGATTTTATCCCGTTCGCCGCTTATCGTTATAGACGGGGCTCAAAACACCGCGAGCGCGGCAGTCCTAAGGACTTCTGTCCGTAAAATCTTCAAATATGACAGGTTAATACTTATCCTGGGGCTTTGTCAGGATAAAGATATAGCCGGTGTGTGCGGGGAACTTGCGCCTTGTTCGGATGAGATTATTCTCACTCGGTCATCTGCAAAGCGCGCGGCCAGCCCTCATCTGATAAGAGGGTATGTAATGGACAGGCAGGTTCAGATAACGGATGATGTCAAAGAGGCGCTTGGCAGGGCATTGCTTTTAGCAGGGAAAGGCGATATGATATTGACGGCGGGTTCTTTTTTTGTTGCAGGGGAAGTAAGACAATTGATTTTGGGAAAAACATGAAGATTAGACAAAACGATACAATCGCGGCTATTTCAACACCGCTCGCCACAGGCGGAGGGATTGGAATAGTGCGTGTGAGTGGCGAAGACGCGTTTAACATAGCGGATAAGATTTTTAAGAGCTCTCGTGGAGAAAAAGTCTCTTCTTTCGAGAGTCACACTATAAATTACGGGCATATAGTTTCGCCGCGGACAAAAAACATATTAGATGAAGTGCTTCTATCTGTAATGCGCGCGCCTAACAGCTACACGGTTGAACATGTGGTTGAAATAAATTGCCATGGCGGAATTATCGCCCTGAAAAAAGTCTTAGAACTTTGTTTGAGCCAAGGCGCGAGACTGGCGGAGCCCGGGGAGTTTACCAAAAGAGCGTTCTTAAACGGAAGAATAGATTTGGCTCAGGCGGAAGCTGTTTTGGATATTATTACGGCGGAAACTGATCTTTTGCAAAAATCCGCTCTTGAGCAGTTAAATGGCGTTTTTTCCAAAAAAACGCAAGCCTTACGTTGCCGGATAATAGATACGCTGTCTACGATTGAACTTGCCATAGATTTTTCTCAAGAGGATGTGAAATTTGAAGAAAATGAAAAGATTACGGAACACGTGAATGATATCGCGGGGCAAATCAAAAATCTGGCTCTTGAAGCGGAAAAGGGAATGATTGTCCGGCACGGGGCTAATGTGGTAATTTGTGGCAGGCCGAATGTGGGAAAATCAAGTTTAATGAACGCGTTATTAAAAAACGATAGAGTTATTGTCACACCTATCGCCGGAACAACCAGGGACGTTATAGAGGAATCTATTGAGATAGATGGGATAAAAATCAGGATATCAGATACTGCCGGTATTATTGAAACAAAAGACAGAGTTGAGATAGAGGGGATAAGAAGGTCTAAAGAGAAATTGCGGTCAGCGGATATTGTTATTCTGGTGCTTGATTATAACCGTTCTTTATCCGCGCAGGATAAGAAGATATACGATACGGTGAAAGATAAAAAGGTTATCATTGTTGTTAACAAAATAGATTTAGGCCGAAAACTCAATATCCGCGAAATGGAAAAACAATTTGGAAAAAATAAATTTTTAAAAGTTTCTGTTTTAGAAAACAAAGGTTTAAATACAGTAGAAAGCGCGGTTATCAGCGCGCTTTTTAACGAAGAAGCCGGCTTGCCGCGGCTGAATAATGTAGTTAATTTAAGACATAAACAAATTCTTAAAAAAACAGCTCTAGTGATGGAGAGGGCCGTTAGTTTTACAGGAAAACAGTATAACGCTGAACTCTTAGCGTGTGATCTTAACGAGGCCTTAACGGAGTTGGGATTTATCACAGGTGAGACAGCGGGAGAAGAAATCCTGGACAGAATCTTCTCCAGATTTTGTGTTGGAAAGTGAAAGCCAGCTTTATAACAAAATTATAAAGCTGGCTTTCATCCCGAGCGAAGCTGAGGGATCTTTAACGATTAAGGAGCAGCCATGGACAAAGAAAAGATAAAAAAAGCGGTTAAAGACATATTGGAAGCAATTGGCGACAATCCCGAACGGGAAGGCCTAAAGAGAACACCGCAAAGAGTCGCTGATATGTATGAAGAAATTTTTGGAGGGGTAAAGAAAAATGCTGAAGATGAGGTAAAGGTGTTTTTTGAAGAAGAACATGATGAAATAATTCTTCTTAAAAACATTCCCCTATATTCAATATGCGAACACCACATGGTTCCCTTCATAGGTAAGGCGCATGTGGCGTACATTCCGGATGAAAACAGGATTACGGGTTTGAGTAAAATTATCAGAATTGTTGATGTGCTTTGCCGGCGGCTTCAGGTACAGGAGCGCCTTACTACCCAGATAGCTGATGTTCTTATGCGTCGGCTCAAACCAAAAGGAGTTTTTGTCATTATTGAAGCGGAACACCTTTGTATGAGTATGAGGGGAGTTAAAAGGCCCGGAGTTATTACTACCACAAGCGCGGTGAAGGGGATATTCCGGACAAGCCAAAAATCACGTTCGGAAGCTCTCTCTCTGATAAAGGGTTTTTAGATAAAGAGACGCGATAAATCGCGTCTCTACATTGTCATCCCGACCGAACGCAAGTGAGTGGAGGGATATAGAATAAGCCCGTTGACAGAGTAACCTCCTTAGTCTATATTATATACCAATATGAGTCAGCAAAACGTATTCTGGCAGTTTTTTCATAACCCGGTTGTTGGTACCACTTTTTTAGGGTGGTTTTCAGCGCAGGTCATTAAGGTAATAGCCGGAGTTATAAGGGAAAAGAGGTTTAATTTTAAGTGGTTTGTCGGCACCGGCGGCATGCCGAGTTCCCATGTCTCAGGCGTAACAGCTTTGGCCGCTAGTGTAGGCCTCTACGCAGGGGTAGGCACCCCGCTTTTTGGGGTAGTTCTTATGTTTACCATAGTTGTGATATGCGATGCCCAGGGAGTGCGCTGGTCCACAGGCAAACAGGCGGAAATCCTAAACAGAATAATGGATGATATATACTGGAAAAAAAGGATACAAGAAGACAGGCTTAAAGAGTTGATAGGGCACACGCCAGTACAAGTATTGGCCGGTATTTTGGTAGGGCTTGCTACCGCTTTTATATTGTGGGCGACATAGCTTATGGGCCCGGATGCTAAAAAGGGAAAAATACAGTGAAAAAAAACAGAAGAGTCATGATAGCTATTGTTGCCGTGGCATTAAGTGTTACCGCGGTAAGTTTTGTGATTGTTAAAAGAGTCCCCCAGAAGGTGAGAGAACTCAATAAACTTAGCAAGTCGGAGTTGCTATATAAAAGAGCTGAAGAGGCGCTAAAAGAGGGTAAAAAAGATGACGCGATAACTGATTTTGTGCTTATAACGAATAGTTATCCAAATTCAGAATCTGCCCGAAAATCTTTTAAAAACCTGGGAGAGTTTTTTGAAACTATAAGTGATTATCAGCAGGCGAGGTATTATTACGAGCGTTTTTTAAATGATTTTCCTGAAGTGGAAAACATTATGGATGTTAAGACAGCTCTGGGCAATATCAACATACGTGAGATGCTCTCTCCTGAGATAACCGATGATAGCACAAGATATGAAGTGCAGCCCGGAGATTCCCTTTTTGGTATAGCTAAAGCCTTTAATACCACGGTAGAGCTTATACAAAAAGTGAACAATTTACAAAGTAGCCTCATAAGGCCGGGACAAAAATTAAAGATTATTGTTTCAAAGTTCTCAATTTCTGTGGATAAGTCGCGCAATACACTTGTACTTGAGAAAGACGGCAAAGTGTTTAAGATATATTCTGTTTCTACAGGCAAAGATAATAGTACACCTGTTGGAGAATTCAAGATTGAAGAGAAAATGGTAAAACCGGTTTGGTATAAAGTAGGCGCGGCAGTATCGCCTGAGAGTGAAGAATATGAATTGGGTTCGCGGTGGATGGGGCTTTCAATAGAGGGGTATGGGATACACGGCACATCAAATGAAAGCACAATTGGCAGTCAAATCACCCAGGGCTGTGTGCGTATGCGCAACAATGACGTCATAGAGTTGTTTGAAATAGTCCCCAGCGGGACGGAAGTAAGGATAAATTGATATGTCCATTGTACTAGATTTTGAAAAACCAATAATAGAACTGGAGAGTAAAATTGAGGAGCTTAAGAATTTTACTCAGGGTGAAAATATAGATCTTGAGGAAGAAATAAATAGATTGACGAATAGATTGGTAAAACTCAAGAAGGATATTTTTTCCGGCCTGACGAATTGGCAGAAAGTTCAGCTCGCGAGACATCCGGACCGCCCTTATACGAAAGACTATATCGCGATGATCGCGGAAGATTTTGTCGAGATTCACGGTGACCGGCATTTTGCTGATGATAAAGCGCTTCTCTCGGGTTTAGCGCGTGTTGGAGGAAAGAAAGTGATACTTATCGGCCATCAAAAAGGCCGTGACATGAAAGAAAACCTGGAAAGAAACTTTGGATGCGCTCATCCCGAAGGATATCGAAAAGCTATGAGGGTGATGTATCTGGCTGAAAAATATAAACTGCCGGTTGTTAGTTTTATTGATACGCCCGGAGCGTATCCCGGGATTGGCGCGGAGGAACGAGGCCAGGCGGAAGCTATCGCGTTTAACCTGCGGGAGATGGCGGGGCTAAAGGTGCCGATTATAGTATTTGTTATCGGAGAAGGCGGTTCCGGCGGGGCTTTAGGCATTGGGGTAGGAGATAAGATATTTGTTTTACAAAACGCGTACTATTCCGTAATTTCACCGGAAGGGTGCGCGGCGATCCTTTGGAGGGAAAGGTCTAAAGCTTCTGTCGCGGCAGAATGCCTAAAACTTACGGCTCCGGAACTTCTTGAGTTGGGGGTAATTGACGGAATGATTGAAGAGCCTGCCGGTGGAGCGCATAGGGAGCCTTTGGTCGCGGCTCAGGAAATAAAAAGGACTATAGTAGAAAACATTGAGAGTCTTTCGAAACTTACGGTAAGCGAATTAGTGAGGGCAAGGTATGAAAAATATAGGCATATCGGAGTTTATAAACAGTCCTAAGGTGATAATCAAAACCTCAATTATAAGCGATATGCGGTTTTTGAAGAACATAAGCAAGAAAATAAAGAATGTTCTTAATAGCAAAGAATTTGATAAGGGTGATATCTTTGATCTTCAGGTAGCCTTTGAAGAAGTTCTGCGTAACGCGATAGTCCACGGCAATAAATCTAATCTGTCAAAGAGAGTCATAGTTGAGGTCGAACTTGTTGGGGATACAGTTAAAGCGTGTATAGAAGACGAAGGCAAGGGGTTTGATCCTGAAATACTTCCTGACCCGACACATGAAGAAAACCTTCTTAAAGAGAACGGGCGGGGTGTTTTTCTCGTTAAAAATCTTATGGATGAAGTAAGATATGAAGCGGGCGGCAGAATAGTCACAATAGTAAAAACGTTCAAAAAATCAAAACCGTAGGGCAAAGGCACGCCTTTGCCGACTCAACTGTTAAAAGGGGGAGTTCATGAGGGTTAGTTTTGAAGAAAAAAGCGGTGTAGCCATATGCAGGATTGAGGGTGAAATTGATATCGATACTTCTCGTGATATAAAAAGATCGGTGGATAAAGTAATCAGCCGGGATAAAAATAAAGTTATTATTAACCTGAAAGATGTAAATTATGTGGACAGTTCCGGACTTGCTACCATGGTTGAGATATTAAAGAGTTTGAGATTGGTTAACGGAGAACTTAAGCTGACAAATCTTTCACAAAAAGTCAGAGGGCTTTTCGAGATAACCAAGTTAGATAAATTATTTGATATTGAAGAAAACGAAGAAAACGCAGTAGCGTCATTCGCGTAATATGAAAAACCCAATTTTCGTTATTGGCAGAATACTTCAGAGCTTAGGGCAAAATACTGCCGGTATTTTGGCCCTTCTTTTTGACACTATTTGGTGGGTGGTCGTAGCTCCGTTTAAGGGCAAAGCCGCCGGGCGCGAGAGTATTTTTTACCAGATGGTCGAAACGGGTGTTCAGTCTCTCATCATAGTTTTTTTTGTATCACTTTTCACCGGGATAGTTATTGCTATGCAGAGCGCGTACCAGCTTAAACAGTTGGGCGCCATAATATATGTAGCTCCCATGGTAAGTATAAGCATGGTGAGAGAACTGGGGCCGGTTTTTACAGCCTTAGTTGTTACCGGCAGGGTCGGCTCAGCAATAACAGCGGAACTTGGCACGATGAAGGTCTCTGAACAGATAGAGGCGTTAGAGGTTATGGCGCTTAATCCGGTAAGGTTTTTAGTGGTCCCGCGTTTTTTGGCTCTCCTGGTAATGGTTCCCGTTTTAACCATAATAAGCAACGCGGTAGGTATGTTGGGTGGCCTTTTCGTCGGTTTTTTTAACCTTCATATTAACGCTTACAGGTACATAACGTTTTCTTTTGATTTTATGACGTGGAAAGATATATGGACCGGCCTCGCGAAAAGCGGGCTATTCAGCGTTATCATTTCTATGACGGCCTGTTACCTCGGATTGAACACACGTGGAGGGGCCGAGGGCGTGGGGAAAGCGACAACCCTTAGTGTTGTTGTCAGTTTTGTCCTTATAATTCTTTTTGATTGTCTTTTGACTGGAATATTTTATTTTTCTAACGTATGAAGGAGTTACAAATATAGTTATGCAAAAAGAAATTATGGTTGAGGTAAAAGAGCTTACCAGAGAATTTGAAGGGACAATGGTTCTTGACGGAATTAGCCTTAAGGTTTATAGGGGCGAGACGTTTGTAGTTATGGGCGGGTCGGGATGCGGTAAAACTACTCTGCTCAGGCACATGATAGGCAGTTTAAAACCTACTTCGGGCAGAGTTTTTTTATTTGGCGATGACATTACGGATCTTTATGGGGAAGAACTCGATGAAATTTACAAAAAAATCGGAATGTCTTTTCAATCTGCCGCGCTTTTTGATTCGCTTACCGTCGCGGAGAATATAAGCCTTCCGTTAAAGGAACATACAAGATTAGAAGAGGATGTTATTGAGACTATGGTCAAAATAAAATTGGAACTTATCGGCTTGCGCGGTTTTGAAAATCTGATGCCCGGTGAACTTTCAGGAGGAATGCGCAAGAGAGTAGCTTTGGCCAGAGCGATAGCAATGGATCCGGAGGTGGTTTTTTATGATGAGCCGACTTCAGGGCTGGATCCGATTGCCGCGTCGGTAGTAGATAAACTGATTATTGATTTTTCAAAAAAACTGGCAATTACCAGTGTTGTAGTTACTCACGACATGAAGAGCGCCATGGCTATAGCGGATAGGATAGCCATGATATATAAGGGAAAATTGCTTGAGATCGGGACTCCAAAAGAAATAAGAGATTCAAAGAACAAAATAATACAGCAGTTCATAAATGGCAATTATGACGGGCCCATACGGTTTTTTCAACAGAAGGATGATTATCTGGAAAGAATAACGCAGTGAGAAATTCACATGAAAAGGAAAGTAATCTTTTTTCCTTTTTAAAAAAGGGGGAAGGAATCGGGTTCTTTTTTTTGAGAGGTGACGAAAAAAATTGACGGCACTACGAACTAACAGAGGAGATTAACATGAGATTTTCAAATGAAATAAAGGCCGGGATTGTGGTTGTTTTCGCTTTTACTCTGTGCGCGTTATTTTTTGTGAAAACCACATCTTTTCAGGTGGAAAAATATGAGATTAAAACGTTTTTTAGATATGCCGGAGACCTTAAGCCTGATGCCGCGGTGAAACTCGCGGGAATAGAAGTAGGCAGATTGAAGAAAATAAATTTTATCTACAAACCGGAAACAAAAGTTGAATGTGTACTCACGCTTGACGCGCGGGCTAAAGTTAGGAAAGATTCTATCGCGTATATAGGTACCGCGGGATTTGTAGGGGACGCGTACATAGGTATTACCCCGGGAGAGTCTAATGAATTTTCTGAACCGGGTAGTGTTATATCAAGCGAAGATCCTGTTCAAACGCGTCTTCTAATGAAAAAAGCGGATACTATCGCGAACAATCTTGATAGCATACTTTTTGACATAAAATCTGTAGTTTCCGGAAATAAACAAAACTTAAATAACGCGGTAACTAACCTTGAAGCTACCACACAAAATTTTAAAGAATTCAGCCAAGACGTAAAAGAACATCCCTGGAAACTTATGTTTAAAGGTGAGTAACCCATGCGAAGATTTGAAAGCGCTAAAATAGTACATTTTGGTATGGTAACATTTTTCGCCGCTCTTCTTTTGTTCTTTTCTTACTCAAGAGTGTTTGATGAATTTGAGTACAGTATGCTGGATTTTCGATATAAACTAAGGCCGCCGCAGGATGTCTCAAAGGATATAGTAATCATTGAAATAGACGATAATTCCATACAGAAACTAGGAGGATGGCCGTTTTTGCGGAATTATCACGCCTTATTGGTGAAAATGCTCCATTCATACAAAGTGAAAACGATTGTGTTTGATGTGTTTTTTCGCGAAAAAGAAGAAGGTGACGAGGCTTTTGCTGAATCCGTAAAAAACAGCATGTCCTCGTATTTTCCGTATGTTTTTGAATTAGACAAGATGAATCGAGATAAGTCCAAATTTCATGCTAATGGATATACCAGATCCTTGCTCAAAACTTTGAAAGATGAAGCTAAAGGATCTGGTTTTACAAATGTTGAATCGGACGCTGACGGAAAAGTCCGCAGGGTTCCGGCCTTTGTCGAATATAATGGAAAAAGGTACCCTAACCTCGCGATTTTGGCCGCGTTAAATGACATTGGATATAAATTTAATCCGGATGATATCGTGCCGGGTAAAAAGATATCCGTATCAACAAATTTTGTTATTCCATTAGAAGATGATTCTTCAATGTTGATAAATTATCCCGGCAGATGGGACAAAGTGTTTCGTAAATATTCCTATGTTGATATTTTGCAGTCGTATCTGGCGAAACAGGCGGGACGGAAACCCGAAATTGACCTCGAGCGATTTAAAAATACCATTTGTTTTATAGGCGTTACCGCGCTATCAGCTAGGGAGGTAAGAACGTCACCGTTAGAATCTTCGTATCCGGATGTGGGTATTCATGCCAGTGTTTATAACAGTGTTTTAAAGGGATCTTTTGTATCCCGGCTAAACAGATGGTGGAATCTTCTGGTATTGATTTTAATATGGCTATTCACGTCGTGTGTAACGGAAAAAAGCAAAAAGAAATTTGCTTCTCTATATGTATTTTTGATTATGGCCGTCTATGTATTGTTCGCGATGTATCTTTTTTGGCCGTTTGGATTATGGATAGACGTATTTTATCCGATTGTTTCAATAGTAGCGGTTTATGTTATCTTTACTTTTAAGAAGTACACGGTTGAATTGCATAAAAGACAGCGGCTTGAAAGCGAGCTTAACATAGCAAAGGATATTCAACAGAGTTTTCTGCCTAAAGATATCCCTGATGTCGGGGGTGTGGATATCGGCGTCAAAATGCGGACCGCGCGTCAGGTTGGAGGAGATCTTTACGATTTAATAAAACTGGACAAAGATACATTGGGCATAATGATAGGAGATGTTTCCGGTAAAGGAGTTCCTGCCGCTCTTTACATGTCGGAAGTAGTAAGTTTGTTTAGGACTTTTGCCAGGTCCGGCAGTGTTGTGGAAACGCTTAAGGATATTAATAAACGCCTTATGTCAGAAAGCATCAATAGCCTTTTTGTAACGCTCACATATACGGTATTTAACACAAAAATCAATACTGTGAGTTTTGGTATTGCCGGGCATTTGCCGACTCTTTTGATAAAACCTGACGGAAGTACAGAGCTCCTTGATGTAGAGGATGGTATGCCTCTCGGGCTTGAGAATGGGAACTATTCGCTTGGAAAGTGTGCTTATGAGCCGGGCAGTATCTTTATCTTATACACGGATGGGGTTACAGAGGCGATGAACACTAAGAAAGAGATGTTTGGCGAGGAGCGTTTTATTGAACTGGCGAAAGGATTAAAAGGCTGTTCAGCGCAAGAAGTCGTAGAGACTATACATCGGACAGTGGCTGATTTCGCCGGAAGAGCCGAACAGCATGATGATATTACAGTCATAGCGATTAAGACATAAACGAAATACACAATGTAGGTCTCTATGGGGATCGTGATGCGCTGACACAGGAATAAGTAGAGACGCGATTTATCGCGTCTCTATGAGATTTAACATGAAACTAAAACTAAAAAAACTAAAAAATTTTATACCGCGGAAAGGGCCGCTTTTACTCATTATAATGGACGGTATAGGCCTTGGCAAACAGGACGCGGCCAACGCGGTTTATTCCGCGAAAACGCCATGTTTAGATTTTTTGTTTAAGAGTAAGTTTTTTACCTCTCTTCAAGCTCACGGCACGGCGGTGGGATTGCCGCAAGAGGAGGATATGGGCAATAGCGAAGTCGGGCATAACGCTCTTGGCGCGGGACGGGTTTTTGATCAAGGAGCGAAAAGGGTCAATAGAGCGATACATGATGGTTCGATTTTTCAAACGGATGAGTGGAAAAGAATAACTGACGGAGTGAAAAAATTAAATAGTACTTTTCACTTCATAGGGCTCTTGTCAGACGGGAATGTTCATTCTCATATTGATCAGCTTTTTGCCATGATTAAACGTCTTAGCCAAGAGGGGATAAAACATGTCCGCGTTCACGCGCTTTTAGATGGCAGAGATGTGGGAGAAAAATCCGCTTTGACCTATATTGATAAAACGGAAAAAGTGTTAGCAGAAATAAATTCGAAGGAAGGATATGATTACAGAATCGCCTCCGGCGGCGGCCGCATGGTTACGACAATGGATAGGTATAACGCGGATTGGGATGTGGTTAAACGCGGATGGGACGCGCATGTTTTGGGTAAAGGCCGCATGTTTGCCTCAAGCGTTGAAGCGGTAGAGACTTATTATAAAGAAGATCCCAAAATGACGGATCAATATATGGATTCTTTTGTTGTAGAAGAGAATGGCCAGCCAGTGGGCCGGATACAAGACGGGGATTCGGTTATTTTTGTTAATTTTAGGGGCGATCGCGCTATCGAAATTTCCAGGGCGTTTGATGAGAAAGATTTTTCAGAATTTGACAGAGAATATTATCCGGATGTCTTATATGCCGGGATGATGGAATATGACGGTGATTTGCGTATACCTAAACATTATCTTGTAAACCCTCCTGAAATAGACAGAACTGTGTCAGAGTATTTGTGTTCCGCGAATGTGACAATGTTTGCTATTTCTGAAACGCAAAAATTTGGGCATGTGACATATTTTTGGAATGGAAATAAAACGGGCTACATTAACAAGGATCTGGAAAAATACATTGAAATTCCTTCTGATAAAATACAATTTGATAAAGCCCCCCAGATGAAAGCGGCGGAAATTACGGTTAGATCGATAGAATTATTAAACTCCGGCAAGTTTTGTTTTGGCAGGCTTAATTTTCCTAATGGTGACATGGTGGGGCATACCGCGGTGTTGGAAGCGGTTAAAACGGCAGTAGAAACGGTTGATTCATGTGTGCGAAAGCTTTTGGATACGGTAAAAGTCCTGGAGGGCAGGGCCATAATAACTGCTGATCACGGTAACGCGGAAGAAATGTTTTCAATAAAAGATGGCAAACGTATTCCAAAAACAGCGCATACGCTTAATCCTGTTCCTTTTGTTATTTATGATCCAGGGTACTCGGGTGAGTATGAAATGGCAGTTTTTCCAAAACGCGGCCTTTCTAATGTGGCAGGGACAATACTAAATCTTTTAGGTTTTGAAAATGTTGAAGATTATGACCCGTCGTTGATAACATACAAGTAGGGCAAAGGCATGCCTTTGCCAATAGTGATTTTTTTATGCTTGACGGCATGGCAATTGGAGAATAAAATCAAACCTTATTTTGATTTTTACTCACGAGCGACGAACGACAAGCGACGAATAACAAGCGACAAGCAACGAACAAGCCGGAGTGGTGAAACTGGCAGACGCGCTGGACTCAAAATCCAGTGGGGTTTCCCCCCGTGTGGGTTCGACTCCCACCTCCGGCATTAGGTGCAAGTTTCGGATATCGTGTTTTGCGATATATGACATACGAAGTACGACCCAGGGGCTGTAGCTCAGATGGAAGAGCGCGTGCATGGCATGCATGAGGCCAGGGGTTCGAGCCCCCTCAGCTCCACTTTAGGAAAGTTTTGGCCAATTAAAAAATATTTTTATGTTTTTTTGTTGACAAACACGCGTAATGAAAATATACTTTAACAAAATCTAAGAAGCATAAAAGTGAAAAGAGGTTTAACATAAGAAATTATGGAGGATTTTTTTGCTCTGTTTTTTGAATCTTCTGTAAGAAAATTTTAAAATGGAGGCGTAAAAATGGAAGAGATCAGAACGGAATTGTTTGGTCCTCATTTGATGCTTGATTTGCAGGAATGTAACAAAGGAAAGCTCGGTAATTATGATTTGATTTTTAACGTGTTGCATGATCTTCCGGAAAAAATCGGTATGACTAAGATTACACAGCCGTATGTGTTTCCGTATTCGGGAGTGGTGCCGGAGGACAAAGGGATCACCGGGGTTGTAATCATCGCGGAAAGTCATATTTCAATACATACTTTTCAAGAAAAAGATTATTGTTTTGTGGATGTTTTTTCATGTAAGGATTTTGATGTCGAGTTTGCCGCCAGTTATCTAATAGACTGCTTTGAATCAAAAAAATATGACAAACAGGTCGCTCTTAGGGGTAAGGATTTTGTAAGATACTGCCAGCCTGATTTACTCTACACTCAGTTATGAAAGGATACAGCTCGTTTGCCGGTTTAGAAAAACCTTTTACAGAATGGGACGAATCGGCGGTTGCTATTCTGCCGGTTCCATATGATAAAACAAGTACATGGATTAAAGGGGCCCACAAAGGCCCCTTTGCTGTTATTGAGGCCTCGCGCGCTTTGGAATTCTATGATATAGAGACGGATTTTGAAGTTTATAAACGCGGGATTTATACCGCGCGAGCTTTGCTTTGCCGAAGATCTCCGGAAAAAATGGTCACTCAAGTACAGGCCAAAGTGTCAGAGTTGCTGGATGGAGGTAAATTTGTTGTTACGCTTGGAGGAGAACATTCAGTAAGTATCGGAGCGGTAAAGGCTCATAGCGAAAAACGTGGAGATTTTTCGGTTTTACAATTAGACGCGCACGCGGACCTGCGGGAAGAGTACGAGGGATCTCGGTATAATCATGCTTGTGTGATGGCCAGGATAAAAGAGATATGCCCGGCAGTACAGGTTGGCGTGAGAAGTATGTGTATGTGTGAAAAATCAGCGGTTGACGCGAAAAATGTTTTTTTCGCGGGGGATATTCAAAACAATAACAATTGGATGAGTGAAGCACTTTCGCGTATTCAGGCAAATGTGTACGTTACGATAGATTTAGATGTTTTTGACCCGGGAGTGATGCCCTCAACCGGAACACCTGAACCGGGTGGGCTTTTATGGTATCAGGTCATAGGTTTTTTAAAGACAGTTGCCGAGCAAAGAAATATAATAGGATTTGACGTTGTGGAACTTTGTCCCAATGAGAAAAACAAGGCCCCAGACTTTATTGCCGCGAAACTTATCTATAAATTGTTGAGCTACATATTTCAACCTGGTTAGATTCGTAAAGGAATCTTATGGAAGCGTATAACCCGAGCAAAATAGAAAAAAAATGGCAGAAATATTGGAAAGAAAACGAGTTATTCAATGTTGACATTAAAAATCCGGCGAATAAATATTATTGTCTGATGATGTTTCCTTATCCTTCCGCGGGTTTACACGTTGGCCATGGACGGAACTATATCATAGGGGATGTTGTTGCCCGATATAAAAAGATGAAAGGTTTTAACGTTTTAGCTCCTATGGGATGGGATGCCTTTGGCCTGCCGGCGGAAAATGCCGCGATAAAGAACAATATCCATCCTAAAAAATCCACGCTCAGCAATATCAATTTAATGAAAAATCAGCTCAACTCGTGGGGTGTGGAGTATGATTGGCAGAGAGAAGTTACTTCCTGCCTTCCGGATTATTACAAATGGACGCAATGGATATTTCTTAAGCTGTTTGAGAAAGGCCTGGCCTATAAAAAGAAAGCTTTTGTAAACTGGTGCCCGTCTTGTAACACTGTTTTGGCCAATGAACAAGTGGTCAATGACAGCTGTGAAAGATGTGATTCTTCGGTAGAACAAAAAGAGCTGGAACAATGGTTTTTTAGGATTACCAAATACGCCCAAAGGCTTTTGGATGATCTGAAAAAATTAAACGAGTGGCCTGAAAAAGTAAAAATAATGCAGAATAATTGGATAGGCCGTTCGGAAGGCGTGAATATAGATTTTCTTTTGGAAGGAACGGACGAAAAACTTACTTGTTTTACTACCCGCGTTGATACTATTTACGGATGTACCTACATGGTACTTTCTGCTGAACATCCGATGGCCAGCCGTGTTATGGAAGAGAGCCCGAATGATGATAAGATTAGAGAGTTTATAAACGAAGTGCGCAAGGAATCAAAGATAAAACGTGTACAGACGGATGAAGACAAAAAAGGGATGTTTACCGGAAGGCATGTGATAAACCCCGTAAATAACAGAAAAGTGCCGCTGTGGATAGCCGATTACGTTCTGATGGAATATGGAACCGGTGCCGTTATGGCGGTTCCGGCGCATGACGGGCGGGATTTTGAATTTGCAAAAAAATACGGGCTTGGCATTGAAGTTGTGATTGATAATCCGAAAGAACCTTTGGAAATTGATAAAATGACTTCCGCTTACGAAGGTGAAGGAGTACTTGTTAATTCAGCGCGGTTCAACGGTATGCCGAATACTAAAGCTATGGAAAGCATAGCGGAATACATGGAAAAAGAAAATATAGGAAAACGAACAGTGCGTTACAAACTAAGAGATTGGCTCATTTCAAGGCAGAGATATTGGGGCGCGCCTATCCCTATAATTTATTGCGATAAGTGCGGCATCCAAGGTGTTCCGGAAAACGAACTGCCTGTTACGTTGCCGGAAGGGGTCGAATTTCGGCCTACAGGAGAATCACCTCTAAAGTATGCCTCCAATTTTACAAAAACAAAATGTCCGGCATGTGGAGGTTCCGCCAGGCGAGAGATTGATACAATGGATACTTTTGTTGATTCCAGCTGGTATTTCCTTAGATACATATCGCCGGATATGGCCCAAAAACCTTTTGACACAAATGATGTCAACAATTGGCTGCCGGTGGATCAGTATATAGGCGGAGTAGAGCACGCGATACTCCATTTGCTTTATTCCAGGTTTATTATTAAAGTGCTCAATGATATGGGATATGTGGGATTCGATGAGCCGTTTAAAAGCCTTTTTACCCAGGGTATGATTGTCAAAGACGGCGCTAAGATGTCCAAATCTAAAGGAAATGTTGTGAGTCCCGATGATTTGATAAAGAAATATGGCGCGGATACTGTGCGTTTGTATACGTTGTTTATCGGACCGCCGGAAAAAGACGTGGAATGGTCGGATAGAGGAGTCCAAGGCGCGTATCGGTTTTTGAAGAGGGTATGGAATCTGTTGGAAGTATTGGAGAACGCTGGAAATTCGCCCGGGGAGAAAAACGCGAGTGAAATACTTACGCGTAAAATGCACCAAACTATAAAAAAAGTTACCGAAGATATAGAGGGGGATTTTCATTTCAATACCGCGATTAGCGCGGTTATGGAATTGGTTAACCAGGTATACGCGGGATTGAGTTCCTGCGGAAATCAGTGTTATGACAAGGATTGCCTCAGGGAAGTATTGGCCAATATGGTTCTTTTGCTCTCGCCGTTTGTTCCGCACATAGCGGAAGAACTGTATGAACGCCTGGGCGGGAAAAATAGCGTATTAAAAAGTGAATGGCCTCATTTTCGCGAGGATATACTAAAGTCCGATACAGTTATTGTCCCTGTGCAAATCAATGGCAAACTGAGGCTTACGCTTGAGATGCGGAGTAACCTGCCCCAGGAAGATATTAAAAAGATAGTAACGCGTGATGTTAAAGCCAGGGAATGGATTGATGGTAAAAACATTCGCAAATGGATAATCCTGCCGGATAAATTGGTTAACATTGTTATTTAACCTGGTTAGACAATGGGTATGATTTTAATCGTTTCCTTTCTTATGTTTTTTACCAATTTTGCTAATCTTACTCTTGGCGAGGAAGCTTCTTTCGAGAAGATTCCTGTTCGTATAATAAAAGAAATCATACTTCCAAAAGCCTATCATGAAGGCCTGTATCTTGACGGTAAAAATATATGGGTAAGTAACGGAAGGGGATATGATACTTGGGTTTTTGATACAGAAACCGGTAAAATTATCTCCAAAATAAAACCCATCGGAAGTTTTACTGAGGCGATAAGTTCGGCAGGTGACGGAACTTTTTGGATGACGGATTGGAATGAGAAAAAACTGTACCGCGTAAAAATAGAAGAGGGCCGAATGGAGGCCGTGGACAGCGTATCTTTAGAACTGGCGCGCCCGGCAGGTGTTGTGTGGACCGGCGAGTATCTTTATCTAATAACCTGGACAAGAGGCGCCGGCGGGACAAGTTATCATCTTCTTCAATTCGACAGCGCGGGAAAAATTCTCCGCAAAATGCGGATAAAACACATACCTGAACCCGCGCATCTCGCTTGGGACGATAAAAATTTGTGGATTACAAGCTGGTATAATCAGCGCGTTTATAAGATAGACGAAAAAACATTTCAAGTTTTAGATTCTTTCCAATCTCCCGCCGCGAAAACCACAGGTATTGCCTGGGACGGCAGGCATTTCTGGATTACGGGAACCCACGCCAATTTATATCAAACAGCTGTTGGGGAATTTGATGAAAGCCACGTTGTATGAGCGGTTTATTATTGTCTTTTTGTGCCTTACTTTACTGACAGGAATGGTAATTTTACACAAAAAGCGTTCCCGTCCTTTTTACGACATTACAATCAAAAGACAAGGGATTAAAGAAGAATTTTTGGCCGAACAAGTTGAAAATCTGCTAAAAATCAATATCAATGAGGCTGACGCGGGAAAAATTGCCTCTATTCCGGGCCTGGGCAAGGTTATTTCCGGCCGTATAATCGAATATAGAAGAGTCTATGGGCCCTTTAACAAAGAACAAGATCTTCTGCGTGTTAAAGGTATAGGGCAAAAGAAGTTAGAAAAAATCAAAGAATACATAAGTATAGGGGATAGAGAATTGTGAAAAGGCCGGCCGTTATCCCGATAATATGTTTTCTCGCGGGTATCCTGGTAGAGACGAGGCATTGCCTCGTCTTTACCCTGCCGCTACTTTTAGCAACATTGATTTTCATTTATAAAAGAAGACTCATTCCTATTCTCATATGCCTGGTTTTCTTTTCTCTGGGAGCTCTCAGGTATGGGGCTGTTGTTACTTCGAAAGAAAATGATATAGAAAATTATGCCGCTACTCCCGCGAAAAAAGTTGTTATCAGCGGAGTAGTTTTAGATGTTCCTGAGAGAAAAGACACTTTATCCAGCCGGCGACTTAGTTTTTCTTTTAAGGTAGAGGCGGTTTATTTAGATGACAAAAAGAACGCGGCACAGGGAACGTTAGTAGTCAGCCTACGGGATCCTGACGCCAAAAATCCGATATACATAGGAGATAGGTTATCCATACAAGGTAAATTATCTATTCCATCAGGCAAAAAAAATCCAGCAGGGTTCGATTATAAAAGACATTTAGAGAGCCAGGGAATTCGCGCGATTTTTTCTTCTTCAAGCAAAGACATCCTCACAAAAACAGGCGTTCAAAAAGAATTAATAACATCTTTTTTGCGATTTTTATCCAGGCTAAGAAATGAATCTCTTGCCGTAATGGAGAGGTATCTCTCAGAAAAAACAGCGGCGGTTATTGAGCCGCTTATTCTTGGGATAAGGCCGCTTCAGGAGGAGGGCACAAGCGAAGTTTTCGAAAAAACGGGAACAATGCACATATTCGCGGTTAGCGGATTGCACATAGGGATTGTGGCGTTGATGATTATGGGATTATGCCGTGTGCTAAGGTGTCCCGAAAAGGCGGCATATCTTTTGACGATAGTTGGAATATGTGTTTTTGCTGTGTTTGCCGGCGGGCGGCCGTCTTCCGCGCGTGCCGCGATTCTGGGGTCGTTTATCATTTTAGGCCTTTTACTAGGCCGAAAAACTGATTTGGTAAATGCTCTTTTGTTCTCCGCTTTTCTTATAACATTATTCCAACCGGTCCAAATTTTTCGTATAGGGTTCATTCTTTCGTACCTCGCGGTTCTTTCCATCATTTATATCATGCCGCTTATTGACAGCCTTCTTCGCGTAACGTTCGGCCCCGGGATAAAGAGATTTTTTTTAAGAACAGTCTCGTCATCTTTTAGCGTGTGGATTGGTATAGCGCCGGTAATTTCTTCAAGTTTTCACATAATAACGCCGTCAATAATTTTCGCGAATCTTTTAGCCGTACCACTTCTCATGGTAATGATAGGGTTAGGTTTTCTTCTACTGCTAACAGGTGCTATAGGATTTTTACAGCCTGCCGCGATTTTTACGGCTTTTCTCCTGGATGGTATCGCGCGTTTTCTTGTGGGCAGTATGCGGGTAATTTCGGAAGTCCCGTTTGCCTACGTAAGAACGGCTTCCCTTAGCGGGATACTGATGTTTTTATTTTACGCGGTTCTTATCGCGGTAGTGATAGCGGCGCGCCGAACTCAGAGGCAAAAAAGCCTCGTGGTAATATTTATACTTTTCGCGGCCAATGTATTTGTATGGAATGAGGCCGTAAAGAAACCGCCGAATTTTACAAGCGTCACATTTTTTGACGTTGGTAAAGCTGACGCGTGCCTGTTGGAATTTCCGGACGGCGGAACAATGCTGGTGGATACAGGCTCAAGCGGCAAATGGCGGGGCGTTGACGCGGGCCGGAAAATCTTGGCTCCATATCTTTGGCAAAAAGGGATAAGGCGCGTGGATTGTATCCTCATTACACACAGCCATGATGATCACGCGGGTGGCTTGCCGTACATAATGAAGAATTTTCAAATCGAAAAAATTATAGCTGGAAACAGTGGATTTTTAGACGGGTGCTTAGCTGTCGAACGGGGTGACATTATCAGCGGGTTTCCTGGCATGGATTTTTTTGTTTTAAATCCGCCAAGAAACGCGATGTCATACGGGAATCTAAACGATGATTCAGTAGTAGTAAAGGCTGTTACCGAAAAAGGCGATAGTATCCTATTTTGCGCGGATATTACCGCCTCCGCGATGAAGGATATACTCCGCTTCGGAACTTTGTTAAAATCCGATCTTATAAAAATTCCTCATCATGGATCAGGTATAGAGGATATGTTTCTTATGGAAAATTTTTTGCGAATGACAGAGAGCAAAACCGCCGTTATTACAAATAAAAACGCTCAAAATGTGGATAAACGGTTGATAAAATTGTTGAACAAAAACAAAACACAACCACACATCACAGGCCAAACAGGCGCTTATGTAGATGTCTCTACATAACGCTGTGCGCCGTAGGGCAAAGGCATGCCTTTGCCGATATAAAATCGTAATATCTTAGCTATCCGCAGAATCCTTTGACTTACTACCCCATCATCACGAATCCATCGTAGTGTCTCCGTAAAAAATAAAAGATCTCAAAGACCTCTGGTTTTTATCTTATTGTAAGCAGACAAAAAATCGGATATCAAAATACCATCATATTCGTTTCCTAAAATATCTTCGACTACTTTCTGGCCGCGGCTTTTATTTATGTGTGTCACGCTTGGATTTGAGATCCTGTAGTTCAAAATTGAGTAACGCTACAGTTTCTTTTAAATTCTGGAGTTCTTTTTCATATTTGGCGCGGTCCTGGCATCCACTCAATTTGCTACTCCTTTTTGCCCGGAGGATATCACAAAATATCTGATTTTCAAAAATTATGGAGAAAAAAGATCTTTCGACTCGTTCGTCATCATTTGCTTCGCAAATGATTTCCTCTCTAGCTCAAGATGACAAGACGGGAACATATTCTCTTCCAAGAACTGAACTATTACAATAGGGACGTCACCCATTTAAATACGAACTATGACCAATAATGGCCGGCGCGGTGTAAAGAATAAAATAGTTAGATTTAGTCCTTGAAAAGAATTATATTTATGTTATAATATAAACGTGCTTGTAGTTAACTATTCATTACCATAACATACAAAAAGAGGAAAGGTGCGAAAATGCGGAAAAAAAAATTAATAAAAATGGGAAATATAATATTCATCCTGATAATGAGTTTCTTGTTTTCAGGCGCTTTTTCTTTCGCGGATGACCCTGAATACACCTACTATTCAAGCGGGAAAATTCATACCAAATTAGTGAATCCCGAAGATGATGCCGACAGCGAGTACTCCGGATATCGCGCGAAATACTACTACAACGATGAGGACGCGGGATTTGGTTATGGTCGTGTTTACAGAACAGATGTTTATGGCCAAGGAGAATCTGGTGATCAATATGCTCTAAGCCTTGAAGATGATAGCGATCAGGTAAAGATTGATGATGATCCAAGTTTGGACATTGTGAAAAAATTGACGATAGTAAACCTGATTAAATTAGATGAGTACCCCGTGGGATTGAAGAATTTGCTTTCAAAGGGAGAATCCGAAGATAGCGTGAATTATGGCCTATACATCTCTGAGAGTGGGAATGTTGGATTTCGATTTTATTCCGATACCCTGCACGACATACGTTCAGATCGAGTTCTTCCCATTGGTGTGTACGCTCAGGTTGCCGTGACTTACAACAGCGAGACAGATGAAGTAACCTTTTACATAAACGGTGAAATGGATTCAGTTAAACCCGCTGGCGGATTATTAACGGCAAATGGTGGGAATCTTTTGATTGGAAAGGCCGCGGGTTTGAATTCTGTTAAGGGTGACCTCCGGTCATTGTCCATATACGACACAGAGCTAACGGCATCGGAGATAAATGATCTGTACAACGGAAACGAAGTGAAAAATGGTTTGGTGTCGCGGTATAAGTTTGAAGAAGCGGCGGGCTCAATTGTTTATGACAGTGAGGGTGGGAATAACGGGCAGATTAACGGCGCAGATTGGGTGATAGTGGATGAAGACAACACAAGGGACTATTCACGGGAGATTTTATATGTCCATCCTGAAGATCCTACGGATGATACGGTCGCCGTTGAAATAAAAACAGATTTGGAAAATGATGATGTAATTCAATGGCGTGAAAATTACAGTAACGGCCTACTCAAAAGAGCTTTTTTCGAGAATGGTGATATTTCCGAGTATAAAGATAGCCGTGTTACTCTTTTTTATGATAACGAGACAAACACTCCGACATATAAAATCTATGATTGGGATACTATCCCAAGTCAGGTAATAATAACGAAGTACAACGGCGAATACACGGTTAATATCGGGGATCCTCTCAATAACGATGTTATCCAGACGGAAAGAGAAGCAATATTCGTGTATGACCACCAAGAAGAAAAAATTAACCTAGATCCTGGTACTAATGGCTGGATTATAGGACAAAAAATAGTGTACGGCGATGATGGGGCTACGATTAAGGGAAAATATACCTATGACGCTTCCGGCCGGTTGGTTAGAGATGAATATCCGGCGGAGAATCTTTATAACGTGTGGGAATATTACGAAGCTCCGAATCAGATGAGCGCGTGTTACAAACATGAGTATACGTTAAGCACGGAAGAATTGGCGGTTACTTACACATATGACACTATCGGCAATCTTTTAAGCATTTCTTATGGCGCCGGAGAAAGAGTTGAAAAGTACCCGGATACCAAATATTGGAAACGAAAAGTATTGTCAGATGGCAGTGTATATGAATACACAAATGAATTTCTCCAGGGCGACAACTGGAACAAATATGGTAAATTTATTTTAATTTTTGAACTAAACGGATATAAAACATGGGATTGGGGAACTGCGCAAGTAACGCTTACCGAATACGACGGAACGTATATGCCGGAAACGGATAGCCCTACGCGCAGTGACGTAAAAGAGAACGAGAGAAGAGTCGCGCTTGTGTATGATCATCACAACAACGTGTTAAATCTTGATACAAAAACCAACGGATGGATAGAAAGAGAAAAAACCATTTATGCCGCGGACGGAATAACTGTTTTAGAAAAGTATATACGTGATGAAACCGGCCGGCTTATCAAGGATATTCACACGGATATCAACGCTTATTATACGTACAATTATCACACAAGCGCTGGTATGGAAGATTGTATCCGTTGTAAAAACGAATACACTTACGCTCAAACTGAAGAAAATGCCATATTGGCTGGAGCCGATGGAATATTGTTCGCTTCTTATGAGTATGTTGACACAGACTATATGGTTAAAAGAGGCGCGGACGGAACGTTTACCACATTATTGTTGGATAGCGCGGGAGTATGCCGGAACAATACCTATCTAAGTAGTTCAAACGTTCTCCATATCTATAATTGGGATGATTCCTGGAATCTTATCAATGTCACAAAATCGTATCCTGACGGCACCGTAGAGATATGCACACCAGCTAACCCGGAGGATTTGATCTGGCCGCTTGCCGAAAAACGAGAACCGATAGGGAGTTTCATTAAGGGTGCTAATCTGCCGTGGGTAAAATATGGTTATGGCCTTGGAACAGACCCTGTAACAGGTTCTCATGAAGGATTTTCTAAAGAGATTTCCGCGCTTTATGAAAAGATGGATAAATGGGCGGGACAATATGTCCGATTTTTTCTCTTTACGGACTTTAGAGCGGGGATGAACTTTGCCGCGGATGGCACGCCTACCGGCTTTACTGATTTTGTGTATGAAGATATGAGAGCGCTTTTAGATTGCGCGAAGGTGTTGAATATAAAACTAATTCCGGTTTTGTTCGATTATATGATCGCGGACAACAAAGAAGACGAGTATTTGGCCGAACACACTGAAATTATTAATGACCCTGTTAAAAGGGCGGCTCTGCTCAATATCTTCAAAGACTTTTTTAATGAGTTCGCTGGGGATGAAACTATTTACGCGTGGGACATAATGAACGAGCCGGAATATGCCGTGGCTTCTACCATACTTGATTTGCAAAATTTTGCTACCGATTTTACATCTCTAATACACGCGGAAGCTCCAGACGCGTTAGTAACCGTGGGAAGCCGCAACAGGCAGGATATGGCGGCAAATTGGACAAATGTGGGATTAGATATCTATCAGTTTCACTACTATGATTCTATGGCAAGCGCGTATCCTCTTGATTATAACGCGGAAGATATGGGATTAGGCAAACCTATTCTTGCCGGTGAATTAGCCGCGACAGGTATTACAAACAAATTGGATACTTTAAAAGAAAACGGATATTCCGGGGGCCTTTTTTGGGATGACCCCGACAAAGATGAAAATATCCCCGCTAACAATGAAACTACTATAAATAACACAGAGCATAGCGAACTCCGGGACTGGTTTGTTGGTACGATTTATACCTTTTACGAAGATACTCAGCTAATGAAGACAAAGACTCTTGGTAAGGATGAAGACGATCCCGCCGGAACGATATACGAATATTCAGATGATGACTTAACACACGAAGATAGTTCAAGCGGATATGGCTATCTTGTTAAACAGATAAACCCGGATGGAAGTTATAAAGTTTTGTCAGACCATTTCTCAGCAGACAGGCCAAACTTTATTCGTGAATACAGCAAAGATGCTGATTTATTGGTCACATATGCCTATGGTATCCATGGAAGAATGTTATCAAAGACACTACCCGAGTCGGATCCGTATGGCAACGTATACTATAGCTACTTGGATGAAGCGTTTGACCATGACGCGAATGGCACGATAGACGCGGATGAGAAGTATGGCAGAATTGATAGTCAAATAAGCGCGCAAAAAGACGCGGATGGAGTAATCGCGTACAAATACGTTTATTCAGAGGTAAATCCGGTGAGAATAGTGGCGAAAAAGTGTTACGGTGACATAACTTTCACAACTTTGCTGGTAACGTACACATACTACGACGACGCGGATAACCTGTTAAAGTCAAAAGCTGAAACAACAGGCGTTGAGTACGAATACATGAATGAAAGGTTCTACAACATAGCAGATGCCGACACGACAAACGATTATGGCCGGCTCTTAAAGATAACCCTGGCAAACGGAGACACCGAAGTTTACACATATTACGGCGCGACAGCCAGAGTAGCGACAAAAACAGTAACCGTGGGAACAGACGTAACAGTGTACACATATTACGACGACGCGGATAACCTGTTAAAGTCAAAAGCTGAAACGACAGGCGTTGTGTACGAATACATGAATGAAAGGTTCTACAACACAGCAGATGCCGACACGACAAACGATTACGGCCGGCTCTTAAAGATAACCCTGGCAAACGGAGACACCGAAGTTTACACATATTACGGCGCGACAGCCAGAGT
>JBDRBY010000028.1:0-9035 GCA_043822245.1 Candidatus Omnitrophota bacterium
AGAATAAATTTTATGATCTCCTGGGATTCTGCCTGGGTGAGAAAAAATCTTTTAGCGATGGCCAGGGTTAGTTCTCCCTGATTCATTTATTCCTCTGTTCTTTTTCAATGTAGTCGTTAATCGCTTTGGATATCTTGCCAAGATCAGTGGGATTCTGACGGATAATCTCTTCTGCTGTTTCATGCCAGGTTAGATTTCTTTTGCCCAGGTGTTTTTCTACGGCTGAGATTATATCCTGATCCATAACCGTGTTGCGTTTGTCTTCTTTGGCTAACTCCCCTGCTTCTTTAAGCACAATCTCTATTGCTAAATCAAATTCCTTCATTGACAGTTTAACCGCGCTCTCTGAGGAACGCATTTTCAGGATATCGTTAATATAGGATTTAATGGTATTGAATTTGATAAACTCTGCTTTATTGGGCATGGTGGCTCCTTTTGTTTTTAGATATCCGTTTTATATTGCTACTTTGTGTTTAACGTACTTCAATATTAAAATCTTCTTTTGAATAACCAAATAACAATAAAACATCCATACACATTTTTACTATACTATTTGCACTTAAATTTATTTCTATAAATATATCTGTACCCTCTATCTTTTCTGGAATTCTCAACTCATTGGCGTTCTTAGTAAAATAAGGTCTTTTCCTACCTTGGAGATTAAGAACTTGCTCAAAATTATTTCTATGAATACTATTCATCAAGCTACATATTTTTATGAGTATATCCTTCCAAAATCTCACCTCATATCTCGTATTTTTAAAAGTGAATGCAGTTACCGATTTGCCGATATAACTTCCAATTGTACCTACACTAACCTTTCTTCTTGGCAAATCTGCTTTCTTTTCTACCCCTGGTCTATGAAAAATTTCAATTTCTAAAAGGTTAGTGGAAATGAAATTCTCAACCATTGAATGGTCAGGCTTATAACCGCATATTTTTTCTGTGTTTTCCGCAATCAAATCAATGAGTAATTCGTCTGGATCAGATATTAATTTATTCCAGGCTTTTGGAAGAGCTTCCTTTACCCAGTATCTTTTTTGCTTGCTATTATAAATGGTTTCGGCATTTGTTATGGCTTTGCCTGAAATTACATTCTCTTTTGCAAGATAATCTATGAATCGACCTGCAATATCTTCTGTCTCTTGGTCATATATTTCAATTGTATAAAATTTTCTTTGTTCCCAACTACCTTCATGTAAAGGTAGATAAAACCACCATGTAATTCCGTTTGTTAAAATTGATAGTTTTACTCCTTCTTGAAAAGAATAACTCAACAATTGTTCTTGGTGTTTTTCTAAGTCTTCCCCTATTTTCTTTACTTCAATAAACATTTTGTTTATATTCGAATGGCGCAATGAAAAATCAACTCTTTTGCCAGAGATTGAATATTCGGGAATAACTTCATCAATATTGAAAGTATCCCACCCAAGTAAAGATAAAATACGTAAGATAACAGCTTGTTTTGTGGCTGCTTCATCAAACGAAACAAGTCTTCTATCTGATTTTAATTGTTCTATTAGGTGTAAAAGTTTTTCTCTCATTTTTACTCCTTTTTAAATAATTATTTTGACCTAACAATTAATAGACGTATTTCGTCTAATATCTAAAAATTACTTCATTTCGCCTTAGGTTATTTTATGAATTATTAAATCTTTTATTGATTTGTCTAATTTCTTTAATTCAAATATTTTGAGTAAGTCTTCACTTTTGCCAATCAACGGAACCATTTCTTTTTCTAATTCTTCTGTTAGGCGTTTGCTGGATATGGCCTCAGCTTCTAGTCCGTATAGGATCTTTGTGTCTTTCTTGGTTTCTTCCAGGTATTGCTGGTTTTTGTAATCTCTTTTGTGAACTTCTTTAAGCCAGTTTTTATTTTTTACGCGCATGACTTCGATATCTTTAATAAGGACTCGAGAGAATTTTATTTCTTCCGGGGTGAGCATATCAGGATGAATTAAATCTATTACTTTAGTATTAGGTATTCCATAAAATTTAAGATTGTCCATAAACGCGTCTCTGATGATCCAACCGCTGGTGTCATAGTCAACTATGGAAAAGAGGTAAAAGGAGCGCTGTAGGCCTATCCTGGCTTGTTTTAGGGTATCTACAAAATACTCTACGTTAAGGACTGACGGCTGGCCGCCAAGGGCAATAATTGAAATATTATATTTGTCGGCGATATCGGATAAAAATTCCTGATGGCCAAGTTTTTCTGAGAACAGGATTATATTGGCATTGGCCCCCATTCTTCGGTGGGCCTGGTTATCATCGCGGAAACCGATGTCTTTATATTCCATGACTTCTATTTCTTTGACCATGAAGACGATGTTATCAATAAGCTGAGCGTATTGATCAGTTTCCTGGGCCAAGGCGCCGGCTCGGGAAAGAGTCGGCTTGACATACATATACCAGAATGTTCGCAAGAGTTCTTTTAAGGGGGGCTTCTCCCCTGCCGTGATTCGTTCTCTGGTTTGCCAGACGATGTTGCGCATTAGCCGGGCAACATTGACCGGATAATCCGTCGCGCCCGGGCTAAAATTTTCAACCAGCCATTCTTTTGTCTGGTCGTGGATGAGTTCGTCGTAGTGGCGAATACCGGCTTTGCGTAATCTATCTCTTAAGGAATCTTTTTTAGGCATACCGTTAATGTATCAGGTATTTTCCTTTTTTGCAAGGATTATTTTGGTCTAACTAAATATTTTTCTTTTAGAGTTTGAAAATATGGTATCTGGAAATGTGGGCTTGAATTGCCGAATGACAGGGAGACTCAAAGACAACTCTCCCTACTGCTTGGGTTATCCTAAAAAGCGGATGTTGTCAATGATAAAGATTTGACTCCATTTTCCTGTTATGACCCCCATTCCTGCCCGTCAACGATAAAGATTTGACCCTTTTTTCGCTTCTCTTTCCGCCCCTTCCCGACCCTATTCTTGTTTTTCTTCCCTCTATCATGCGGCGCAATAACTTCGACTTCCGCAGAAGAGCTGTTGCCGGAATCGTCAGAAGCGGTAATCGCTATAGTATATATTCTACCCGTACCTTTGCCGCTGCGTTCAGCACGCAACTGAAGAATAATTATACCTGTAGCCTGGTTTATAATTGGCTCAGTATAATCAGAAACGGTATTGCCATCGCCATCTGTCTCTGCTGGTTCACTGCTTGTAACATCGGCAGAAAGATGAACTACGCCACTGTTATCCTCGGCATTGGCATTAATTACAATATCAGCCATTTGATGATTTGGTGGCCAGAGAATAGATGTGTTAACCGTAGGTTTTAAGGTAGGCGCTTGAGAATCGATCATTTTAATAGCGATATCCCTGCATACCGAAGAATTTATGCCATCGTTTACTTCTAAAGTTATCGTATGCTCGCCTAAGGGCAGTCCTCCTGTTAAAGTGTATGGGAATAAATCAACAGGAGAGCCTCCTACAAAAGTAGTAACTGTACCACTGTTAAATACATTTGTTCCTTCTTTCCAGGAATAACTTAGAGTGTCACCATCATAATCTGAAACCTGTGCGGTCAAAATAATATCTTCTCCAACCTGATAGACTCCCGAACCGCCTGGAGCAATAACAGGTGGAGAGTTATTAATGGTAAGAATCATACTTGACCATACAGTATCCGTTCCATCGTTAACCTCTAAAGTAAGTGTATATTGTCCGATATCAAGGCCGATTACATCAGCTAAACTTAAAGGACAAGAACCATCGGATTCTACTGGTTGGTAATCTCGCAACACTATATCATCTTGCAACCACGTGTATTGAAGAACATCTCCATCCTCGTCTTCGGTTGTACCAATAATAATTGTGTTGGGTTGGTCTTCGGAGTTGATAGTAATATTTGTCCCGGCATTTGCTATTGGCGGATGATTGGGGTGACCAAAAACATTAAGAACAGTGGACACATGTTTAAAAATCTTTCCGTTAGCTATGGTAATTGGATGACGAGATGTCCCACCTCCCATATAATAACTCCATAAGGTTGCACCACTTTCTATATCAATAGCGTAAATTGTCCACGGATTAGCAACAAAAAGTTTCTCGTCAGCTACTGAGATATGAGAAGAAGCAAGGTAATAGACAGGATATTCTTTAAGGAGGTTTCCTGTTTCTCTCTCTAAAGCAATAACGCCCTTCCTGTCCAATCCTACAAATACTTTACCATAAGCTACTGTGGGTTTACCTATTATATAGTCATTAATGTGGTACTGCCAAAGAGGTTCTCCGGTAGCGGCATCAAGAGAAAGCACTAAATTCCTCTTGTAATTATATCCACCAAGTACAGTAATGAATACTCTTCCCTCGGAAACACAAATTCCTTTTGGGCTACCGCGATCATAATCTTGAATGTAATAAGAAACCCATACCAGATTTCCACTGTCACAATCCCATGCTTCTATAACACACTTATCTCTTATCAGAAATACTTTTCCATCACTTACGGCTACATAGGGCGTATAACCACTTTCTTTAATAATCTCCTTACTCCACAGTTGCTCTCCTGTATCTTTACTAAAACAAACCAAATAACTCTTGCTAGAAAGGAACGATACCGAATAAACAGTACGTACAGCCAGAATTCTATCTCCAACAACTGCGGGAGAAGAATTCCAACCACTATAAGTTGCTCCGGTTTTCCAACGCAAGTTTCCTGTCGACTCATCAAGACAGAACAAGTACGCATATCTCCCATAACTACCTAAGCTGGGATTATAGCCTGCTGTTCCAAAAACCTTTCCATCAGCTACCGTAACTTCACCCGGAGACTCATATCCATCGGTATAATAATTCCACAATAATTCTCCGGTGGGTTCTTTAAAACATAATAGGCTTCCCCCGCCTATCTTAGCTAATCCAATAAATACCTTACCATTGGCAACAATCGGGCTAGAAACAATGGTGGAGTCCGCGGGAGGAGTATAATTCCACAAGATTGAATAATTACCTGAAGAAATTTTATCAGAACTATAAGATGTGCGCCCTAAATCATGGCCTAACATTGGCCAATCATCAGCAAAAGCAGAACTTGCGCTTAATAAAAATAAAACCGCTAACCCACATACTATTTTATGGAAATTCATCTCATCTCTCCTTGTAAAACTTAACCATATTTATAAACGGAATTTGATTACATTATGTCTTGGTTGGAGTGGGCTGTCAATTTCTTTGCTGTTTTTTATCCACTTTTCCTTGTTAGCGCCAAAAACTATTATGGTACTATGAGACATCTACTATTTCTTCATCGAGTTGATGCAGGCCTATGACAATGGCGGTTTTTTTGGAAGAATCATATTGACTCTTTTTATTTTGCCTTTGTTCTTTGATATTTTTGTTAGATCAAAAGCTTTTTCTATATCAGCCTTGTCGTAATACTCTGCCTGGTTTTTTAGTTTTTGGTTGGAATCCAGTTTTTCTCATTATAATGAATAGGTGGATGTAACTTTGACTTTTTTGTTATTCACGTGTTTATCAAAAATAACAAGATTGTTTCCTGTGCCGGTAATTGATGGCGATAGAATCCCCTCAAAGCCCAGCTGATAAGCTAGTCGCGCAATGGTCCAGGTTAAAGCCCAACCGCCATTTTTTTCCTCACAAAGTAGTTCTTCTTTTTTAATCTTCAGTTTTTTAAGAGTTTCACGATCTGTTAAATCTAATATCTTTTCACAGGATACTTTTATCTTTCCCATAATCTGAGAAACTAATAAAGAGTTTTTGGATTTTTTCTGCCTTTCTCTTTTGCAAAGTTCTTCGGTTTCTCCAAGGTATAAGGCTCCGAATTCGCCATCGGGATTATAACGCCCTCCATACGCAAAACTGCCCTGTGTGCTTAAAATTTCATCAATCCGTTTTGGAGAAACTAAACGAAAATACACACCGGCAGTACGCGAAGGTAAAACCTTCTGGATGCTTTTTTGAAGGGATTCTTTTATATGGTGTGGTTTTTCCATATATCCACTAAGTCACTATTCCCCACTCAATACGCCCTAAGAGACGCAAAACCTCCTGGACACCAGAAGGTCCTTGCTCTATTATTTCTAACGGGGTTTTATTTCCCAGAGATTCGCTTGGCGTATTGATCCACTCCGTCTCTTTCCCTGGTTCTATTACACCATCCATTTTGTCTAAGATGTTTAGTAGCTCTTGAACTCTTTGTTTAGCCAAAAAATGAGGATCGGTTTCATCGGCTTCCCAACGAGCTACAGTTCTTCCGGTTACACCGATTATATGCCCCATAAGTTCCTGCGAACAACCAAATAGTGTTCTTACAAAGTGAATCTTTTTATTCATATGGTGTGTCAGTGTTGACATTGCGTTACCTCCTTCCTTCTGCTTAAAGAATATCACAGAATATGAACTATGTCAAGACATATGTCTAAATTAAGCAGAAAAGAGCGTCCCCTTGATAAAATGTCTACAGTGGACAAAGAAATGTCTACGGTAGTCATTAAATATCGACTGTTCATTATTTTATCCCCTTTGTTCATTCTAATGAACGCTTGCAGGAATGCAAGCCCCTCTTTGAAAACAATAGATCTTGAAAAACCGCGGAATCGGCTTAACCCAAGTATAGTTTATTCTCCGCTTGAATTCTTTTTGAATGTCTCAAAAGTTCAGAAATCTCTTTTTTCTTTACAAATGTCTACGGTGGTCATTAAATATCGACAACACATCAAAGCGTGCTTAAACATAAAGAGTAATAAAAAAACACTTGACATATTTAATACCGTTATGATAACATTAAAAAAATAAAGTTTCCTTGAAAAAATAAAAAGGCGACGTTTATATTAGGAGGTTATCAGTATGGCAGATGAAATTATGACAGTAAAAGAATTAGCCAAGTACCTTAAGCTTAATTTCCAGACAGTATATAAAAAGGTTCAAAAAGGTGAAATTCCCGGGAGTAAAATCGGCAGAGGCTGGCGTTTTCAAAAATCTGTTATTGATCGGTGGCTTTCAGAGGAAATTGTAGTAACGAAGATTAAGAGTACTCAAGCAACTTTATTTTAAGATTGGAGGCTCGATGAGAAAAATCGCATGCCAAAACCTAAAAGGCGGCACCGGCAAAACAACCACCGTCGTATCTTTAGCAAGTTGTTTGGCAAACAAAGGTAAAAAAGTTCTTGTGTTAGACGTTGATGTTCAGGGGAACATCAAAGAAAGTTTTGGAATAAACCATAAACTAACGATGTACGATCTTTTAGCCAACGATACTTTTGTTGACGACTGTATCGTAAAAGCTCGAGACAATATCGACTGTATCCTTTCTAACAACACTCTTGCCTCCTGCGAACTTCACTTAAGCGCTATGCCGCGCCGGGAAGAAATTTTAAAAATCCGAATGAAACACATAGAGCAAACCGCGCGTTATGATTTTGTTCTGATAGACTGTTCCCCTTCTCTCTCCCTTCTTAATCAAAACGCCCTTCTTTATGCTGATGAAATTATTATCCCCATAAGTATGGATTATTTGGCTATGCTTGGCGCTACACAAGTCATTGACAATCTGGCAATGATCAAAAAATATTACGAGAAACAGCTTATTATTACCGGCGTAATCCCTACTTTCTACGAAAAACGAACAAACATGAGTCAGGAAGTTTTAGAAGCAGTGCAGGATACTTATAAAGAAAAGGTCCTCCCTGCTGTAAGATTAGACACAAAGATAAAGCAGGCTTCGGCCGCTAATCAAACTATATTTGAAATTGATAAACAAAGTCGCGGCGCGGAAGATTATAATCAAATATGCGAGGTCTTGTTAAATGAAAAGAAAAGTGTTAAAGAATGTACCTAAACCGGATGAAGAAAAATTAGCTATCTTTTACGGCAAAAAAACGGAATCAACAGAAACGCCAAAAAGAGAGCCTGAAATGTCCACCGCGGACAAATTGACTACAGTAGACAAAAAGACTACGGTGGACAAAATGTCTACGGTAGTCAATGAGGATTTATTAAGAGATAAATTGAAGCTGCTTATTACGCCAAGCCAGCAATCTGTCTATTTAAGCCTTTATAAGCGGGCTTCTGGCTCTGGTAAAGATACCACAGAATGGATCGGTTATGGTGAACTGGCTAAAGAGTCAGGAATAAGTCTAAAAACGGTTCAGAGGGCTATTGACAAGCTTATAAACGCCAGCCTTATCAAAAGAGTTGACCTTACCAACACAGCAAAGATTAAGGGCAGCCAGTACCAAGTAATATTGCCGGAAGGAATGTCCACAGTAGACAAAATGACTACGGTGGACAAAATGTCTACAGTAGTCAATGAGCCTAAAACAGATGTGGTATATTGAGTAAATGAGTATGGTAAATCGAGTAAGCGAATGTGGTATATTGAGTAAGGAAATGTGGTAAATCGAGTAAGCGAATGTGGTATACTGAGTAAGTTGTCTTTTAATAATGTCTTATAAATAAAGGAGTTATAAACAAAAAAAGTGTCTGAATACTCTTTTAGATACTTATTAGATACAACAACAAGGGCAATGTTGTTGTTTATTCTTTAAGGTAAAATATGGAAAAAACACTTATCCCGGAAGAAAAGAAGGTTATAAGACAAGAGCTAAACATTGAAAAGTGGCCGCTCTTTGCGCCTTCTACATATAGAAAAAAATCCAGGGAGATCACCAGGGAAATATTATTAGAGAATGGGAACAGAGCCGCGCGAAAAGTTACGATTGGGAAAACCCAACAGGGAGAAATGGGGATTTTGCGGATCGTTGATTATAAAATATTTTGTGGTTTAGTTGGGATATGGGAAGAAGCGGGAAAACCTAAAGAAGGCAAAACAAATTTTAGCCTGCATAATTTGGCTAAAATGTTAAAACTGCAATGGGGCCGCAGCACTTACCGGCACATATATAAAGCATTAGAGAGATTAAAGGTTGTTCCGATCATATGGGAAGATTCTTTTTATCAGAAAGAGACAAACACAACAGAGAGAATGGTAAGGTATTTTAATATTTTAGATGATTTAGTTATTTTTGAACGGCGCGCCGGGGACCAGATGTATTTAGCTTTTAGCGCGTT
>JBDRBY010000029.1:0-3308 GCA_043822245.1 Candidatus Omnitrophota bacterium
ATGTAGAGACGCGATTTATCGCGTCCAAATAACGGCTATAAAGAGAAATCGCTCCTGACATATGTGTCATGTAGAGACGCGATTTATCGCGTCCAAATAACGGCTATAAAGAGAAATCGCTCCTGACATATGTGTCATGTAGAGACGCGATTTATCGCGTCTAAATAACGGCTGTAATATGAAAATAATTACAACAACATCATACATGATTAAAGCGTCACGGAATATACGCGCGGAAAACAAAACCATAGCTCTTGTTCCCACAATGGGGTATTTGCACGAAGGCCATTTAAGCCTTGTAAGAAAGGCAAGAGAAGAATGTGACGCGGTTATTGTAACTATTTTTGTCAATCCAAAGCAATTTGGAAAGGGAGAAGGCCTTGATAAATATCCTCGTGATTTGGAAAAGGATAAAAGGTTTCTTGAAAAAGAAAACGTGGATATCTTGTTTGCGCCGGACGCGTACCAAATGTATCCAAATGGATATTCCTCTTATGTTGAGGTTAAGGGAGCGGTGACTGAGGGTTTGTGCGGGTTTTCCAGACAGGGACATTTTAAAGGCGTCGCGACGATTGTGACAAAACTCTTTAACATAACAACGCCGGATAAGGCTTATTTTGGGCAAAAAGACGCTCAGCAGGCTGTTATGATAAAACAAATGGTTAAGGATCTGAATATCCCGATTGCTATTCGTGTAATGCCCATTGTCAGGGAAAAAGACGGTTTGGCAATGAGTTCAAGAAATAGCTATCTTTCTCCGGACGAGAGAAAAGAGGCGAGAAACATATACCAGGCTCTAAAAAAAGCCGAAGAAATGGTTGCGAATGATGAATTTTCCACCGATAATATCAAACGCGAAATGCGGCGTGTTATCGAAGAGAAGAAAGGCTTAAAAATAGACTACGCGGAGATAGTCGACGGAGAAACTTTAGAACCGCTGAAAAAAATCTGTAAAAATTCTTTGGCAGTTTTAGCCGTTTTTGCCGGTGAAACACGGTTGATAGACAACACATTTTTGAAAAAATGAATTAAAACATTCCCCTCTTTTGAAAAGGGAATGAACATTCCCCCCTTTGAAAAAGGGGGCTAGGGGGATTTAAACCCCCACAACACAGAAGCACATTGCTAATTTCAATTGCATCTTGAGTATTTACTCCACCAACCAACAAAGGACGTGATATGATAAAACCAGAATTTGACTTGAAATACAAAGAACACCTTAAACGAAAGATATTGGACCTGAAGGAAAAACAAAACGCCTTAATTGTCGCGCACAATTATCAACGTGATGAAGTTCAAGAAATCTCCGACATTACCGGCGATTCATACGCCTTAGCGAGAGCGGTCACTAAAGCCAAACAAAAGGTTATCGTGTTTTGCGGCGTTAAATTTATGGCCGAAAGCGCGTATATACTCAGCCCCGAAAAAACAATACTTCTGCCCGTAGAAGAAGCCGGCTGCCCTCTGGCTGATATGATTACAAAAGAAAAACTGATAAAAATGAAAAAAGAACATCCCAAAGCGGCCGTGGTATGTTATGTCAATTCGCCCGCGTTGGTTAAAGCGGAAAGTGATATTTGTTGTACTTCCGCCAACGCTGTCCGGATTGTAAAATCTTTGAAAGAAAAACAGGTAATATTTGTTCCCGACAAAAACCTTGGAGCGTATGTGGCGGAAAATATCCCAAACAAAGAAATAATTATGTGGGACGGGTACTGTACGGTTCATATGCGCCTGACAAAGGAAGAGGTACTTAAGACTAAGGCCCTTTATCCGAACGCTGAGTTTATAGTACATCCGGAATGCCGCAAGGAAGTCCTGGAGTTGTCTGATTATATCGGAAGCACAGCCGGCATGATAAAATATGTCAAAGAATCCCAGGCAAAAGAGTTTATTGTAGGCACGGAAAAAGGGATAATCTATAAATTAAAACGAGATAACCCCGAAAAAAGTTTTTATGTACCTACAGAACAGTTTATTTGCGCCAACATGAAGCTCACAACACTCGGCTGGCTTGCCAGGTCTCTGGAAAAACTGGAATATAAAATCACCGTGCCAAAAGAAATCGTAAAAAAAGCCCGTAAAGTATTAGAAAGAATGCTGGAAGTAGCAGGGTAGAAAACAGGGGAAACTGAACTATGACAAAAAAAACAATCGGAATTATTGGGTGCGGGGCGATTGGAACTGCTTTGGCGGAATACGCGGATAAGAATTTAATGGCGTACATTGACAAAATAGTTCTTTATGATAATGTTGTTGGCACGGCTGAGATTCTTGTGAAAAAACTTAAAAATGCTTCAATTGCCGGTAGCGAGGTGGAATTAATCAAAAAGGTTGATCTTGTGATAGAAGCAGCTTCACCTGAAGCGGTGAGGGGGCTTTTAAAAGAAGTATTCGCGCGAAAAAAAGACATCATGATTATGAGTGTGGGAGGCCTTTTGGGGAATGAGGGCTTTATTGATGAAGCAAGAAAAAAAGGCCTTAGATTAATGCTGCCTTCAGGAGCGATAGCGGGCATAGACGGACTGAAATCCGCGGCCATAGCTGGAATAGAAAGCGTAACTCTTATAACGAGGAAAGGCCCTAAATCGATTAAAGGCGCGCCGTTTCTTTTGGAAAATCACATAGATGCCGAAAAAATAACAAAAGAAACCGTTATTTTTGAAGGTTCAGCCGCCGAAGCCGTAAAAGGGTTTCCAAAAAACATAAATGTTTCAGCGCTTCTTTCAATAGCAGGTGTAGGAGCTGAGAAAACCAAAGTTAAAATAGTAGTTTCGCCTGAATATACGAAAAATATTCATGAGATAGAAATAAAAAGTAAAGCCGGGATTATAACCACGCGTAGTGAAAACGTTCCTTCACCTGAAAATCCCAAAACCAGTTACCTCGCCGCGCTCGCCGCGATTGCCTCCCTCAAAGGTTATTTTGACACAGTCCAAATAGGTACCTAACCCTGTACGATGTGGAATTGAAATCTGTAGGGAACGGTCGTAACCGTTCCTGTACGACTTTAACTTTTTCCGGTCAGCATTGTATCCACATCCCTCTTGTTGTGTTTTACAATTGTTTCAAAAAAAAGCTGTTAGATAAGATTTAAAAGTGGACACTTTAAGAATTAAAAATGGACATGTAAAAATTGATGAGCGACAATTATAAATACCGGCCAACGACAATTATAATTCCCTAAAACGGCTGACATTAAATTAAACTATTCAAACAGAACTTAAGGCGGTTTGAATGGTTACAGATCAGCAAGTGAGGAGGCTCAGGATGTTAAAGGAACGAGAAAAAACCAAAGTAATAGTTGC
>JBDRBY010000030.1:0-37104 GCA_043822245.1 Candidatus Omnitrophota bacterium
GTAACATTAGCGATATTTCTTACCTGATTAGTAAGATTCGCGGCCATGGTGTTGACGTTATCCGTTAACGCTTTCCATGTTCCGGCAACTCCCGGAACAGCCGCCTGTCCGCCAAGTTTTCCTTCGGTTCCCACTTCTTTGGCAACGCGGGTAACTTCACTTCCAAACGCGTTCAAATTATCAACCATTCGATTGATTGTATTTTTAAGTTCCAAGACCTCACCGGATACGTTAACCGTGATTTTCTGAGATAAGTCTCCATTAGCGACCGCGGTGGTAACCGTGGCAATATTTCTTACCTGGCTGGTAAGGTTTCCCGCCAAAGTATTAACGTTATCCGTTAGGTTTTTCCATATTCCGGCTACCCCTGGAACAGCCGCCTGGCCGCCAAGTTTTCCTTCGGTTCCCACTTCTTTGGCAACGCGGGTAACCTCATTAGCGAATGTGTTGAGTGAATCAACCATGTTATTAATTGTATCTTTTAACTGCAGTATTTCGCCTTGAGCCTCGACCGTGATCTTCTGTGAGAGGTCTCCTTTAGCTACCGCGGTGGTAACATTGGCGATATTTCTTACCTGGTTTGTTAAGTTCGCGGCTAAAGTGTTGACGTTATCGGTTAAATCTTTCCATGTACCGGCAACACCCTCTACTTTTGCCTGTCCGCCGAGCTTTCCGTCGGTGCCGACTTCTTTTGCCACGCGGGTAACTTCGCCGCCGAACCGGTTAAGAAGGTCAACCATACCGTTATAAGATTCCGCGAGATCTCCAAAAATATCTTCTCTACGGCTTTTAAGTTTTCTTGTCAGATCTCCTTTTCGCACCGCCTCCATCGCTTCGAGAAGGTCTCTCAACTGCTGTTCCATTCCCTCAGCGCTCCCTACTCCTATCCCCCTTTCTACCACGGCTGTCCCTACTCCTCCTCCATCGTCAAACAATGCTTTTCTCGCCGGTTTCCTCAATGGTTCTGACATATTTTCCCCCTCCATTTTTTTTAGCGTATAGCGGATAGCGTTTAGCGTATGGTAAAAACTTCATCTTTCCTACACGCTATCCGCTATACATTATACGCTATCAAATACCTCGCTATTCTCTTATACGCCCTGCCCGCGTCACTAAACGACGCGTAATGAGATATGGGCCGGCCTCTCATTTGCGCTTTGTAAATTTTTCTGGAAAACGGTATGTTAAAAATGTTTACTTCCGAAATATTATTTCTCCTTAAAAATTCTTTTAACATTTTTTTAATTTCCGCAGTTAGTCCGCGGTCAAAAAGCGTAGTCGCGTATTCTTTCAAAAGAAACATCATTATGCTAGGTTGAATCCCTAATTCATCACTAAGATCTAAAATTACCGTTTTAAGCGTTTCTAAAGTTTCATAAGCGAACACGCCTGAATCTAAAGGTATAATGATGTTCTCCGCCGCGGCGATTCCGTTAATCATTAGTAGAGTTGAACCTGGGGGAACATCGATTAAGATGTAATCGAAATATTCTTCTACATTAGTTAGACTTTCTCTAAGAATTTTTGTATTGTTTTTTTGTCCGGCCATATGAATTTCAGCCGCGAGTAAATCTAAAGAAGAGGGCGCAAGATAAATGCCGGAATCGGTTTCTACGATTACGTCTTCTATCTTATGTTGCCCAAATAACACGTCATAAACTGAAACGTCCAAACTTTTCCGGTCAACACCTAACCCCGCTGTAGCGTTTCCCTGCGGGTCTAAATCCACAACCAATACTTTCTTTTGCATCCTTACCAGCCATCCGGCAATATTTATACACGCTGTCGTTTTTCCCGTGCCGCCCTTATGATGCACAAAGGCAATAGTTTTAACACCTTGAGAGTGGCTGCCAACTATCTTTCTCGAAAACTTATTCTTTCCCATAATATCGTTGCCTCTCTTTATCTAAAAACAAAAAACCAAATCCCTGTTTCAATCAAAAACAGAAATTTGGTTTCCAATAAAAAATCCCGCGTTTTTTAAAATCGCGGGATTTATATAAAAATAATTTTTTCGTTTGGCAGATATTCTTACTTTGCTTGCTTGCTTGCTTGCTTGCTTGCTTGCTTGCTTGCTTGCTTGCTTGCTTGCTTGCTTACAAACGCCATTTACATTTCCCCCCTTTTTTTACTCCTCGCTTAATCATTCTTCCCCCGTACATTATACCTTCACACAAGTTCAAAAACAAATAAATAGTACGGAAACTATGTTTCCTCAAAAAGAGCTTATTGCAACCGCTCTAAAAGAATATGTCAGGAATCATAGCCGTTTGGATCTGCGGGACTTAAATAGACTGTATTATTGTCCAAATCGCTTTGGAACATAATTTAAAGTTGCTTAATAATGATAAAGATTTAAAAAAAATCCAGCAGGTTGTGCCTGCGCTTGTTTTTTATTAATAAATGTAGAGACACAAGATTTTGTGTCTCTACATTTGCGTGGTTCATCTTTTATTGAGACGCGATAAATCGCGTCTCTACTGGGTTGCATTTTTCCTTACCGGCGAATCGTATCTGTGTAGAGACGCGATTTATCGCGTCTTTACGAGGTTGCATTTTTCGATACCAGCGAATCGTATTTGCATTGAGACGCGATAAATCGCGTCTCTACGGGGTTGCATTTTTCCTTACCGGCGAATCGCGTCTTTACGGGGTGACTAGCGCTTTTTTGATTTTTTCTAATAGTTTTTGCGGGGTGAAGGGTTTTACTACGTAATCCGCGGCGCCGAGTTCCGCGGCGCGGGATACGTCGTTATTTCGCGTTTTAGAAGTGAACATAATAACCGGGATATGTTTGGTCTTTTCGTTATCTTTTAGCCTCGCGAGCGTTGTAAGGCCGTCTGTTCCGGGCATCATAATGTCTAATAAGATTATATCGGGTTTCTCTGATATTGCCTTATTCAACCCTTCTTCAGAGTTAAGCGCCGCGCAGGTTTTATATCCGCTCGCTTCAAGCCTAAAAACTGCCAAATCAATCAGATCCTGCTCGTCATCAATTAGTAAAATGTTTTTTTTGAGCGATAATACGGCCATTTTTATTTTTCTCCCGTAGAGACGCGATTTATCGCGTCTCTGTCTTTTCGGGTTTCATTTTTCATTGAGACGCGATGAATCGCGTCTCTACATTTTTGCGTTTCGTCCTTCATTGAGACGCGATGAATCGCGTCTCTACATTTTTGCGTTTCGTCCTTCATTGAGACGCGATGAATCGCGTCTCTACGATAAAATTTCAGGGAGGCGCTTTAGCGCGTCGGGGATCGGGATGATGGAAATTTTGCCGTCCCGCGCCTCGCGGCTGCCTCCGTACATAAAATATGTTTTTGACATCGGGTAATCCTGTTGAAAGGATTTTAACCCTTTCAACATAGCCCCTGAAACCCTGGCTGTCCGCTTGATCTCAAAAGCCCGTATTCCCCTGTCTCCATACAACACAAAATCCACTTCCGCGTTGCCGGCCGTCCTCCAGTAGTGTATCTTGTATCCCAAGCCATAACCGGTATTCACCGCGTTGAGTTCCTGGAAAAGAAGAGTTTCAAGGCTAATCCCTTCAATTTCTTCAGGCATATCCAAAGGGCCGGCAGGCCTTAAAGTACGGTAAACTCCCGTGTCGAAATAATAGAATTTAGGATGTCCCGCCATGCGCCTCTTCGCCTTTTTGGTAAAAACAGGCACCCTATAAGCTATGAGCAGGTCTTCTAGTATTGAAAAATAGTTCTCCACAACCTTGCGCTCAACGGAACACTCTCTGGCAACCGAAGAAATGTTAAGGGCCGCTCCTTGTGAAAAACTTGCCGCTTCAAGAAATCGGGCAAACCCTGCCAGATTTCTGGTTAGTCCCTCCTGCTGTATCTCTTCTTCCAGATAGGTCTTTACATAACTCTCAAGATACGCCTTGGGGTCATTTTCTATGTGGACACTGGGCAATTGCCCGTATTTAAGCGAACGCGTTAAACTAAAATCTTTACCCAATTCCGGCACGGTAAGCGGGTGCATATAACAGGTAAGAGCGCGGCCGGCCAGTAAATTTTGTCCTTTTCTCTTTATCTTCCTCGCGTTTGAACCCGTCAGAATAAATTTGTATTTGTATTTTTCTATCAGGCGGTGAACCTCATTCAACAATTCAGGAACTCTTTGCACTTCATCTATGATAATCCAATCCCTGAAATTTTCAGGGATTAAGTTTTCTACACGCTGGGGATCAGCCAAAAGACTATTGAAAAGTCCTGCCTCCAGTAAGTCTATGTATACGGCTTTTGGAAAAGCGGATTTTACCCACGTAGTTTTTCCTGTCCCGCGCGGGCCAAATAAGAAGAAACTTTTGCCTTCAGGCGTTTTAATCAATCTGGAATACATAGTTCCATTTTACACGTATTTTTGGAATTGTCAAGTAAGTCCCGCCGTAGAGACGCGATTTATCGCGTCTCTGTCTTTTCGGGTTTCATTTTTCATTGAAACGCGATAAATCGCGTCTCTACATGATGCCCGCGTGACTATCTGCGGACTCTTAAATTCTTGGGCAAATTAACGGTAAATTTACTGCCTACTTCAACTTCGGACTCAACGATTATATCTCCTCCGTGTATGTCTATTATGTCCTTGGCAATCGCGAGGCCAAGGCCTGTTCCTTCAATTTTACCTTTTACGATTTCTTCTACCCTCTTAAATCTGTCAAATATCTTGTCAAAATCTTCCTTAGGGATTCCGATTCCGGTATCAGCGACACAAAGTTTAATTGAGCTATCTAAATTCACAAGGCTTACTTCTATTTTTCCCTTTGGAGTATTATACTTTATCGCGTTATCGATAAGATTAGTAACAACCTGGGAAAGCCTGTCTTCATCTCCCCATATCTCTACTTTTTCACGCGGCAGTTTATGATTCATGAGTTTTATTTGTTTTTGCTCGGCTAAAGGTTTCAATGTTTCAATGGCTAAATTAACCATTCCGGCCACATTGAAAAGCGACCTTTTCATTGTTTTCCGTTCCGCTTCAGACTTGGAAAAATCCAGCAAGTTATCAATCAATCGGTTCAAACGGTCAATATTTTTTTCAGCTAGCTTCAAAACCTTTTTCTGCTTATCCGTTACTTTACCCGTTATCTCATCAAGCATAATCCCTACCGACTCCTTTAACGCGGTTAATGGAGTTTTTAACTCATGAGAAACATTAGCTATGAAATCAGCCCTCAATTCATCCAGCTTTTCCACCTCTTCCCGCAAGCCAGCATTCACAACTGTTGCCGCGGACGCGTCCGCTATTGTTTTTAACAAGCTTAGGTCTTCTTCATCAAACGGCGCCCTGGATATCTTATTGTTAACGTTTATCACGCCAATAACTTTATCCCTTGATTTCAAAGGCACACTCAACAACGAATTGGTATGGTAATTGCCACTTCTTTTCTGAAATCTTGAATCTTTGCTGATGTCTTTTATTAGAAGCGGCTCGCCCGTTTGAGCCACCCATCCTGAAACGCCTTCGCCTAATTTCACTTTTCCATTTTCCGCTGCCTTACTATCAAGCCCCTTTGCCAAACGCATTACAAGTTCGCCCTTGTTTTTACTTACAAGCATAAACGATACTATCTCAACGGACATAATTTGAGAAATCTTATCCACAAACAGATTAAGAGTATCTTCAAAACCATTGGCTTTTAGGATGTCTTCACTTACGGAATAGGCAACCTTAAGCCTAAACAAATCCCGCTCTAAAGACCGCCGGGTTTGGCTTCTCAAGGCCCGTCTCAAAGCTTTCAAGCTGATTGGGGAAATCTTCGCCCTATTTTTCCAGGCCTTGTACCAAACAGCTATCCTGCTAAAAATTCCAAACCGTGGGGGCGAAAAATTATTCGTTCCCGCGAATTTCGCGCGGTATTTGTTTTTAGGGAATATAATCATTTTTTTCTTTCCATTGAGACGCGATAAATCGCGTCTCTACCTACCTTTGGCGCTTGCCTAGTAGGATGATATCTCTTAGGGCTTCCTTATCTTTGGCTCGCATCCATCTTTCCTTAAAATCCAAGTCCTGGGCGATTTGAGCGATCGCGGATAAAGCTCCGAGATGGAAAATACGTTCATCTTTGGTACCGGCGATCACAAAAACTATGTGAACTTTATCCGTTTTCGCGGGGAATACAATTCCCCCTTTGCAACGCGCCAAAAGTATCACGAACAGATTCGCCCCTTCGACTATTACATGCGGAATAGCCAAAGAGGGGCTCAAAACGGTACTACTTTGTTCTTCCCTATCCAGGAGAAGTTTGAATATCTCCGCGGGATTTACTCCGAGTTTCGGGGCTATGCTATCTGCCGCCAGTTTGAAAAAATCTCCAACGGCAAGAGAACCTTCTATGTCTAAAATTACGCTGTCCTCTATTACACCGTCAAATCGGTCTTTTATAATATCGTCTCTCTCTCTAATTATCTGTTTCAATTCCTCTTCTAATGAAACATCCACAAACTCTTTTGCCGTAACCCGCTCAATAAGATGAAGAAGCGCGAAGTCTTTCCCCGCCTTCCGCCTGCCATAAAACCAGAATACCGCTAACCCGCACGCGAAAAGAAGCGATCCAAAAAATAGCGCTTCTTTACCCATGTTAACTGCTAAAAGCCAGCATCCGAAAATCCCGATAATTTGCGTCCATGGATATAGCGGAGAGTAAAACTTTGGCTGATAATTTTGCACACGGCTTTCTCTCATAATAATCACACATACGCACGAGAATATGAAAGTAAGGATAAGAACCGTTGACGCGACCTCAACAAGCACATATAGATCCAGAAATAAAGCGGCTATCATAAAAATTCCTGTAGCAAAAATCGCCACAACAGGTGTTTTAAAACGCCGGCTGATTTTACCGAAAACTTTCGGTAGGAGAAAATCGCGGCTTAAAGCCAGCGGATACCTGGAAGCCGCCATAATGCCGGCATTCGCGGTTGAAACAAACGCGAGCACAGCCGCTATACCCAAAATAAGTTTACCGGCTTCTCCCATAAAAACATACGCGGCGTCAGAAATCGGAGTAAGTGAATTGTCAAGTTGCCCCGCGCCAAGTACTCCGGTTGTTACAAAAACAACTAACGCGTAAAAAACAACAACAACAAGAAAAGAAAGTATCATGCCTAAAGGTACCGTCTTTCCAGGGTTCTTTACTTCTTCAGCAATGCTGGCAACCTTAAGAAGCCCTCCGTATGAAACAAAGACAAACCCTGCTGTGGAAAAAACCGCGGGAATTCCAAAAGGGATAAAAGGTTTGAAATTCTGATAATCTACGGCAGGAATGCCTTTTATAACGTACACCGCGAGAAGCAGTAACAGAAAAACTACCAGGCCGATTTGAACTCTGCCCGCGGATTTGATGCCGATGACGTTAATGACTACGAAAAACAAACAAAAGCCTATCGTGATTAGATGAGTATCATATCCCCCAATCAACCGCGTAAACGCGGCCATGCCTATGAGGGCAAACGAACTTTTAAGCGACACCGCTAACCACGTAAGAAGCCCGTCAATTGTGCCAAAAACCGGGCCCATACTACGCATAACATAAAACACGTCACCTCCGGCCTTCGGCATGGCGGAAACAAGTTCAGCCTGGCTCAACATGCCTGTCATAGCTAAAAGCCCTGCCAATATATAAGAAACAACTACCGCCGGACCTGCCTGCGCGTGCGCGAGTCCTGGCAGGATAAAAAGCCCGGAACTAATCATCGCTCCGGTCGCGACGCAAAATACGTCTAGTAGGGTTAGTTCTCTTTTGAGTTTCATGTTTTACTAAGACGCGATAAATAGCTTCTCTACCTTTTTCACGGGTCGTTTTACTAAGACGCGATTTATAGCGTCTCTACGGGTCAGCTCCATGTTTTCAGGGGTAGGGACGAGGCAATACTTCGTCCCTTCGGGTTGCATTTTTCAATACCTGCGAATCGTATCTGCGTAGAGACGCGATTTATCGCGTCTCTACCTTTTTCGCGAGTCATTCTTCATAAACAAAAGAAAAGTCGCTCATAACACGGGAATCGGCATTTCTTCTCATGTAATCTATATAGTACCTCGCCATACCCGCCAAATTGGTGGTAGAATCGATTTCAATTACTTTTTGAAGTTCGCTGTAAGCCAACGAACGATTATGGTAGTAGGTGTAGTAACTAACCGCAGTGTTATAGTGCGCGGTTTGATCATCCGGCTTTATTTTCAATATCCCTTTGCACTCTTCCAAGGCTTTGTCATACTCCTTTACGGTTGAGTACATATAACACAAATAATGCAGAGTTGATACATAAAAATCAATTGTCCCCTTGTCCATTTTCGGAAGAGTTTTCATCTTCTCTTTAAAAGCGGAAAACTCTTCTACCCCTTTTTCAAACTTTTGTTCAAAAAAATAGGCCTTGCCCAGCCATAAACGCGATATAGGATAATCCGGGGCCATTTTTACGGCTCTTTTAAAAAGTTTTACCGCCGCTTTTCTGTTTTTCTTTTCCCAAAAAACCTGTCCCAACTGAGTAATCGCCGCGTAGTCACCGGGATTAAGCGATATCCTCCTCTTACAAATCTCTTCCGCTTCCAAGAGCCGCCTCTTGTTGATTAAATCAGCGATATCTTCGTATTTTTTGGGAAGGGCCTGCTTTATTTTTTTTAGCCGGGAAACCTCAGAGTTGTCTTCATCTACTTCTTTTTCAAGATAGAGATTTATCGCTTTTTGATAATTCTCTCCCGCCTCATCAAACTTTCCCGTAGCTGTTTGACAATCCGCGATAACTTTATATAACTGAATGTTTCCCAAATCCAGCGTTACCGCTTTTTCGTAATCTTCTATGGCTTTTCCGTAAAGCATTGCGGAATAATACACATTGCCTGAAAGTTCGTATATGCCCGGCACATCCGGCGTATTTTGCTTAAGCCACATTACGTGCGGCATTACGATAGCCGGGTAATAATACTTCGCGCCCATAAGCTTATTAAGCATAACCAAATGCCCGCTCATGATTAAATTTCGTTCCTTGGCGGATTCTATTGTATTAAGCACTCCTTTATTTTTTTCAATTTTTGACATAGCATAAACCCGTAATTCCTTAAATTCTCCCGAATTATCCATATTTTCGGATTTTTTAAAATACTCGCTGGCGTGTTCATATTCCATAAGCCCGTAAAGCGCCACTGCCAGGTTCATGCATACTCTAGCGTCGAAAGGAGAGGATTCAAGCATCAATTTCAATTCAGCGGCAGAATCTTTGTAATTACCCTCTATCAGCATTGACCGTTCGATATCTTTCACGCGTAAAGACAGGCCCTCTTTATCGCAAAAAGCCTGTGGGCAGATTAGAATTGCTGACAAAAATATCATTACAACTATTGTTTTCATAATTTAGGATTATAGACCCCGGGATTTCGAGATCTATACCATTAAAATCTGGCTATCACATAATCCACAAAACCCATCCCCACATAGATTAAATTATACAGATGATGCATGATAATCGCAATCATAGTCGAACCTGAAAATATTACCGCAATGTTCCCTATAATTTTAGCTTCCACAAACACTGAATCAAACGGTATCCGCGCGAAGAGAGGATTTGTCCAACTGATCAGATTCAATATTATCGTGTGTATGTGTATTGTGAGGTAATAAAACAGTTTTGGTTCTTTGGTAAGAATAAAAAAATGCGGCCATAAGAATTTCAGGACATTCGAGCCTAGATGGAAAGGATCATTAAACAAAAAAACACCGATAATCCCCGTCAAGACCAAAACATCCAAGATGGCCAAGCGTACATCACTTGATGTTTCCTTGGAACAATAGGCAAGCTCCATATTGATATAATACCACGTTATGATGAAAAGAGGAAATATTTCCGGAAAGTGCCCATAATATGTTACACTATCGGAGGTGGTTATGTTTGTGGAGACAAGATTTATCGCGTCTTTACATTTCAGAATCATATCCGGCGTAGAGACGCGATTTATCGCGTCTTTACGTTTCGGGCGAGGGAAGGACAATCGCGGGAAGTTATCGGCAAAGGCATGCCTTTGCCCTCCGTTGCATCGCGTTATTTTTCCATCATGTAGAGACGTACTTGCGTAATGCTGATGAAGATTTTTTACATATCACCTATGTTAATAATTAAATCCGCGGTTTTTTTACGCAGGCCCGCGATGAAATGGCACTTTTTGCAATCAAAATTGTTGCTATCATATTTTGAGCAGGAAAAAAGCACATTTACCGCTTCTTGTAATTCTTTCGCGAATTTCGTTTTTTCCCGCGCTTCATCCTCTTTATTGATTTTATCTACCAGGGTATTTATCTTTTCCTCACGTTTCACGAATATAGGACATCTAATCTTAGATTCTTCCCTATACATATTCGTTTCTCCTTCTTGTTTTATTCAACAGGCGCGGTGAGATATTCGGTCAATTTTTTGAATTCTTCTTTATCCCGGTTGAGACAAAGAAACAACCTTTGATACTCCCTTACTTTATTTACCCGTTTTATTTCAATTACACGCATTCTTTTAGACAATTTAGGCAAAATGTTATGATACGCTCCCATAAACAGTATACCGGTATGTTCGTCATCTAAAGTTTCACATATCCTTTTAATTACGTAGTCGTCCCTCTTTCTAAGTAGTCCGTTCTTTACCATTTTATAGGCGAAATAAGCTATTAATTTGCTAAGAACAGTTTTAGCGCGGCTGATTCTAACAATACAATCCCTTTCTTTTTTGACAAGAGAAAAATCCTCTGTTTTCACTAAAACCGCTCCACGCTTAAGAAAAGAGGCGACCAACTCATAGTTTTTGCTGGCTAATTTTACTCCTTCTTCAACTATCGCTCTAGCCACTTCGCCCTCAGCTATCATTCCGTCCTGATAGATTTTCATCCCTGATACATTCATAGAATCAAAATACCGTGCCAGACTATCCCAAAAACTTTCTACGGCTTTTAAATGTTGATCCCAAAAATCCCTGCCTAACTCAGCGATCCCTTTTTTGCTGACATCCTCAGCCAAGGAACCCATATCCGCGTTTGTGTGTATAACAGGAACATAAATAAGTGTTCTCATAAAAATTTGTTTATTTTATTTTGGCTTCCAAATTCTCTAATCTTTTTTTTAATTTTTTATTCTCATTTTCAATTTCTTTATCTTTTGCCTTTGAAGATAAATAGCTATCCTGTTGCCACCAATTTATTCCCATTTCCATAGCTTTATCAACTGAAGCTATCAAAAGCCTTATCTTTATATTAAGAAGATCAATATCAGCAAGTCGAATCTTAATATCTCCGGCGATTACAATTCCTTTATCTAAAACCCGCTCTAAGATATCAGCAAGATTGGTAGCTTCAGTAGCATGCATCATTCTTTGTTGTGTCATATTTGCCTCTCCTTTTTTTACATTAAATTTCCTAAAGGGCCTAAATTTATGTTCAGGTCTTCATCTTTTACGTCAAAAATCTTTTTTAACTCATCCATCTTATCTTCCAACAACATCAATGTCTCCCCTATTCTTTCTACTTCTCTATCGGTAAGAGATCCGCCGTCAACTCTTCTCATAGCCTGTTTTTCCAGAAGCCTTCTTATCAACTCTACAAGCGTAAGAACCAATTTTCCTAATCCTTTTTCTACATCTTTAGGATCAAGATTGATCCTCCCGGGATTAGAATTTTCTATTTCCGACGGATCTTTAGCAATTATCGCTATGGATGATTTACTCATTTTAAGTCGATTCCCTCATCGGGCCCTCAAGCGGAGCGCCTCTTGAATTCTCCATAGTTTCTACCGAACTAAGCATAATCCTTAATCCTATGTATATGAGGTCCACGTCGGCAACAGAAATAACTATGTCACCGGACGCGACCATCCCCTTCTCTAAAACCCTATCTAAAATCTCTAACAGGGTTACATCTTTGGTTTTCGCGTGAATGTCCGTTGTCATCTCAGGTTTAAGACCTTTCGTCGCCTGGTTTTATAAATCCATCACAAAAATTATACGCCGGCCAAGGGCCTGTCCAATCAAATTCTAAACCTTTAGGAACATACCTTGATTTTAGATATGCTATGGTATTGTCAAATTCTTTTATTCTTTTCTTATTTATCAAAAATGCCGCGTTTAAAATCATTTTTTCTTGTTTTTGAGTTATTTCCGCCGGTAACAGTTTGTTAAGCTTCGCGTTCTGGGATAGTTTTTCTAATCTGTTAAAACTATCCTGAGTAAATTCAGAAATTTTTTTATCTAAAACATTCTTTACAATGTCTTCTCTCTTCTTTCTTAAAAAAAACGCCCTCCCTTTGCCGCTAGACGCGATCTCATCGTCAATCTTTTTAATGTCCTCATTTTCTACGGGAAGGGTGTCACTGATTCTTTTGGGATCGCAATATATCTTTAGCCCCCACTCTTCCTTACCGTTTAATTCTTCTATCGTCCTTCTAAATTCCGTACCGCGCGCCTTAAGCAATTGCAGTACGTTTTCTTCAGTATTGAAAATCGTGCCAAATTTAAAAGGCAAAACCGTTGTCTCTTGTACAATTCTTTCTATCACATTCTCATGCCGCCTAACCTTTTCCTCAAGCCAATTCATATCGTCTAAACCTTTTTTAAAATTTTCCTCATCGAATTCGTTTGAGGAAACCTCGCTAATAACCGCGCAAATACCCTGAAAATAAATTAAAGCCAATTTAACGCCTATATCTTTGAAATCATTACAAACCGGCTTTGATTTCGTAATACAGTATAAATAAGTCAGTTCTTTTTCTTCGCTCATCGCGCACCCCGCCATCTGTTAAGGCTTATTCAGTTACGCCTGGCCTTTACGCTCATACGACTCAACTTCTAAACTATTATTCAGTTTAACAACATAAATATTTCTGTCCTGCACTCTTGTGGAAAGGCCTAAGGATTTGATAAACGAGCTTTCCTCATATACTTCCGCCTCAGTTTCCCAGCCGTTACCGCTCACAGCCGCCTTGATCACTTTTACATCTTTAACACTAAGAGTCTTTTTTAAAAATTCCGCCGATGCCTTTCGGGCATTTTCAATGTCCGCCATTATTCTCCCCCCTCTTTACTCTCTCTGATAGAATCTAACCGCGCTAAAAGTTCTTGCTCTTGTTTTTTATATTCCGCTTCGGCTATTTCATCCATCTCAAAACGCATCTGTAATTCCATAAGTTTCTCTTTTATCCGGCCTTCGTCAGAAAATTCCTTTTCCACAAGATCGTTAATCTTTTTACCTATCCAAGTCACACCGTTTATAGGCATAAACAATAGGTCATCAATCAAGAACATATTAGTATTCCTTTGTCTCTATCGTTATACTCACAAAATTGAACGGAGGAAGCGTACCTACATACTTAAACTTTATCTTGTCTCCATATTTTTCGTCAAGCTGTTGGATATTCCGATCAAATTCCGCCTCTTTGTTTTTGACTACCAAAAAAGCGGCATTTATGATCATCCTTTCACCATAGGTATCATTTATCTTTACATTCTCCGCTAAAGGGCTTAGGGCATCCAACATTGCTTTTTTATATTTTTCCTTTTCCTCATTCAGAGCCTGTTCCACCAAATTTCCAATCTCCATACGTTGGTAATAACTCTTTGCCGGCGGCACAGACACTATTTCCTGCTTAAGCTTTTTAATCTTCTCATATCTTTCCAATATTTCTTTGTAAATCATGTCTTCTCTAAATATCGCCTTAAGCCCTAGCTCCTTTTTATCTCTAACCTTATTAAAAAGTTCTTTAAGTTTATCGTATTCCCTTGCTAATATCTTCCTGATCTTTTCCTCATCTTCAGCAATTGTGGCAAATCTTACAGGCAAAACTGTACGCGTTTTCATTACTTCCTCAATCGCCTTTTCATGGGCAAACGCATTTTCACTCGAAATAGCGTATTTTTTAATCGGGGAATTACTGACCACAGCCGCAATATCGTTAAAACATACCGTATAAAGAACATCTCCCCTGCCTCCGATGCCTAAAGGGCCAAAAGATTGAACCTGATTCGAATCAATTATGCAGTAAATATATTTGCCCTCGTTCATTTTTCCCATTCCTCGGGGTATATAGCAAGATTAACAAAATTGAATACCGGTAAGGGGCCCGCGTATAGAAATTTTACTTTCTCTTTACGGCGTTCGCTTAAATCATCCATTATGTTATCAAACTCTTTTTCCCTGGCTTTAGAAATCAAAAAAGACGCGTTCATAAACATCTCTTCACTCATATTATTGTTAAGCCTGTAATCCACCGCTAATCTCTTTAAGATGTTTATGATTTCTTCCGCAGATTCTTCTTTTTTCTTACCAAGTGCCTGCTCAACCATCCTGCCCAATTCCACTCCATCTTGGATATCTTTCTTGCCCTTATGATTTTGTATGTTTTCTTTCGCATCCTTAATCATTTTGTTTTCGCGCGCAATTTCCTTAAAAATCGCGTACATATTCTTCCATATCGCTTTGACGCCTACTTCTACCTTGTGATCCATATCTTTCAGCGCGTTTTTAAATTCCCGGCCCCTTCTATCTAAAAGATTCCTTATTTCATCGGCATTTGAAGCAAGCGTGCCAAACCTAACCGGAAGCACACTATCAAATTCCTTCATCACTTCCTCAATTACTTTCTGATGAGCCAGCATATTCTCCCGATTTACAACAAATCTACCCATAGGATGATTACTGACAACCATACTCAAATCGTCGTGCCCAACAGTTAAAACCTCATCGTTTCTGCCTCCGATGCCGATAGGCCCAAAATTTCGCTCTTGTTTTGTCCCGATAACGCAATAGATATATTTTCCTTCTTTCTCCAGAATACTCATACTTAATCCTTTATTTTGACCAGTACCGCGTTTTTATTAAAATCTTTCTCATCAAAGAAACATCTGTCAATATGCCCTTCCTGCATGCATGCTCTGTAATATTCGATAAGTATCTTATGCGCCTTAGTTATCTCGTCAAATTCTCCCTCTTTACTTTGTATCCCGGAATTTTTGTCCGGATGCGCGGAAAGCGACAAAGCATGATGCGCTTTTTTAATTTCTTCTTCGGTTGTAACATCGTTCAGCCCGAATCTTTTTTGAGCCCAGATTACTTGTTCAAAATTTATCTTCTTTATCTCCAGAGTGTAAAAACTATACGGCGGAAGAGGGCCTATACATCTGAATTTTAGTTTTTCATTAAATTCAGCATTTAAGCCCTCTACCTCATTATCAAAATCCTTCCGTTTTGTTTTGTCTACCAAAAAGGCGCAATTCATAACCATTTTATCATCCATGCGTTCTCCGGCCCTAAAATCCTCGCTTAGTCCGCTTAAACAAGCTACAAGACGAGAACTGTGCCCCTCCCTTCGCTCATCTAACGCTTTCTTAACCATAACTCCTATTTTCATCTGATCTTCCACGGTCACGCCTCCGGGATTGGATAAGGCTATTTGCTTGTATCTACTGATTTCTTCCCGCTTTCCGATCTCATTGAGAACCGCCGTAAAATCACTCCATGTAACGGCGACATCAATCTCTATCTTCCCTGCCGCTTTTTTAAACACATCCTTTATGAGGGGATATCCCTTCCGTAAGACATCTTCAACATGGCTGTCCTCTTGAGCAAATGTACCAAGCCGCATAGGAATAACCGTATGCTCCAAAGCCATTATCCGCTCAAGCACTTTCTGATGCCTGACCAACAGCCTGGCTAGAGCGTCTCTGTGCAGACAAGCACATTCAACAACCGGCAAGTCACATACTACGGCAGAAATATCCCGATAAGGAATTGTATAAACTAAATCAGTCCCCGTTTTTTCTACTGACTCCATAGGAACAAAAAGGCGCATCCCCGCGTTAGAGCCTACTACGCCATAAATATATCTGCCTATTTCACTCACCCTTTACGCCTTCTTTCTTTTTAGACTTGCGTTTGAATTTACTGCTCAAGAATCCTTTGATCATTTTTAAAATTTTAAACATCTCCGCCTCCTTTCTGATTATTGAGTAAGTTAATCGCATCTTTAAAATGTCTCATGGCTATCTCTAGTCGCGGCTTCCCTCTGCTTGGTAATGACCGGCCGTTTATATATTCTCTTATTGCAAGCATAGCGGCCTTGCGGCAAATAAATTCAATATCAGACCCTACTTTTTTATCCGTCTCTTTAGCGAGGCTCTTAAAATCAACATCCTCGGTAAGTGGTTTATTCCTAGTATGTATTTTGAAAATCTCTTCTCTGGTTTCCTCACTCGGCACGGACAGTTCGAATAAAAGGTCAAATCTTCCGCTTCTGAGCAAGGCCGGGTCAATTAAATCTATCCTATTGGTAGCGGCTAAGACCACCACTCCTCTAAGCTCTTCAATACCATCCATCTCTGTTAAAAACTGGCTTATCACCCTTTCCGTGACATGCGTACCGGTAGAATCCGAACCGCGCCTGGGCACAAGGCTGTCTATCTCATCAAGAAAAAGTATTGTTGGCGCCGCTTGCTTCGCCTTTTTAAATATCTCCCTTACGCCCCGCTCCGATTCGCCGACATAACGATTCAAAAGCTCAGGGCCTTTAACAGAGATAAAGTTTACTCCGCTTTCCGAGGCAACCGCTTTGCCCAAGAGTGTTTTCCCCGTTCCCGGCTTACCATAAAGCAAGATTCCTTTAGGCGGCGAGGTGTTCGCTTTTTTGAAAACATCAGAATATTTAAGGGGCCACTCTATTATCTCTTTAAGTTCTTCCTTGACATCCTTAAGGCCCCCCACGTCACCCCATTTTACATTCGGCACTTCAACAAAAACTTCTCTAATAGCCGAGGGTTCTACCTCTTTCATGGCTGCTAAAAAATCATCCATGGTTACTTCCAATTCCATCAAAGTCTCATAGGGGATATCAGCCATTTCAAAATCGATTTTAGGCAAAATCTTCCGCAGAGCCGCCATTGCCGCTTCTCTTGCTAATGCCTCCAAATCCGCTCCCACAAATCCATGAGTTATTTCCGATAACTTTTCTAAACCAACATCTTTTGCTAACGGCATACCTCTGGTATGAATTTGAAGCACCTCGTATCTCGCGTTTTTATCAGGGATAGGAATGGATATTTCTCTATCAAATCTCCCCGGCCGTCTTAGAGCCGGGTCTATAACATTTGGCAGATTGGTCGCGGCGATAACAATAACGTGGCCTCTGGATTCCAATCCATCCATTAACGCTAAAAGTTGAGAAACTACTCTACGCTCAACCTGTTTTTCAGCGCCCATGTCTTCTCTTTTCGGAGCGATTGCCTCAATTTCATCTAAAAAGACGATGCTCGGAGCGTTGGCCTGGGCGTTTTGGAATATTGAACGTAAACGGCCTTCACTTTCTCCATAAAATTTTCCCATAATCTCCGGGCCGCTTATGCTGATAAAACACGCGTCAGTCTCATTCGCTACTGCTCGGGCAATTAACGTTTTTCCCGTACCCGGGGGGCCATAGAGGAGTACCCCTTTGGGCGCGCCAATACCCAATCTCTCAAACACCTGAGGATATCTTAAAGGAAGCTCTATCATCTCTCTAATCCTTTGAATCTGCGTAGTGAGCCCGCCAATATCTTCATATGAAATCTTAGCCGGGCCCGCTTCCTTAACTTCCTCTACCTCAATTTTTATGAGGGTAGCCGGGCTTATTGAAACTATACCGCCGGGAACAGTATCCAATACCTTAAAATCACAAGATTTTGAACCAAAAAGCGCGGCTCTAACTCTGTCGCCACAAGTTACCGGCAGTCCTTCTATGAGAGAACCTATGTATTTACTGTCTTTGTCCTTCTGAAGAGAACCTGATAAAGTTAGCGGTGAAAGCCTGATTTTGTCCGCGGGTTTACAAACAACTTTCTTGATTTTTATCTTTTCATCTAATCCAACCCGCGCGTTTTCGCGTAAGATTCCGTCAATCTGCGCGATCTTTTTTCCCCTTTCTTCGGCATAGCAGAGCATTACCTTAGCCGGAGTCTCTCTTTTTCCTTTAATCACCGCGATATCACCCGCTTCTAATCCAAGGCTCTTCATATCTTCCGGATCGAGCCTGGCAACCGCCCTGCCTACATCCTTTGATAATGCCTCTTTTACTTTTAGTGTTAACGAATTGGCCGTCATTTCTGTACTCTAATTTCTAATATCCCGTTCCTATAATTTGATGTTAGGGTTTTGGCTTGAACTTTAGCCGGCAATAAGACTTCTTTGCGGTATTTTCTATCCTTACTCACTGCTTTTATTTCCAATATATCCTCTTTTAAATCCAAGGAGATAGCTTCCTGTTTAACTCCCGGCATCTCCGCCATAACAACCACTTCATCTTTCTCATTAAATATGTCAACAATCGGCTCTCTTTCTTCTTCAACCTTTGGCCCTTTAGGGGTTTTTTTAACATTACCAAAGGGTTCAACCACAGTCTTACCTCCCATGGCTGTTTTTACCGAAAACCCAAAAACCCCTTTCATGCCCTCTTTGAGACGGCCCAGGTCTATTTCTCCTTCTTTTTTAACTTCTCCTCCGGCCTCTTTTAAATCCCCTGCCAAATCAACTAATTTCTCAATACCACGGAATAATCCGCCTAAGCTTAATTTCCCTATACCAAAATCAAGATCTAAATCCTGTTTTTCGTTTTTGGTTTTTCTTTTGCCCTTGTTCATTTTCTTCCCCCCATTTCGCCTACATTTTTAGATTTTTCGAACATGAACCGTTTTTATAGAGACGCGATAAATCGCGTCTCTACTGTACAAAACACAGCCCGCGAAATACCGCGCGACGTAAAAAACGTAATTCGCGAAACACCGCGCACCGTAAAAAACGTAATCCGCGAAACACCGCGCACCGTAAAAAATGCAATCCGCGAAACACCGCGCACCGTAAAAAATGCAATCCGCGAAACACCGCACACCGTAAAAAATGCAATCCGCGAAATACCGCGCGACGTAAAAAACGTTGCCAGCGAAATGTCGCATACCGTAAAGACGCGATAAATCGCGTCGCTACCTTATATAATATGGCGCACCGTAGAGACGCGATTTATCGCGTCTCCTTTAACCGAACTAATAGCTTAGAGAGAACGTCTTAAGAGGTTTTGTGGTTAATTTTACAGAGGGTTTAACCTTTTTCTCTTGCGATGTTTCTTCTTGAGAATTTTCAATTCGTTTAAGAATTTCATCTAGTTGTTTTTCCGCCCTATCTTTCCTCTTACTTAAGCCAAACACCTCTTTTTCCAATCTATCCTTTTCTCTTCTGAGAATGTACAGCTCCAAATAACCCGATCTTTGGATTTTTGGGATAGAACCCGTGCCTATGCTATGAATACTCTTTATATCACTAGTCCCTGCGATTTGTAACATCCCTTTCATCTGTCAGTCCCCCTTTTATACGAAAACTTCATCAACTTTTAGTGTCTCTTCCTCTGTAACCTCTCTGATAGCGCATACTTCGACCAACCCTTGAACTATATCTTTTACCTTGGATTGATTCGTCTTTGACCCGACCCTGCTTGTCTCAGACGCTAGTATATCCTGGCATATTTGCGCGAAGGCCTTGTTCGATTTCCCCGGAGATATGTTCAGCACTTTAAGAGTTTTAGCGATCATAATACATCCGCGGACTGTCGGCGCGAATTCACATTTTCCGGATTCTCTCAATCCTCTCACAATATTCACTATCGTTTCCGCGTATCTTTTGGAAAGCTTAGATTTTGCCCGGGTTATAGCCACCTCCGTCTCATAATCAAAACAATCTAAATCCATTGTTATCATCCTGTCCCTCAAAGCGTCCTGGCTTCTGTGGACTCCGGCATATTCCTCCGGGTTAGAGGTAAAAATAGCGGTAAAATTAGGGTCAACCCTCAAATATGGTTCTTCACCGCCCCGCCCCACCGGCAAATCCATCATCTTTTCCTGTAAAATGGAAAGAAGGATATTGTTTGCCTCAGGCCGTGAACGGGTAAATTCGTCATAAATCAAAGTGAACCCGTATCTGCAAGCAACTGTTAAACGATTATCTACCCAGCGTTTTACCATATCTTCTTCTGTTTTTAACACCCTGGAGATAAACCTATCCACTACTTTTCTAACCCTGTAACCATATTCACCACCGACTAAATCCGATGTAGTAAATTCTTCATCTCCATGAATCATCACAACGGGCCTCGCTATTTTGCCGGCAATGTGCATAGCCATAGTAGTTTTGCCTGTACCGGAAACTCCCCGAAAATGAATGGGAAAACCCGCTTTAATGTAGGAAAGGGCTCTTCTGGTAACATCTTTGACGTATTTCGTCTCCACAAAGTCAGGTAAAGCGCTGGGTTCCAGCACTGTTGTCATTTCATCTATCATTTTCACTCACCTCCTATTTTTCCCCATCGAGGAAATAACCCCTTTGCCGCCGCAAACCTGGCAATTCGCGAGTTTAGAAAGAAAATCAAAAGGATCTTTGCCTTTACCATGGCAAAATGCGCGCCCTATCTTTTTCATCCCTACCTCCCTCGGCTCTTGATTTTATTTCTTCTTTTTTTTGTTTTTTTTCGCGCTTTTTCTGGATTTTGTGCTTTTCTCCGGCAAACCTTCTTCAAGAACATCTCTACTTTTTCTGGATTTTGACAAAAGGAAACTCACACTCTGCCATGCCTCTTTTGCTCCAGACACATCTCTCTTGTATTCACTCATAACCTTTCGCGTACTACTCACTATACTCTTTACTTCTTTCGCGAGCTTAGACCTTAATTGTTTTTCCATTTTATCCCGATCGTCACGAAATGTTTCTAAAAGCGTTTCTACTTTCTTTTTCAGTTCCCCAGCAAACGTTTTCAATTCTTTGGAAAACTTCGCGAAACTTTCCGCCTGTTCCTTGCTCATCTCTTTACGGTTTTTTCGAAACACCTTAAGCATCGCGGCCACGTCTTCAGACAAAGCCTGGAAAAAATCATCTAACACTTTCGCCTGTTCCTTCCCCATTTTTGTTCGATTCTTGCTGAACGTCCCAATCATATCTCCCACGCTCTCTGACAAATTTTTGGCAAAATTAGCCAAATTTCGAGCCTGCTCTGAACCCATTTTTTTCCTGTCCGAAGCAAATTCCTTTAAGGTGTCATGAGTATCTGACATTATCCCCCCCAGTTCTTTTACCCGTACGTCACGCGAAGCAATAACATTTTCCGCAATTTTTTTCATTTCATCCGCCATTCCCATTTTTCCTCCTTTTGTAAGTTTTGGTATTGTCAAAAGTTTATACCCAAATTTTTCTTAATCCTTCGCATTTAAAACAGTTATCTAAGATTAACTTCTCTCCCCCCTTAAAATTCCCCCTTTGGAAAAGGGGGTTAGGGGGATTTTGTCATTTCTCTCCACAATTGACACGCATTTGATCTCAGATTCATTTCGCGGTTCAACATCTTGTATCAAATCCCCCTGGCCCCCTTTTTCAAAGGGGGGAAAGATCTGCCCTTTTTCAAAAAATAGAAGGGAAACTACTTCATTATTTCTTTCATAATTCTTTCATTTTAATTTTGACATTATCTAAGTTTTTACTTTTCCCATATCCAAAGTTACAAAGTATTTCTACTAAACTTCCTCCACTCTTTTTTTATTTTAAACTCTTCCAGCATGGATTTGAGGTCTTTTACTCTGAGCTCTCTTCCTTTGGCTAAAAGATTCTTAAGCCTCTTCGACATTACCTGCTGTTCTTCTCTAAATTGCTTTAGTTTAACGGTAACTTCTTCTTTCCGCACGTCTTGCTGAGAAAGAATCCGTTCAATTAAAACCTGAAAGTCTTTAATTCTTTTAGTTTCTCCCTTACTAAGGTCATCTTTTACTGAAGTCAAATTACGAGCTAACATATGCGCCATTTCTTTTTGTTCCGTTATGTACCCATTCAACAAACTTTTTGCTTCTTTTTCTTTTTCCTTTTGAGCCCAAACAATCTCTTTCATCATATTGTCAAAATCTTTTTTCCGAAGAGAACTGATCTTCGCAAGGCTTTCTCTCAATTCCATAGTAACTATTTCTCTTTCTTGTCTCGCATCGAGAAAGGAATCCTGAAAACTCCAGAGAAACTGCTCTCCTGTATCAGCGGCCGCCTCTATTCTGTCCATCTTAGCGACATAAGAACTAACAACGTTCTCAACAATACCATGTATACCCTCTCTTGAAAGCATTAGCCTCTCTCTGCCTCTTCTTTAGAAAAGAATCCTTTGGCGGATTATGCTTTTTTAAGCACAAATTGCTTTACTCGTTATCATGCGCTTACAAGGATAATCCGGCAAGAATCCTCTATCGCTCCTATCCTTACGCGGCTGACGCTGTTAACCCAATAGCTTCCGCATACTTCAGATAAGTCTCAACTGATGCCACCACAACTCTAGCTTCGATAGCGAGTATTTCAATACCCACCAAAGAAACTCTTACCCAAGCATCAACCACAACACCCTTATCCAGGATACGGTCGACAACTTCAACCAGACTCGACGAACCGATTGCCTTTTCTACAGCCATTTTTCTCACCTCCTCCCATTTTAGAAATTAAAGGTCAAAAAGCAGAAGCCTGAACTCTATCCTCTAACTTCTAACCTCTAACTTCCATTTACTTCCATTTTTTGAACACATCACCCAAAAACTTACCTGTTTTTTCTTTCTCGCCAATAACAAAAAAAACCGTTTTCTAACTTTCTTATGTAGTTAGAAGACGGTTTTAAAAATCACACCAATTTTGTAAAAATTTTTTTTTAAAAAGTTAACTGCTTGCTTGCTTGATTGCTTGCTTGCTTATTACCATCTTGAGCCCTTCCGCTTTATCTTTTTACCTTTGCTGTCACACCAAGATGTTACTTCGTAATGTACCCCATTAAGTTTTTGTTGTCAAGTTTTGTTTGTTTGAAAACTGTAATGCTTATTAAATCTTAACTTTGAAAAGTTTTTTATTTTTTAAAAAGGCTTACTTGCGGTAATTGTATCAATTTAAAAAAATAAATGTGCACATTTTTCAAGGTGGTGGGAAATTGTGGGCATTTAATTTTTAGATTTGGTATAAATAGCCATAAGGGGATCCTCTGACAGCATTGATTCTTGGTAATAAAAAGAGGAACTATTTCCGCGGGTTTATGTTTATTGAGACGCGATAAATCGCGTCTCTACATTTCAGAATCATATCCGGTGTAGAGACGCGATTTATCGCGTCTTTACATCTCAGAATCATATCCGGTGTAGAGACGCGATAAATCGCGTCTTTACATTTCAGCTCCGTCTACCGTTTTCATGTTTTCCGGTGTAGAGGAGGGTTCGCTGGGGTTTTCTTCCGGGAGAGGTTTGTCTGAGATTAGGTTGCTATTTACGAGATCGGATTCTTTGGGGTCTCCGTAGAGGCCTAACAATTGGAAGATATTTTTGTTAACAATGTAAACTTCTTTTGAGCCGGGTTTTCTTAAGAATGAACTTCCATATCCAGGGGTTTTCGTGCCCGCCAGAAATGTTTCTTTGACATTACCGTCTTTGTCTAACGCTTCTATGATAACCGCTTCTTCGTCAGAAATGCCGTAATCCGCTAGGAGTTCCGCATCACTTGAGCGCAGTTCCCCTTTCAAGCCGGCTATTTCTTTTATAAAGTTTTCTATTTTTTCCGCGTCAGCCTGTTTGTTTTCGTGAGAAGAAACTTGCCACTGGCCTTGCTCGTCTTTTTTTAATTCCAAAGAATCCTCTTTTTCTCCTGTCTTACGTACCTCTATGATGTGAACATCCGAGGGGTTAATTTGAATTTGAAGGCTTTTGTATTCCGTTTCAAAAATCTCCGGTTTAAAAAATGTTTTCTTCGCGATTGTTACGGCCAAAAGAACGGCGAATATGATTCCTAAAATTAAGATATGTTTAAACTTCATGTTGCTCCTCCTGCACATGGAGACATTTCATCCGTGTGGAGACGCGATAAATCGCGTCTCTACATTTTTCGCGGGTCATTTCTTCATAGAGACGCGATAAATCGCGTCTCTACTGGACTTTCCATTTCGCGCGGCGGCGCATGAAGATTCTTATTCCGCCGATAATACACAAGATTATTGGCACGAAGAAAGTTGTGAACATCCGCCATCCGGCTCTAACCGCCGAAGAAAACTTCCTTAAAGACCGGTCTACGGGCTGTTTGCTTCTTACCTCGATAAGCTTTTCACCAAGAGTAAGAGCGTCAATGGAATTTAGGAAAAAAGCCGCGTGCCCTCCATTGCCTATAAGTTCTTTTGTAAACATTCTTGAACACCCTATGAGTATGAGTTTGCCCGGGTTGGGAGTGGTTTCGGACAAGGCATGCCTTGTCCCTACGAGTTGGTCCTCTTTTTTCGGCCAGTCAGGTATTTCTTTGTCTTTAAAGGCGTCAGGAAACTGGCCTTTAACCAATACGGCTAGAGGATACTCTTTGAGCACCGAAGATGCCGGGCTGGTTATATCTTCCCGCGTAAGCGCGCCCCCGTGATATGGGATTTCCCACGCGTACCGGCTGGAAGTAAAAAGAAGTTTTTTCTCTAAATCCAGTTTATTAAGCCTTTCAGAATCTATCGTAAGCGCGCTACCCCACAGGTATAATAAACTCGAAAGCCGGGATGTTATGGAAATGTTTTTGTTCATTTGCTCTTCAATAATTTTTAACTGCATAGGAAATTTCACGGGAGAAGAAACCGGCATAACACCGGGAAACGCTCCGCCCGTTATTGATATCATATCGCTTTGCCTATCCATCAAAAGATCATCGCTGATGCCAAGAGCCCATTCGTTAATAAGGCTGTTTATTTGCGGCCCTTTATCTCTTGCCTTAACACTCATCCCTCTTGTTGAGGCCTCGTAGCCATATTCGTATTTCTGAACAGCCAGGAACACAGAACCGCCGTTTACTAAAAATTTGTTTATTTCAAACCTTTGGCGCTCATTGAGATTTTCGGGTTCCAGGACGATAAGAGTGGACACCAGGTATTGCCCCGTTTCCGCGTCTTTCGGAATAGGTTCTTCTTCCGTAAGCCTTACGCGAAAAGTTTTATACCCCTCGTATTCAAGAAGTTTCTCAACAAAGTCATACGCGTCTTCTCTGTACTGTTCCGCGGCGTTCTGGCCGAACATAGCCAAAACCTGCCGCATTTTTGGATCGATTTGGCGTTCAAAATAAGGAGCAACCACGGCCACGGACGGGCTTTTATCGAGAGAAAGCCGGTATATCTTCGCGAGAAGGCTGTATTCTAGCCCCGGTAAATCCTGTAGCGTAATAGCGGGAATAACTTCTTCCGGCTTTTCTTTGTAGGCTACGGATATTGCCGCGTAAATCAACTTTACTCCAACCTCATCAGCTTCTATGCTCCTTACCTGAAAAGGCCTGATACCCTTTTTTTTGATAGATTCTTCCAAATCTTTTTGGTTTTCCTCAGCCACGTTAGCGGCTTCCATATGAAACACCTTATACCCAAATTTACCGTTTGACGCTACTTTAAATTCATCGAGCTTATCCCTTACTTCGCGCTCAAGAGTTTTCATCTCTGTGGGCATCTTATCCTGCGGAGAAATGAACAGTTTTACCGTTACGGGCGACTTAAGTTCACCCAGGATCTCGTGTGTCGCTTTGGAAATCGTGTAAATCTTGCCGCTAGTCCAGTCAAACCGGCCCACGGGCATATCGGAAAAAATAAAATTGGTAAGGCTAAAAATTCCCACGCTTATGAGGCAAGCTGTAATAAACGTGGTTTTTGATTTTGGCCGCATTCGGCCGTCAAGCCAGAACCTGTTAAGTCCCAGAAAAATCACCGTGCCCATTACAAAATAAAGCGCGTCGCGAGTATCAATAATTCCTTTTTGAAAGGTGTCAAAGTGCTGAATCATGCCGACGGAACTTCTAAAAAAAGAACCCGCCCCGGGTATCCATCCATCTATAGACCCGGCGGTAAAATCCATCCCTAAAAGAAAAACCGCGAAACATGCTACCATTGCCAAAATAAACGACACTATCTGATCTTTACAAAATCCTGAAATAAGGATTCCAAGCGCGAGAAAAAAACTTCCCATAAGGATACTTCCGATATACTGGCAGATAATGGAACCTATGTCAGGATTCCCCAAAACGGCAATCATTATAGGAATAGTCAGCGTGGAAAAAAGAGCGATTATGTAAAATGCCAGGCTGGCGAAAAATTTCCCAAGGACAAGCTCATGTGTTTTCACCGGGAATGTAAGCAAAAGTTCCAGCGTATTGCCTTTCCTGTCTTCTGACCACAGGCGCATTGTGACTGCCGGAAGAAAAATACACAGGATAATCGGAAGCATGTAAAAGAACCCTCTCATATCCGCTGATGACATGAGAAAAAACTGTGTCATAAAAAGCCCTGCTGACATCAAGAGAAAGACAACGATGAAGATATACGCTATGGCTGAATTAAAATACGCCTTTATTTCTCTATTAAGTATGGTGGTAGTGTTGTTCATTTTTTTGGGTTTTTAAATCCCCCTAGCCCCCTTTTTCAAAGGGGGGAAAGACATTGAGGCCATTTTTCAAATATGGATTTCGTATCTATTCCAAATTCGCTAGACGATTACCTCTCGCTTAAAAGACTGATGAAGGCTTCTTCTAAATTAGCCGAGCCTCCTACTATTTCCTTAAGAGTGCCGTCAGCGATGAGCTGTCCGTTGTTTAATATTGCAATCCTCTCAGCTAAAACTTCTGCTTCTTGGAGAATATGAGTTGAAAATATTATAGTTTTTTCTTTGGACAAACCCTTAACAAGCTCTCTTATGGTAATAATTTGGAGAGGGTCCAGCCCCGTCATCGGCTCGTCGAGAATAAGCACTTTCGGATCATGAATAAGCGCCTGGGCAAGCCCTACTCTCTGGCGGAACCCTTTAGAAATTTCAGAAATTCCATGCCGCCACACGGGCCCTACGGCACAATTTTCTTTTACCCACTTTAAGCGCCTTGTCAAATCAACTCCGGAAAGTCCCCTGGCTTTTCCGATGAATGTAAGGTATTCGTCAACAAGCATATCATCATACAACGGAACATTCTCCGGCATATAGCCGATAATCCGGCGCACTGGAAGAGAATCCCCTGTAATATCGAAACCGTCAATAACAGCTGTTCCCTTTGACGGATACAGGTAACTCGTCAATATGCGCATAAGCGTTGTCTTACCCGCTCCGTTCGGCCCAAGAAGTCCCAGAATCTTGCCTTTTTCCGTCGTGAACGAAACTCCGTCCAGCGCCAATGTCCGGCCGTAATTCATACTCACAGATTTAACTTCTATCATACCGCCCTCGCTTTTTTTGATATCATAATAAACCTGTTTTTTTGTGTCAAGAAAAAAAATTACACATAGTGTCAAGAATTATGGACACTTTAACCTGGTGTCATCACTGCGCGAAGTCCCCGAAGTGGGAAAACGGGGACCTGTAATATCCACAATCTCATAGAGACGCGATAAATCGCGTCTCTACATTTGCGGAGTAAAAAAAGCGAAGGGGCGGGAGAAATCGGCGGATGTATTGTTATCTGAATTTTCTTAACACATGCATCGCTTTAAGCTCGCCTAACGCTTTTACGATCAAACTTCTATTCGCAGGGTTACCGTATTGGAGGAGAGCTCTTTGCATTTTTCGCTCGTCTAATGTTTTTGGTACATAAATTTTTTTACCGGTAAAAGGGTCAGTTTCAGTGTAATAAATACATGCCGCCAAAGTCATGGGGGAAGGGATAAAATCCTGTATCTGCTGGGGCCGGACTCTTCTTTTTGCCAGGTATAAAGCCAGTTTTAACGCTTCATTCAAAGTCGAACCCGGATGGGCGGAAATAAAATAGTTCACAATAAAAATATTTTTCCCTAGTTTATGGGCAGTCTCCTTAAAAATCCGGACAAATTTTTCATATACGGAAAAACCCGGTTTATTCATAATCCGCAAAACATTATCTGAACAATGTTCCGGGGCAATCTTCAATAAACCGCTCACATGATGCGCGCAAATTTCCTCAAGATACTTACTCGCGTATTTATCCACCATCAAATCATACCGGAATCCACTGCCGATAAAAACATGTTTGACCTTGGGCACCTGCCTTAATTTCCGGTATAAATCAATACTATCTGTATATCCCAGCTTAAGGTTATCGCATTTTTGAGGCACTAAACATTTTCTATTTAAACAAAATCCTATTTTATCCCACAATCGGCATCCTGCCGCGTATAAATTCGCGGTAGGGCCTCCTATGTCAGTAATCGTACCCTTGAAATCCACCCTCAAAGACATTGCCCGCGCCTCATTCAGGATAGAATCTTTACTTCTGCTTTGGACAATCCTGCCCTGGTGAAAATATAAGGAGCAAAAAGAACATTCTCCGCAGCATCCTCTATGGGAGATAATAGAAAACCTCACGGTCTCAAGCCCTTTCACTCCCCCTAAAGCGTCAAAAACAGGGTGCCATTTATAAGTATAGGGTAGCTCATATATGTCGTCTAATTCTCTCGTGGTAAGAGGATACGCGGGAGGGAACTGAACAACAAACAAATTCGAGTGCGGCTGAACGATAATTTTAGCATTGTGAGGATTCATCTGCTTGTACATCGCGGCAAACGCGATGCCGAACTTTTTCTTGTCCTTAGCCGTTTCTTCAAAAGAAGGAATTACCTCGCACTTGTCTTTGATTGAATCTATATTTTTACGCACAACAACCGTGCCTTGAATATCATCTAAAGTTTGAGCTGATTCGCCTTTGTCAAGCCGGCGCGCGATTTCCACAATCTGCTTTTCTCCCATTCCATATACCAAAATAGCCGCTCGAGAATCGCACAAAATCGAACGCCGCACACAATCATCCCAATAATCATAATGGCCCAGCCGCCGCAAGCTGGCCTCAATCCCGCCCAGCACAATAGGCACGTCTTTGTACGCTTCTCGCGCGCGATTGGCATAATTAATTACCGCCCTATCAGGGCGCAGACCGGTTTTTTCTCCGGGGGAATACTCGTCAGTCTTACGCGGCCTCTTGTTGGCCGTGTAGTTCGCGATCATAGAATCAACATTTCCAGAAGTAATCCCAAAAAATAACCGCGGTTTTCCCAACCTCTTAAATTCTTCCACATTTTGCCAGTCAGGCTGAGCGATAATGCCTACCTTAAACCCATTATGTTCAAGCACTCTGCCGATTACAGCCGCGCCGTAAGAAGGATGATCAACATAAGCGTCTCCGCTGATGAGGATGACGTCTAATTCCTGCCACCCTCTATCTTTCATGTCCTGTTTTGAAATGGGTAAAAAAGTTTTTTTCATGCGGCTTTAAATTGTTTAAACGGAAGATATCAGGCGGGGGAACACCGCCCCTGGGAAAAATATTACAAAAATCCAAATGTTACATAGAGACGCGATGAATCGCGTCTCTACAATTTTCAACGGTACGTTTGACCTCATGAAATCACAAATGGTACAAATATCAATTTCGGGCGGGGGAACCCCGGCCCTGCTGTTTAATAATTTTTAACAATCTGGATGAAGGTGTCGGCGTATAATTCTAACTTGTTTTCGCCTACGCCGTACATACCGGCGAATTCTTCAATAGTTTTGGGTTTTCTCGAGGCTATGTCTCTCAAGGTTTTATCACTGAATATTATGTATGCCGGAACCCGTTTTTCCCGCGCGAGAAACGCGCGTTTTTCGCGAAGTTCCTGAAACAATCCCTGGTCGATATCCTCCCACTCTATCTCTTTTCTTTTTTTTGCTTTTTTCGCGCTTTCTTTATTTTTTGCCGCAAGTACCGGCTTAGCCAATACCGGCATCGTTTCTCCGGCCAATAAATTTTCTCCGGCATCCGTCACTGAAAGCGTCGAATATTCTCCTTCTTTAAACAAAAAACCCTGCCCGACCAACTGCTCTATCATATGCCGGATAAACACATCGGATTCATCGCTCATTATGCCGAAAACCGACAGAGTGTTATGCCCCGTCTTCTCTATTTTTTCCGTCAGGCGCCCTTTCAGCACATTAATCACATGCCCTGCACCAAAACCGTAATTTTTACCGCGTACTCTTAAAACACATGATAATATCTTCTGCCCGATAATAAGCGCTTCACTCACCATATCAAGTTCGTTTAAACAATAATCACAGGCCCCACAGGAACTTTTTTCATGAGCTTGCCCGAAATAATTGACAAGCACCTTGTGCCGGCATTGGGGGCGCGTGCAAAAATTATACATCGCGTTTAACTTTTCTATAATGGTTCCCCTGTCGGAAGATTCTTCCGCGAAAAAATTCCATAACCTGTAATCGCCTCCGCCGTAAAACATATAACAAAAAGCGTCAAGGGCGTCCCTGCCGGCGCGGCCGGTTTCCTGCTGATAGTGTTCAAGACTCTTGGGCATGCCCGCGTGAATAATAAACCGGATATTTGAACGGTCGATACCCATGCCAAACGCTATTGTCGCGACAATAATGTCGACTTCTTCACGGGAAAACATCTCCTGCGACATGCGGCGCTCCTCATCCGGCATACCGGCATGGTACCGGACATTGTTAATGCCTAAATTTTTTAAATTTTCCGAAAGCGCGTCAACATCTTTGCGTCGCAGGCAGTAAATAATCCCCGCCTCCTTGTAATGTTTCTCTAAAACTTGTGTTATTTGTTTTAAAACCTGTCCGCGCGGGAACACGCGATAAGTTAGATTCGGCCGGTCAACTTTGCCAATGTGCGTTTTATAATCGGAAAATTTCAATTGCTTCACAATATCTTTCTGTACCTTACACGTGGCCGTAGCGGTAAACGCGTGCACGCTCGCCGTCTTAAACACTTCTTTAATCATCCAAAGATTCCGGTAACTTGCTCTAAAATCATGCCCCCAATGGCTGATACAATGCGCTTCATCAACCGCAAAAAAAGAAAGTTTGACGTAATTTAACAAATCTATTGTTTCTTCGTTTTGCAAGCGTTCCGGAGATATATATAAAAGTTTTATTTTGCCGCGCCGGATTTCGTCTATTACCAAATTTTGCTGCCCGTAAGTTAAGCTTGAATTTAAAAAATCAGCTTGTATCCCCATATCCTTAAGCGTATCCACCTGATCTTTCATTAAAGATATAAGCGGTGAAACTACGACAGCCATGCCTTCCCTCAATAAAGCCGGAAGCTGAAAACATAACGATTTTCCTCCCCCGGTGGGAAGAACCGTTAAACTGTCCTCATCCATCAAAATAGAAGAAATCGCTTCCTCCTGTAAGGGCAGGAATGAATCATACCCCCAATACCGTTTAAGCGCCGCGAAAATTTCTTCTTTTTTTGTAGTATCTACAATCATTTGTTATTCTCTATTGTTCAACATATCTTAACGGACAGGCCTTAGGCCTGTCCCTACACAGAATGATGGAATACGGTTAATGCTGAAGGACAAAATATCTCACCCAAATATAAATCAAAGAAATTACCAGAGACTGCAGCATAAAGGGAAACCCATACTTAAAAAAACGGCCGAAGGTTATGGGGCACTTATTCCGAACGCTGATCTTGGCGGCAATAACATTGGCCGACGCGCCTATCATTGTGCCGTTTCCTCCTAAACAGGCGCCTAACGCTAACGACCACCACAACGGCTGTGCTACCAAGTTATGTACTAAGGCAGGTTCACCTATCCCCTGTATCACGGCTATTTTTAACACCAATGTTTTAATCATCGGAACCATTGTTATCACAAAAGGGATATTATCCATTATCGACGAGAATAACGCGCTACCGCACAGTATAAGAGCGCAAAGTAAAAAGAAATTATTTCCCGCCAGTTTGATTAACCCGCCTGCGGCAAATTCAATTACACCATTATATTCGAGAGCGGCTATAAGCATGAATAACCCGATGAAGAAAAAAATAACATCCCATTCGATTTTTTTAAAAATTTTATCCACTTCCGCCCTGCAGAAAAGCATCATAACCGCGCCGCCGCATAAAGCTATTATTCCCGGCTTTAAATTTGTCAGCGTATGAGTAAAAAACCCGATAAATACGACCCCGAGAACTGCCAAAGCCCTAATCATGTTGGCTTTATTGACTATCGCTAACCTGGGGATAGCCTCAATAACCCTCATTTTAATCGTATCATCAATTTTCCATCGTTTTCGAAACAAAAAATACACGGTTAAGGAAAAAACGGAAAATATAATCACTATGACGGGGCCAAGATGCACGAGAAAATCATTGAAAGATAATCCCGCCTGAGAGCCGATTATTATATTGGGAGGGTCTCCTATTAAAGTAGCGGTGCCTCCGATATTTGAAGCCACCGCTTCAAGTATCAAAAATGGAATCGCGGATATTTCAAGCAACTGCGCGATAAGAATTGTTACCGGCGCAAGCAACAAAATAGTGGTGACATTATCAAGGAAAGCGGAAAAAAAAGTTGTAACTACTAAAAAAAGCAGCAGTATCCTAAGAGGTTCTCCCTTTGAAGCTTTTGCCACCGTCACAGCCATCCACTCGAAAAATCCGGTCTTGGCAAGCAATGAAACGCAAATCATCATGCCGACAAGCAGAAATATCACGTTCAAATCTATGGCCTTTACCGCGGTTTCAAAAGGGACTAACCCCAATATAAACATCAGGGATACTCCCAGAATAACGCTTATCGTCTTATCTACTTTCTCACTACTGATAAGGATATAGGTACCTATAAAAACCGCTACGGAAATCCACATTTGCATAGTAAGCCCTTTTTTAAAAAAACAATACTTTATCTATCAACGAAAACCGGTCAATTTCTCCGATTAAATGGCCGCCGTTAACAACAAATAATTTCTGGTGATTTTTAACCGCGATCCGGAAAACAATTTCAGCCAGGGTTGTGTCACTCGCGATTGGAACTTCTTGGTAACAAAAGATATCTTTTACCGTTAACGCTCTCCGAAATTTGAAATATTTTTCAAAAGGGTCAAAATAACGCACGAAAGATATTGTATGCAGCTGCTTAAAGAAATCGGGCAGGCCGTAATTAAATATCTGGAAACAAGTCACTACCCCGCAAAATACGTTATTTTCATCAACAACCGGCAATACATCAAGGCCGTTTAAATGCATAATCCTGGCAACCTTTTCTATCGGCATGATTAACTTCACGGACTTTTTAACCGGGCGCATTATATCCTGCGCCAGAATAGTCTTCGCGCTCCCTGATTGGTATTTTACCAGTTCCTGAACGATAGCCTTTGGATCTTGATTTTTGAAGAAATATTTCGCTTGTTCATTTTGCTTCAAAGCCCTGACAATGGCGGCCATCGTTTGTAAAACAATATACGGCTCATCGGAAGATGAAATCATTAAACAAACAAAACGCACAGGCACGGCGTCGATACTGCCAAAATCAATCCCATTTTCAAGGATCCCGATCACTACGGAAAATTTTGTCCACCCTTCAATCCTGGCATGAGGGAAAGCTACCCCTTCTCCAACTCCCGTAGTCTGCAATTTTTCGCGGTTCAAAACCTCTTGCACCGCCGCGTCAACAGACAAAGCCCCAAACGCTTTAGAATCGACCTTATGCAACCTTTCGATCAGTGTTTTTATAACATCCTTTTTCGACTCAGCGGCAATGCCGACAACAACTAATTCCGGGTTAACATATTTGTCTAACTGGTACATACTTACCCTTCTTTTACTATGCCCTATGCCCCGATAAAAGCCGATTATTGTTTATCTAAACTTCACCAGAACAAACTTCATTAATTGTACTACAAGCGTTGTAGCTGGCACAACGCTTATTCTAGACCACTCCACTCACTTCGTTCGGTCGGGATGACAATCGGAAAGTGCCCAAAATATATTACACTAGCTATGATAACATAGTGTCGAGAATATGGGCACTTTTACCTGATGTCATTTCCGCACATTTCCAATCCGGCAGGACTATTACTTCTTTTACGCCTTATTTGGTAAAAATCGTGCGCTAAAAGTTACAAGCACGTACACAAACGCGCACAATAGCACAATTGTCGCTCCGGACGCGGTATTCCAATAGTATGAAGCGATAAGGCCGCTTGCCCCGCAGACAAGGCTGATGCCAATGCTGTAAAAAGTGTACCTGGAAGTGTCGCGCGCAATCAGGCGGGAAGTCGCCGCGGGAAGGATCAAAAGAGAATTAATAATTAAAATTCCAACTAACCGTATGGAAATCGCGACAATTACCGCCAACACAATCACAAAGCTCGTCTCAACCCAAAATACCTTCACCCCCCGGCTGCGCGCGAGGCTCGGGTTAACACTCACCAACAAAAGGCTATTGCCAAATACACACCAGTATCCTGTCACCAGCAAGAATGCCATTATCAACAATTTAATCTCTCTTCCGGAAATAGCCAAAATATCGCCTATGAGATACGTCGTGTATTTACTAAATCCGCCATTTCTGCTTAGAATGACAACCCCCCCCGCGACCACCATAGCAAAAAACACACCCAAAGTTGTATCCGGCGAGGATTTGGTAACTCTTTTGAAATAATTAACCGCGACGGCAAGTATAATTGTGAAGATTAGGAGCGCCCAAAAAGGATCCCCCACGCCAAGCATAACACCCAGCGCTATGCCGGTTAACGCGGAATGCCCCAGCACATCGGAGAAAAAAGCCATACGGTTGTTGACTACCATTGTGCCCAAAAGCGCGAATAGCGGGGTGATGAAGATAACCGCCAAAAGAGCGTTCTTCATAAAATCATACTGCATCCAACTAAAATGACAGCATACTATCGGGCTGCAAAATTCATTCATTATTTTTCGCTCCCGTAAAAATCGACAAACGGGCCACATTTAATAAATCCAACTGAAACGCCTCAACCAGTTTCCTGTCTGAGAGAATCTCGCGAGGCGATCCTTCCGCGAGAACTGAACGATTAAGGAGAATCATTCTATCGGCATAAGGAGCGATTCCCGCCAAATCATGAGTCACCATAATGATAGAAATATCGTACTCTTTTTTAAGCCTCGTTACGATCTCGTAAAATAAAGAGAGCCCCTTCGCGTCAACTGCCGAAACCGGCTCATCAAGCAAAAGTAAATCCGGCGTTGGTATCATCGCCAGCGCCAGAAGCACGCGCTGTAACTCACCACCCGACAACGATCCGACGGCACGATCTATAAGGCGCGCCACGGAAAACTGCCGAAGGGCGGCTTGTATTCTTTTTCTAAGGCCCGCTCCCACCCCGCACCATACAGGCGAGCGGGTTAAGGACGCGGCTATTAAATCTTGAACACTTACAGGAGCGCCATAGTCAAAATTAAGTTTTTGCGGGACGTAGCCTATTTTAGGATTCTGATTCTTCTGACCTTTTATCTGAAACTGAATACTTCCCGAATAAACGGTATCACCCAAGATCGCTTTAAGCAAAGTGGTTTTTCCCGCCCCGTTGGGCCCTACAATCGATAGGATTTCTTTGCAGTCCGTGTGCAGATGGACATTTTCAAGTATCCGATTGCCGTCAATCGACACGTTTAAATTTTCGATTTTCACACAACAATGTCCGCAGGATTGGTTCATATTAATTCTTCAACGCCCCTTTAAGTGTTTCTAAGTTCATTTCCATGATCTTGATATACGCGTCCGGTTGTTCCGGGCCGGTTACCGCGGGATCCAAGATATAAACTTTCGCGCCGGTCTCTTCAGCAATACTCTTCGCGACTATCACGGGGTATTGCGGCTCCGCGAATAAGGCCTTGATACCCGCTTCGCGGACTAAATCTATTGTTTTAGCGAGTTCCCGCGCACTGGGCTCACTGCCAGGCTCTCTTTCCACAACCGCGGCAATCTCTAATCCGAATTCTCGCGCGAAATAAGGAAACGCCTCGTGAAACGTCACTATCTTCCGGCCTCTATACCGATCCAAGGCAATATGCATCCTTTGGCGCAAAAACTCTAACCTAGAAACGTATTCATCCGTATTCTTTTGGTACGCGTCGCCGCGCGAGGGGTCAAACGCCCGCAAGGCGTTACAAAGATTTTTTACCTGCGTGATCGCGTTAGAAATGCTTACCCATACGTGAGGATTATCACCGTCTTCCTCTCCGCCTTTTATTAAGGGAATCCCTTCTGATAATTTAGCTATTTTTAATTCGGGATACCGCGCTGTTACCCTCTCCAAAAAAGACTCCATCCCCGCGCCGTTCACGACAAGGATATCCGCGTCAACAATTTTCTTCATATCATTGACCGTTAACGCGTAATCATGCAAACAGCCGGTTGAAGGCGAAGTTAGATTCATCACGGTAACGCCCGGCACATCCCTCGCGACATTTAAAGCCATAATGTACATCGGATAAAATGACGCGAGTATCTTCGTCCGGCCTTCACACCACCCACAATTCAGCGGCAGAACTACAAATAACGTTACTAGAAAACAACGCCTAATCATTTTCATAACACCGCACCCCCAGCAAGTCCTGTTCGTTTAACTATCACCTATTTTATTACTTTAGTCAACATCTGCGCGATTAAACCCGCGACAGGCGGGAAAATAAGCACACTCATCATTCGTATAACCGTAAACCTCCACCCCATGATCCCTACTTCCAAAGGCACCCGGTTTAATGCCCAGAGCGACCACCCCGTTAAAAACGCGACCATGGTTCCCAGACTGGCTCCTGAACGTAAAAGAGCCGCGGCTATCGGCAAACAAACAAAAGGCCCGCCCGGAGCAAACGCGCCTGCCGCCGTGCCAATAAGGACTCCTCGCGCGCCGGATTCCGTGCCTAACATCTTCGCCAAAAATTCCTGCGGAATAAGCACTCGAACCATTCCCGAAACAACAAATGAAAAGAATAACAACGGCAGTATTTCTACCGCCATCTTAAAGCCCAATTTTATGCCCTCCATATGCTGGCCTTTAGAATAGCCTATAGAAACCAGAACCAAAGCAAGCATCCCCATTATTATCGTCGGTATCAACATATTTAAATTTCTCCCATTTTTGTCCACTATATCCTCTTTAACCAGGTTAAATTAACATTACAAATCACTAGTGTCCCATTATAAGTCGAACAACAATAACTGGTTACAAGAATCACCCATTTCTTTTTTGTGGTCAAGCGTCGCAAACACCTGTAAAATGGGGGTTTTCTCGAATATGGTAACACTCAAAATCTGTAATATTG
>JBDRBY010000031.1:0-37117 GCA_043822245.1 Candidatus Omnitrophota bacterium
GGAGACGACGCGACACAGCAGTGGGAAGGGTTGAGTATAGATGAGTCAGGAAATGTAAGCGGTACTGGAAGTTTAATGTACACGTTTGGAGTGAGGAGAGACGCCGGCGGGAAGAAGAGGTACTATACACAGCATGAGGGGGCATCAAGAGAAGTGTTGTCTTATGAGACAGAAATAGGTGATGTATTCGTTTCTCCCGCAAAAGGAGAAGACGCTGATAAACAGGTAACAGGCGTCAAGCTGAAAAACGGTAGAGTAGTAGAGAAACAAGGCAAAAAAGAGACAGTTATAAAATATTTTATAAAGTATGATGTTTTTGAGGGGGATAATGTTTTCGAAGGAACGAATAAGTATAATTTCACAATTCCAGCTGAAACAAAACCAGGCCGGCCCAAATTTTTCTTTGGGAAAAGTAAGTCTGAAAAAGCGACACATATCAAAATTAAGGCTGTTTGGGATAAAACGAAACTGATTTTAGAAAAAAGAATACCTGTTGAAAAATTCAGTCAAAAAGTTGAATTCCAAGAACAGAAAAATAGGCTTAAAACAACCCGTACTATTATTAAGCGCTATGCGGGTTACGAAAAACCGGTTGATGGCATTGCCCAGATTGTAGAAGATAAGACAGCTTATGAAGTTTTGCGTTGTTTAACGGATATTATGAGCCGATATTGGGATGTTGACCATATTGTGGGATGGGCAAAGATAGATATGAAGACACTGGGCAGTATAGAGCCGATAGAAGATTTTAGAATTTATAACAGGGGAATGAGTGAAGAATTTATCAGGAATAAGTGGATTGAGACTAAAGACGCGTTACCGTACATAATAAAAGCAAAACTTTTAGCTTATTATGATTTTATCTCGCAAAAAGAGGAATTTTCTACGGCAGATCAAATGAAATATTATAACTCAATGACCGAAATACTAAATTTGATGGATTGGTATGGAATTACAATCCCTGGTTTTGAAGAATTTTTCCCGAAGAAAAATGGTTTTATATCAATAACGTGTTTTACCATGGTAGATAAGCTTAAGGAAGGTATAAAAAGCGGGGAATATATATCATCCAACATTGATCCTGACACAATAACTGTTAAGGGAACAGGTAGAGATATGGAGCCTATATTGAATGTCAATATCGATATAACGACAGATGAAGAAAACCAGAGAGGGGCAATGTTGTATGTTCCAGTTCAAGATATTTTTGATAGTAAATATGTCGATCTAACAGGAAAAGAATTTATTTTTAAAATGCAAGTTCCAGAAGAGTTTGTCAGCAAAAATAGAGTTGTAGGGAACGGATTGGAAGCGGCTATGATTTCAGAAGACAAAAACGGTAAATTGCACAGACAAGAGGGGAATTGGGTTAACCTGACTATTCCCGGTAAACAGGACAAAATGTCTGATGGATATAATATCTTCCTTGAAGAGACCAACAAGGAAAATAACAAAGAAAACTGGATCACCGTCAGAATGAATCCCGTAGACTATAAAAAATTCACCAGTTCAGATGTAAAATATATGGGTTTCAGGTTATCACTTGGTGAAGGTAAGGTTGAATCGTTTAAAGGAAGGATTAAGGCAAAAGAGTTTTGTATTCAAAATGCTCCTTTTTTACCGTTCTCCGAAGAAGAAAAAAAATCATTTAAGGGAAGAATAGAATCGATTAAAAAAGGTTTTAATAAAATATCACAAATGTCCGTTGGTTCAGGTGTTGGACTGACTTTTACGACCTATAGATTACGTGATGGTTCAGATTATGCGAGAGTAACTAAAATTTTAAAAAGCGCTGATCCTGAACACATTTTGGGCAATCCCGAGAATAAAGAACTGGTCGATAGTGTGTATAACCGTGTTGTAGATTTTGGGATGGATTTACAAAAAGAAAACGAAATTGGAAACCGCGTTAAATGCGCTGTTTTTATAAGAAACCTTGTTACGAATCTCAGCGGAATCCAGGAAGCTCCGGACAAAGGCGCGGTAGAAGCTATTATGTATTGGGCTTTTGAAGTATCCCGCTTAGGGTATAGTGATCTTTATGGCACGTACAAGGATTTAGCGAAGAGCGTAGAGGTAAAAAAGGCCGTTGAAATTGTAAAGGGCATGAACAATTTGGAAGATTTTGATGAAGAACTGGTAAACCGCGTTATTTCCATGATTCATGAACAGGCTGTTAAGGTTGAAGGCAGGTCGGTTAATGGCGCGGAAACAGCAATAACCATGCCGCATGCGCGTGAACAGATAGTAACGCTTATAAACGCGAGAGAAGGCAAAAAAATCTTGATACCTCCTTCTGAGACTTTGAGAAAGTGGAAGGGGATTTTTCTATGGGGTTATCTGTTGCTTGCCGCGATAGCAGTGTCCATTTGGACAAAACGAAAATCAAAAATAGATTCTCATGAAAAACCGGTTGGTACAGGTAAAGGAACCGGCGGTGGAGGGCCGCCTTCGAATGTTTATGATCCGACTAATGTTAAATATGAAGCCCCTCCTCTGGTAAAGGATCTTACCGAGGTTAAGAACAGTTACGCGGGGGGGAAAAAAGTGTCAGACGGTGATGGGAACGCAATGGGTGAGGCTATAAAAGAGATTGAAAAAGCCCATAGCCCTCGCATTACCAAGTGGGGATTTAGATTTTTGATGCTAACGGCGCTTATGTTTGTTTGCTGGGCGTGGCCTATTGCGGGTAAAGGCGGCATATTATGGAATCTTCCCGCATATGAATTGGCGCATTATTTATCGTGGAATAAGGTATGGATATGGAGTGTTGGATTCTTTGGTCTTATGGTACTTACGTCCCGGAAATGGTTCAGTGATAAAGTATTTACCAGGAGGTGGCAAAAAGAGAAAAAAGCCGCTCAAGCTCAGGAGAAGGCTATGAAAAAAATATTAAAAGGACTGGATGGGGTGGAAGGTAAATTGGACAGAATAATTCAGAGTGTATGTCCTGATGAGTCAGTCACAAAAATAAGCTCCATTTTCGAAGAAATAAAAGATGATTTAAGAGCAAACGAAGAGCAGAAATACCGACAAATAGTGTCATTTTTGGGATTATTGCAGGAACGAAAAAGCTGTTTTGAAGAACAGATCAGGTTAATACAAGGTATATCCCCGCAAGACAAAGAGAGATTGTCGGAGTTTTTAGAAATAAGGGACAAAGTTTCTGAAAAAGAGAATGAAGATGAAAGGAACAAAGAAAATGAGCAATTGACAGAAAAACGGGAAGAATTACTTCGTAGCATAAGTACAATTAAAAACATTCCGGACTTATTTAAAAAGCTTGACAGCGAAAAAGCTAAAACAGCAGAGATACAGGCCTCTCCTGTAAATGCGATATTCGCTCAGATAATGAGTGAAAGAGAAGAAAGGTTAGAGAATACGTTAAAAAATACAAAAAAAGAAAGGGTTCGATTGGAAAGGGAACTAGAAAAACAAAAATTTTACAAATCTGTAGATGAAAATCTAAAGGAGGAAATAGAAGCGATAAAAGAAGAGGAAATCAGATTGCAGGAAGGCAAAAAAGAAATAGAGTTTTTAAGAAAACAATTTAACCTTGTTGGCGGAGACAACTATTTTTTAAATGCTTTACTTGCAAAAAAAGAAAAGGTCCAAAAAGTATTGCGGAATCTTCCGGTAAGAGTCCCGTTTCCCCGGGTTGAAGAATGGGTTGAAGATACGTATACGTACAGGAATGTTTTTGATTCTATTGAGATAGTACGGTTGGAAGCGCGATATTTACGAGATGAAGCTAAGAAGGTTTTGGATGACATTGAAGAGAAACAATATGACGCAAGGATGCAGTATCGCGTACAGATAAAAAATCTACAGATGTTCAAAGTGCTTGAAGTAAAAGGTCCTGAATTTAGAAAAATTACGCTGCGTACGAACGAATATCTTGACGCGCCTAATGAGGTGGGTGAAACTTCAGGAGGCTTTGTGATCGGTGTTTTTGGAGACGCGGATAAAATGCCCGGGTCAGAGATATATCTTGATAGATTAGAGAAAAAAGAGGATGGGAAAACTCCATGGGTTTACGCGAGTAAATGGGGAGAGCGGGCAAACGAGCTTTTCGCGCATAAAGTGGGGTATGACCTTACAGCTACAAAACACTGTATTGATCTGGTCAATTCCGAACGCGCTCCTTCATTAGAGGAAGGCATAAGGAACAGGGCAATGAGGGTAAAAAAGATGGGTGAGAACGAACAGACACTGGATTCGTTAGCGGCAAGGGCGACAATGAAGTCCAGGTATTTATGGCCTATGGTAATTTCGGGATTATTATTTATAGTGATTTTTTGCGTTGTTTATTTTGGCATACGGTTTTTAGGACCGACTTTTCTCGGGCTTTCGTTGAATAAATCAATGAACTGGGGAAATTTCGCGTTTACTGTTTTTGTTTCCGGCGGTATAGCGTTTATGATGCTTGTACAGTTTCTTAAACCCTGGCTTTTACTTAATGGTATGTTTTGGAGAGATACAAGAAGATTTGTGGTTGACAGGGAACATGATGTTGCCAGGCAGATAAGAGAGGAAACGGCTGATCAGCGCGGCGAGCGCGACTGGCTTGAGCGGCAATTAACAGAAGAAAAAGAATCAGGAGTTTTAGGTAAAAGGACGATCACGGATTATCGATATGTTCTTATAAACGCGATTTCTGAAACAGATCTTATTAAATCTATTTTTGATATGCATGAGATCCCTGAGAGGTTTAAGACAAATCCAAGATGGCCCGATAAAAATCTTAAACTTCCTGAAGGGATTAAAATCCGAATAAGAGATGCGATAACAAACGGTGATATTGTTTTAAGAAAAGAAACGGTCAGAATATTGTTGGAATCGAAAAAATGGCAAGACTTTGAAGGCCTCGCAAGTGACAATTTACATGTTGATAATTCAATTCTTTTGGGCAAATTAGCTGAAATATCAGGCGACGCGAGAGTAATAGACATAGCCGATAAATTAGCGCCACTATTTTTAGTCGCGAGACCTTCGCCCGGCGTGCCGCCTCTGGCGTATCGTGTTGTGGATAATGTTTACAGGCATGCTGTTGTTAAAGGTGATTATCCTTTAAACAGGACTATTGCCAGGTTTGATTCCAATATTATGTCCGGGGCCGCGCCGTCAATAGCGCATGTAGTTAATAACCATCCTCAGATGCAGGAGAACGCCAGGTTCAGCGGGGAACCTGTTCCTGAAGGAAATTATCCGGGGGAACAGCTCCAGCCGGTAGGAAAACCCTCGGCGAATGATTTTGGCGGGGCCATGATGATACAGAATTATGAGCAGTATAATGAGCCGTTGCCTGAGGCCTGGGAAATACTTGATGAAGATAACGAGCCTCAAAGGTTTCATTATTGGACAGTCGCTTGCGGGTATAACAGGATACAAACAGTTGTGGAATATCTTATTGAGGAGATGAGAAATGAAAAGGGTATTTATGATCCCGCGAGAATTTTGCCGCGGATCCTTAAAAGAAGAAATCCAAATCTATACAATGAAGCCATACGCTGGAACATAAACCTGTTTCAGGCGCAGGATATTGATAGAGAATATGATAAGTTTCAGAAAAAACGAAAAGATAAAAAGACCAGTAGCGAAGAATTAGCGCTTCTTAGTGAGATTTTCAACGAAGAAAATGGAATTTACTGCAATAGAAATTACTATATTGAGTCTGAAATGCGTGAACGTGAAGGCCCGGCAGTTATGCAGGGTAACCCCATACAGATGCCGTATGGGTTAAACAGATTTTTTCATCTTGATTATAACGGGTGGGGTCCGATTAAATTCGGGCTTACAACGCCAAGGCATTGGATTACCCTGCTTACAACGATAACGGGCCTTACAGCGGGTTTAATTGCAGGGATTGTGGTAGCTTTGTCCCATCTTTCTATATTGAACGTTGTTTCCGGGGTAATCCTTACTATGACCGGATTTTTAGGCGGGTTTTCAGCCGGGTCCAATTTTATTAAATTAGCGCGTGAAAGAGGCTGGCAATGGGTTATGAAGGGAACCGCGACGCATACTCTGTTCCACCTTGACGGGCTTTCAAACTGGTTCAGCGTAAGAGCCATGTTTGGTTATACAAATGAAGGTGGCGCGACAGACAGAAAAAAAACAGAAGAAATTCTTTTAAGGTATAAAAGACAAGCTTCAATAAAACATAGCGAAATTATGCAAAGGATAAAAAAGGCTCCGTTCTTTGAAAAAGAAAGGATACGGAATAGAGAACTTTTGCCGCTACTGGAAATTATCAGGGCTTTAAGTGATTTGAGTTTTCTTCAGCCTCTTGGAGAACATCCTGCTGATGATACAACAGAAGATAAACACCTTGGAAGTCGCGCTTCAGCGAGAAAAATGAGAGTGTATTATTACACTGATCCGGGCGCGTCTGTGCTTGAGGCCGCGGGGCCTAAACTATTTGCCTGGATCTCACAACGGTCCAGATGGATATTGGTTGTTTCCACAGGTACTGTGTTTGCCGCGAATTACGTGTTGCTCGCGCCGTTTTATGGTGTTTTTGTTTCAGGCCTGTTCGGCGCGGTATTTGGGCCGGTCAACCCTGTTATCGTTGGTGTCGCGGCTCTGGCGCTTGGTTTTTTTACAGGTACTATACTTGGCTGGGGCGTAGGTATATTGCTTACAAGGATCTTTTTGAGGTATGACTTATTAAAAATGCCTGAAGACGTAGCGAACAGACCAAAACAGGTTGGATGGAGTAATATATTCATTGCCGTTCTTTTAGATTCGGGGTTCACTTCATCCATTTTTACTTACGCGAGTTTTATGGTTACATTCTTTTATATGTGGGCGCTTATTTTAAGCCGCGTTTTCAGCGCTTTTCCCTGGCTTGCGTTAAAATTTCCGACAGGAATAATGACGGTTATTAAGGACGCGACAATTTACGTAAACACCTGGCTTCCTTTTGACTTGTGGTTTATACCTGTTGTATCTGTTGGTGTGGGAATGCTCCTCGCGTTTTATTTTTACCAGGTCGCTCATAACCTGACGGCGCTTTTTTATAATAAATTGGGAGGTAAGGAAAAGGTAAAGAAAGGCTATGAATATTATGATGATAGAGTGGAAGAGCTTGAAGCAGACAAGGTAAGTATCGCGCATAAAGTAGTTGATTTTAAGAAGTACAGACAAGAGTCCATTAAACATTGGGTAATAGTGCTTAAGAAGTTTGAGGATGATATTAATGGATTATGTGATGACAATAAAAAGGATGATGGAGAGGACAGTAAAGAAGAAGAGAAAAAGGAAGAGACAGTTTCTTTGCAAAAAGTTGAAGAGGCTATAAACGTAATAGAATCAAGTATTAAGAGAGAAAAGAAGGAAATTTCTCAGCATATTGTCAGATTTGCGGCAAAAATATTTAGAGATTCTTTGAAAAATACTAGAGATAAAGAAATGACTATAGAAGATTTAAAAAAGAGCAATGAAGAAAACATTAACGAATGTCGAGGATATGTAATAAAAGCTATTGACGCAAGAATAGAAATGCTAAAAGAAGACAAAAGCATTGTTGAGGAAGGAAAATATCAGCCGGGCATTTTAACCTTTATATTTGGGGCGATTTTAACCGCTGTAGGATACTTTTTTACACAGGTAAATACTACTATGCTTTTATTAATGGCGCCGGGTATAGTTTTAATGAGTGCTTTTATTTTATTCAAGGCTTTTGGGTGGAATATAAAGATCGGCACAATGCCGTATTATTACATATATCACATGAAACTCGCGTTTCTAATGCCGTTTTATTACACGCCTATTATGGCGTCCGCGAAGGTAGTTTGGGACCAGATAAGAGTGGGGCAGGATAACAGATGGCCTTACACGGAAAAGGTGCTTCCAGTAGGGTTAGACAGAATAGTGGAAAAAATCTATTATCGTGAACATCTGGGAACGAGTAAGAAGGAGAAACTCATGACAAAACTGTTAATGCTTCCCAAAGAAGCAATAGGCGAGCAAAAAGACAGATTTATCCCATACTGGTGTGCTGAAGGTAAAAGGCATTTAATAACTTACGGCGCGGCATTTTTTACCATAATATGCCTGTGTTTCAGTTTGCCAAAACATGACTTTATGAGGTATTTCGGCCTTTCAGTCACAAAAGCCGCGCCTTTCATGGACGCGTTCCAAAAACTCTTTTTTGTGAAAGAATTTACCGGCAAAGCGGGCATTGGGAAAGTTGTGCAAGGATTAAGCGTTGTTGCTAAAGGAAGCTTATGGACGATTGGTATAATAACAGTTCTGGCGATTTTTCTTTATTACTTAAATAACAAAGAAAAGGTACAAAAAAAGATAAAAACTTTTTTCAGGGTAACACATTCTGGACAAATGGGAAATGGTGATATAGAGGTTATAATGTTCGTGTTTTTTTTGACTTTTTCGATTGGATGGATTTTGTTTTTCATTGGCGGAGATATAGTGGGCGGTGTGCCGGGATCTATGAAGGGAGTAGTGCTGTGGATTTGTATTTCTGCTGTTGGTACTGTTATCTTGTTAATAAGCCTTCCCGTAATTAAGAAGATGAAAGAAATTAAATATCAGAGAATAAAACATAAAGCTTATTCCGTTGATCCGAAAGATATTTTTAAAGCCGCGAGTTCTAATTTTTCAGAGATAGGAAAGATTGCTATTGCGAATATTAGGAAAATAAAAAATAGGGATAAACTTATTCGAATATTAAAACTGTCCGCAAAAGAGCATGAAAGAAAGTGGCGAAGGGATCAGGGAATATTTAAATATAAAGCAAAAAAGAAAACAGTCGATGCGGATTATTGGGAGAGGATGTATGGTGAAAAATGGAGAAAATGGAGAAAATGGGGTTATGATAAAAATTCTAAAATTTCTTTAATCGCGGTTAAAACATTATGTGTATTGGAAGATGGTGTTATAGGGAAAAATGAAGAAAAATTAGTGGAACTTTTTAATATTGTTAAACATTTCAATAAGACCAGGATACAGGTTCTTGATAATTTACTTGAATTAGGTACAGATAACGCTTTGAAATTTGTCAAAGCTGAAGCAAAAAGGTATTTGACTGAAACATGGCATATTCCCGAGGATATAGTCGTTGGTCTTTGTGATCATATTTCTTTGGTTGGTGATGTTTCAGCTATCCAAGATATTGTGAGTAGGTACGGCGAGATAGTAGAAACAAAGAAGAGCAGAATGACTTCTGAAGGGTATTATTCGACGGAAACATCCCTGGATTGGATAACTTGTATGCCTATTGAAGGGGAAACAAAATGGATAGACCCTACATTCACATTAGAACCTATTAGCGCAGATAATTATTTTGTACTGCTTAGAAAACTTATTGAGGATAAAAAACGGCTTGAAGATACTGTGGAATTTTTTGGATGTCCAAGAAAACTTCAAAAAATATCTGAAAAAATAGGTAATATTCTTGAGAAATTTTCCAAAGAAAAGATGGGAATGAAAGAACTAGAATATATAAAAGGGCTTATTGAAGAGATGCATTCTATTGTATATAAGTCTAGGAAAATTAGAGAGAGATATGAGAAGATAGTGAAAGATGGTTTAGATGAACATAGTCGTGATGGGTATAAGGACATTTTTAATTTTTTAAAGAACTACACATTAATTAGTGTCATGGATAAAGGTAAAACGTGGAGTGTCCAAAAGAAAACAGTAGATGGGGATGGCGCATGGGGACCACGTGCTAAAGATGAAAATAAGTTGGAAATTTTATTAGACAGGTTACAACATATGGAATATGCGGTAGAGGGCGGGGAAGCCTTATTAAGAAAGTCGTTCGGTCATTTTGAACATAGCGTTTACGGAAGAATAAAAATGCAAGGCGATATCCTGGAAACAAAACCTAATTTAACGGCAGATAAGTTGAAATTATTGATGAAAACGCTTGGGATTGATAATCTTACTGCTAATGATGAGTTCATTCTTAGAATGGGCTTGGCGCTTCATGATTATGGCAGGGGGATGGAGGGTGATGCTTCTATTAATGTGGAAACAGGAGAAATAGGTTCGGCTGTGAGCCCGTTAGGTCTTATGCACAGGGATTCTGGTGTTTATCTGGCAGATGGATTATTAACAAGCCTTGGAGCTGACGGGCTTATGAAAGAAACGGTAAAATTCCTTATAAAGCATCACGCGAGTCCGTGGGATTTATATGCGGGCAAAAAATATGGCGAAAAATATGCGGCAGAAACCACTCTTCAAGGCATATCATCTGATTTGGACGCGTTACTGGATAATCTTGAAAAACAACAGCTTCTGCCAAAAGCAATGACGCGTGAGAAAATGAGAGATACTATTCTTGTTATGCTTGCCGTTATTAGCATTTCAGATATTTACGCTTCCGGAGACAGATATTTGAGTGACGCGTTTCTCTCCAGCCTGGAAAAAAACATAAAATCCATAAAAATATTTCAGCAGTTAATGTCGGAATTGAATAATATTTCTCATGAGGATCTGTCTTATGGGCTGGTTATGGAGATTGCTTATAATCTTCTTAAAGAGAATGATATGCCTTATGATGATCCTGATGCTTCCTACTATGAGATTCGTTCAGCGGTTGAGGATAGCGCGCGCCAGATTGTTCCTCTTGATGTTTATGATTTAAGCGAAAATATTATGCTTGAAGATAAGGTTAATAAAGAATTAGAGCGTATAGGTGAAGAAAGATGGTTAGATGGGAAAAGTGTTCTTAATTATAAGCATGAAGCATATTCAGAAAAAATAGAGATTCCCAGTGGAACGTGGATCAGGATTGTTAGTGTGCCTGGAAGAGGTGAGTATGAAAAGCAAAAGCAAAAAGAAAAACCGCCGATAGTAGTACATAAAGAAAAAATTAAATCCGAAGAAATTGCGACAGGGAAAAAACTCAAAACAGAACATGACAAAAAATGCCGGTTCAGTGAAGTTTCAAGACAGGCCTTGTTCTCAGTAAAAAATAGAGATGAAATATATGATCTGATGGCCAACATAAACGCGGCTGGTGAAGATCATATGGTTCTTAAATCCAGGGAAGTGTCAAATCAACTTTTGGATTCAACAAATAAGATAGGGACGCTATTTTTAATGGCAAAAAGGCTTGGAGAGAAATTTCAGGGATTATATAACAGCCCTAAAGCCGCGGCCAGTGTTTATCATTTTCACGGTCAGTTTACAAAAGGAAGAATAGCGCTTTGGGAGAATATGAGAGAGGGCACGGTTCAGATTGATTGGGATGAAAAGTATAAGGATTATCATGATGTCAAAGGTGGGTATCTTAAAGGGTGGCCGCTGAGTATACGTTATCTGGAAGGTAAGTACTTATCGGATATAGTTGAAGCTTTGCAAATAGATATAAATGATTTAATCCAAAAAGATATTCCGCATAATCTGATTTATGTCTATGAAGAGGGTAAGTATAAAGTTTTGATTATGCCAAAAAAGAACGAGGCGACTCATACGTTAACTTCAGAAGGCAAAAGAGCCCTTACGGTAGGCGGCTATGAAGCAGGCGGAGATATTATTGTACCTAATGAAAATGATGTAAAATATCTTACGGAAGACAAAGAAAGAACAGCTCATTTATTTGTAAAAGCAATGCAGGAAGAGATATCATACCCTGAGTGGAAATCACTGCTTAGTACTCAGGCGGAGGATAAAGACAAAAAGCTCCCCATAACCAAAGAGAATTCGGCTAAGGCGTTTTCGGTTTATCTCTTGATTACAGTGGGGATGTTTTTTGCGTATTTGATTGGGTATAGAGGATGGTTTGTTATGATGCCGCTCGCGGGGTTTAGTGTGGTGACGGTGCTTTTGGGGTTGCAGACTGCTGATTTGTATGATCTGTTGCCGCTACATACGGCAGTTGGAACGCATGAGGAAGGGTTGATAGCGCCGTTTAGGCCGAAGGGCATGGATGTTCTTAAAATGCCGGTTGGATCAGACCTGTTGGTATATGTTAAAGGCGGCATTACTTATGTAAACGTTGAAAAGATGGAGAAAAGGCATCATGTTATTCAATGGTTACATTATTTCCATGAATGGCTGCATCTAAAAGGCATTGAATCGCACATCGATCTTTATGCCGCTCAGGGGCTTTTAATAGCAGGCGCGGTTATGCTGTTCATAGGCGCGGGACTTGCCGCTTTGTCCCAGGCCGGTGTTCTCGCGAGGCCTATAATTGTGCTGGGATTTGTTTTTTTTGTAAGCAGATTGTTTCCGGATCAAAAGGTGACTGATGAGGCTATGGAGGTTAAGTTCGGTACGGGAGAAATGAGTATTATCAAAGATTACCTACGTCCAAACGGGACTATTAATTTGGGAAATTTTACAAAAACGAAATGGAATTTTTCTGATTTCGGGATTCCTCATCCGTTGGAGACAGATGTTTCTTCAGAACAAAAATACCCGAAAGACATAGGGGCTGCAGGGATCGGAATATCCGAGTATAGGAAAGAGCTTAAAGAACGCGCGACAAGAGATGAGTTAGCCGGAGAGCGGTTTTTGCTTTTAGAATTGAGTGAAACTGAGGACAAACTTAGTTATAATCCTAGACAGGGCGGCAATGTCGCGCCTGTTAACGGCCCTTTTTGGGAAGCTTTAAACAGGATTGAACAGGATAAACAATTCAAAGCTTTTCTGAGGAAAAACAGGGAACTGTTAAAAAATTTAAAGATTTATCTTCTTGAAGCGGAACCCGGGAGCAAGGAAGTTTTACATCCGCATTTAGTAATGTGCAAAAACGGAAGGTGGCAAGCCGCCTTTTCACGTACACGTGAAGGTAGAGGGCCTGCTGTTTATATGACGAGGGCGTTTTTTGAAGACATGCCGCGGGATATTGTTCTCGGGACGCTTTACAATCAGATAGTCAGAGCTATTTTACTTTTATCTTATTGGAAGATGCATGTTGGAGACGGAACCTATCCGCCCAGGGGCGAACATGTTCCTGAAATGCAGGAATTTTTGAATAAAATAGTGCAAAATAAACAACCCGCGATAATCGGCGAAATAAACCGGGCTGTGCAATATGAGATAGAACAAGATAAAAAACTTAAAATAGACAAAGGTTTAACGGATTTATTATCAGACTTTTTGAAAAAAGTAGAGACAGAATGGGGAGGCGGAATATTTTCCGGGGTATATGATGAATTGGCGCAGTTCAGGGGGGATATTGATAAAAAGTTATACAATAGCGCCATAGAGCATTGGGGTAACATAGGTTTTTATTTAAGCGCATTGTCAAAAAAAGATAACAAATTAGGAAATTTTATAAAAATAAACAATCATATGAGTTTTGTTCGAGGTATAAGCGGTGTGATTGATGATATTTTTAGACGATTTATTGAAAAATACGGTATTCGTAATAATAACGGGTTAGCTCATGGCAGAAGAACAGGCAGAATAGTTGTTGTGAGAAAACCGGAGGATATGGATAGATATCTCTTAGAGGCAAAGGGTGATGAAATATGGGTTATTCCCGAATTACCTGGTCATACACTTAAGGGCCGCGGTGTTATTGTAAGTAGCTTTGAAGCAGGTCACGCCATGGAGGCGATAAAGGAGGCAGGCGTACCTGTGGCGATTGTTCCTAACGCGATAAAATTATTAAGCCATTTCAATAATAAAATCGGCATGTTTCGGGTGTACGCGGCAGATGGGGATACTCATTTTCGATTAGCCAATGAGGAGGATATCCATCACGAAGAACACTATGTGCCGGAGAAACCTGTTTGTGAGGATCGGATATTTCCCCCTAAAGCGGTTGTCGGCGGGGACTCGAAATTAGTTTTTGACCTTGATGAGGTAGATAGATTTTATACTAACAGGGTTGGGTCAAAAGCGGCAAATCTTGGAGAAATGATTAGTAATGGATTGAAAGACAATGTTCCGCCGGGCGCTGTATTTACATTTGAATTTTCAGACCGGTTTTTGCGGACGCCGGATGCTGATGGAAAATCTTTATATCAGAAAATAGAAGACAAGATGGTAGGTATAAAGGATGATTATGGCAGGATTTTGCTTAGCGCTGATGAACTTAAAGAACGTTTAGCGATTATTCGTGATATGATAATTGAAACAAGCATGGATATGCCTGAATTGGCAAAATTGAAGAAAACTGTCCTGGATGAAGTTAAACAATTGAGGAAAGACCACGGTGATTTATATAAGAATAAAGGATTTTATGTGCGGTCAAGTTTTAATTTTGAAGATCTGCCGACAGCGAGCGCGGCCGGGCATTATGAATCATATCCTGATCACGTGGAGTTTACGGAAGTCAGGACAGATGAGCAGGTTATAGAAGCTGTAAAGCGGGTAATCGCGCAAAAGTATTCTTATAAAGCGTTTCTTTTAAGGTTAGAGCACAAAGTCAGCGATAGAGATGTTTATCCCGCTGTATTACTTCAAGTGCCGGTTGGTGAAATAAGCGAAAACATTATGACATTGGCAGAAGATAAGAGGATGGAGAGAGCCTTTATTTCAGGTGTTATGTACACGCATAATCCTGTATCGGAAAATCCGGGCGAAATATGTATTTTCGCGGGAAAAGGCTCAGGTGCGGTTGTTTCTTCTCAGGGAAAATCGGCCTGGGCAAGAATAGATAAGTACACAGGAAGGGTCAGAGAGATAAGTAATCTTTCCCGCATAAAAAACAGTAAACTGAATATAGACGGCAAGATAGTTGATATGCCAGTTGATACGGGTATAGGTGACAAAAATAAAGACAGGGTAATGCGTATAAAGATGTTTAATGATGAGTTTGTAAGCCGGTTAGCTGAGTTGGGCAAAAAAATAGAGGCTATGAATCATTACTGGACACAGGTTATAGAATGGATAGCATCACCGGACGGCAAAATTTATATTGTACAAACTCGGCCCGTGGTGGAAGCTTTGCCGCATGCTATAGGGGAAGTTACAATTCTTTTTACCCAGCCTTATGATGAACAGTTTCCATTGGTTACTGATAATGAGCTTGAAATATTGAGGATGTTGAGGAAAACGTCAAATGTGGATGCGTTGATTCAAAGATTGATAGAAGAAAATCGAGGAGACGGAGTTTTGTACATGGAAGATAACGCGCGTTTGGCGGAAAGGGTTATATTGCTGGAGTACTTAGGACAGTTATTGTTGAAAAAAGAAAATCGCGCGAAAATAACGGATATTCACTTGCGTAAACTAATGAAATTTGCCGCGAATGAAAAGAATATTTTTACCCGTTCGCGAGCCTACCTTATTTTAAGTTATTTAAACGATACCTTATACTCGGAGCGAATAAAAACTTTTATTAATGAAGAATCCGGCGCGTTTTTCTGGCACGGCCCGCGTATTGATTTTGCCGAAGCCGCGGCGAGGATGCGACTGTATGAAAAAGCCGTAAAAACTTTAGAAGAGGTACGCATTAAAGAGGACAAGAGTTACACTCTTTGCGTAAAAATACTTAGCATTCTTGAAAAATATATTCAGCGTAAGGAAGCCTTTCTGATGTTGCAGAAATTGATAGATACATTTCCCGGAAAATGGCCGCACAGGGAAGCGCAGATACTTATGGTTAAGATTGTGGAAAGAAGCAGATTAACGGGAAAAGTGATGAAAGTTGAGGTTATGGGGCAAGGGTTGGGGATTTTGCCTCTAACTAAGATGCGTGGATTGCAGACAGAGTATGATGTTGATCTTAAAGTGGAAGACATTATACAAAGGGAAACAATACATTCTGAAGATGGCAAAGAAGAGTTAATGAAAGTTTCGGAAAAGAAAAATGTTAAGGAGCTGGATTCTAAACCTAAGAGAGTGATAAATAACGTGCTGGAGATGTTGGCGGTAGAATTTCAGGATGGAAGCGAGTTTACTCTTTCAGTTTCAGGGAAAGGTATGGATGTTGACGCGTTTATAAACGAGTTAACGCGAATGACAGACGAAACCTGTGACAAAAAAAATGAGCCTATTTTAAACATAAAGAACATAAAAGAAAAAAACCTTTGTTATATTAAACCCGCAAGCATATTAAAAAAAGTAGCCAAAAAATATAATGTTGTTATGGGGGTTTCCGAATATATCTATTATTCTAATTCTAACTGGCTGTGTTCTTTGGAAGATAGGTTCAAAGTTAAAATAGTTCCTTTAAAAAATGCTTCGAGAGAAGTAATGATGAAGGAACTTGCGGAAAAAGCCGAGGGTCAAAATATCCTGACCGCGCTTTTACTGGATGTTGATCTGGATAATATGGAAGAAATGGAGGACTTAATATCTGAGTATATGGATAAAGGTAGAAAAGATATTATCAGCCTTCAGCATCCTGAGGTAACGGCTTTAACCGAAGCGACTCTAAAACGTATTGAGGATATACATGAGTTATATACCGTTGCCGGTATTACTGCAAAAATACTTCCCAGCATAAAATCTCTTGATGCCGGCAAAAGCATATACAGCATAAGGGTAAGTAGCGCTTATATGTCTAATAGAATTGATTATAGCCAAGCCGCGAAACCATATCTGGAAACTCTTAAACGAAAAGAAGAAGCAACGCGAAACCGGCGGTATATGGTAACTGCTGTTGATGAATTTATTGACCTTGAATTTTTAGCAGAGGCTATTAAAGAAAGACGCGAACTTATGGAAATAACCAAGGACAAGCAAGATCCGGTAATAGATATGGTTATTGTCAGGAACCAAAAGGTTGAAGAGAATTTACAAGAAATTCTTAAAATTGCCGGATTAGATAAATATTTAACACAGGAAAACATAATAACGTTTGCGGATGAACGAAAGATGTTTACATTACAAGAAGTGCTTGGTGAAATCGAGAATAAGCTGGGAATAAGGCCGGAACCTAAACAGGTAATTGTAGGGGCTAAGGCTGGTATTGTTAAGATGGACTTAACGGCACCGGATAATATGTTACTGTCTGATTCAGAGAATAGTATACTTTTGGTTCAGATGAAAAAAGGCGGGCTAACTAGTCAGCTTTACAGAATGATGATAGAAATTATGGCTAATAACGATAGTATCCCAAAGACAGGAATTAAGGGGGATTTACAGAAGATTCCTGGATTAAATCTGTTTATCTACTTGCCGGAAGTGGATGTAATAGATCTTAACGCGGAAGTCCGCGAATACGAACGGTATGTGCTTGAAGCGCTTGTAAAAGTGTAACGAATAAGCGTAAATCACGAGGCGCGCAAAAACCTTCCCGCGTCTCGAGGGGCAGGGCAACGCAAGCTCTGCCCATTTTTTTGAAAAAACATAAATATGGCTTGCAATTTAGGTATAACTAAACTATACTACATACTATGGAAAGGATAATGTATAATTCACTACAATTGCGTGAACTATTTCATTTAGAATTCTTAAGATGGTTCGGCCGAAAAACCAAAGCGAATTTCTACGCGCTCAAAGGCGGAAGCAATCTGCGTTTTTTCTTTAACAGTTTTCGTTACTCAGAAGATATGGATTTAGATATACGCGAAGTGGAAGTAAATGTCCTTAAAGATACAGTTATGCAGATATTAAAAACTTCATCCTTCTGTGACATTCTTAAATCATTTGGAATTGTAGAAATTGTGCCGCCAAATATTACGCGTGCGAAACAAACAGAGACTACACAAAGATTTAAAGTTCATTTACTCACTTCCGCGGGAGAGGATCTTTTTACCAAGATTGAATTTTCCCGCAGAGGTTTTAAAGGGAGAGTTGTTACCCAGCCTGTTGAGGATATTGTCTTGCGTATGTATAAATTAGTGCCGTTATTAGTTCCGCATTATGATATTCAATCAGCAATTATACAAAAAATAGAAGCTCTTGCCGGGAGAACGGTAATCCAGGCAAGGGACATTTTTGATTTATATGTTTTAAATTCGCAATATGATCCGCTCAAGATAAAAAAGACAGGGGTAACGCGGGAACGAGCAAAAAAGGCATATGAAAATATTTTTGCCGTTAATTTTGAACAATTTCGTGATACTGTAGTTTTTTATTTATCACATGAAGATCAGGCTGTATATAATTCCGCGGTTATATGGGATGAAATAAGATTAAAAGTCAGCAATTCTATTGAAAGAATGAAGGCATAAGATGAATAAAAAATCGATTTTAGTTTCTATTAAAGAGTTGAATAGAGCTGTATTTACAACAAATGAGTTGGCGGCTTTTGCGGGGAAATCTTTATCCGCTACAACTCAAGCGCTTAATTTCTTGCAGAGAGAAGGATTAATTCGCAAGCTATATCGTGGTATATGGGCAGAAGCCATTGGAACGCGCTTTAGTCCTTACACGGTAATTCCTTTTTTATTTTCCAAACACAGAGCGTATGTTTCTTTTATAAGCGCCTTACATTTGTATGGAATAGTGGAGCAAATCCCTCAAGAGATTACTCTTGCCTCAACAGCTCAGACAAAGAGCATTCGGACAAAAATAGGGACTTTTTCTGTTCATCACATAACTGTTTCATTCTTTGATGGATTTGGTTGGTACAAGGGGGATGGTAATTTTTTAATAGCAGAGCCTGAAAAGGCGCTGATAGATTGTCTCTATTTATCCGCCTTTAAGAAGAAACAATTCGGTTATTTTCCTGAGTTGCATTTTCCTAAGTCATTCAATTTTAAAAGGGCAAAAGAATGGGTAAAAAGGATATCCGCGAGTAAAGTCAGGGCATATGTTCAAAAAAAATTAGATACGCTTCGTAATAATTCAATTGTTTAAAGTAAAAAGCGCTATAAACCGTGTCATTGCGAACCCCGAAGGGGCGAAGCAATCTTTGGTTTAAGGTTGTTTTGTCGCAAAAAGCGTTCCTGTGTTTGATATTTGGATAATGAGTGTTGACTAAATTTGGATAATGGGCATTGACTAAAATTGTTTATATGGTATACTTATATCATGTTTGAAGAATTTTTGATACATAACCAGTTTAAAGAGTCTGTGTCGCGGTATAAGGATTTTGATCCTCATCTTAAGAAAATCAAGGGTCTTCCGTTCAAATACCAATCGTCTCTTATTAACGAACCTGAGTTTTATATTCCGGGAGTTTATTTAATTACCGGGGGAAGACAAGTCGGAAAAACTACTTTCATTAAACAGTTTATTCTTATGCTATTGACCGAAAAGAAAAGCAATCCCGATAATATACTTTTTCTCACAGGTGAACTTATTGATTCTCATCATATTCTGCGTAGAATAGTTGAAAAATTTTATAAGCCAAAAAAAAATCAATATTTATTTATCGATGAAGTTAATTATGTTCCTGATTGGGATAAATCAATCAAATATTTGGCGGATTCCGGAATCTTTGAGCATATGATCGTTATTTTGACAGGTTCTGATAATCAAATTATCAGAACCGCGATGAAAAGGTTTGCCGGCCGGCGTGGTAAAGCCGATAAGGCTGATTTTATATTCCAGCCGCTTTCTTTCAAGGAATCCGTGCTTTTGAAAAATCCGCGGCTAAGTTCATTATGCGAAAAAATCACAAACGCTCCCATTACGGATTCCGTTGAAGGCTATCGAGAATATCATGAAGTTTTGATGGGTTATTTTTCTGAGTATCTTATTCATGGCGGTTATTTGCCGGCAATCTCTGATTATCTGACAAAGAAAACCATTTCGAATTCGGTAATTAATATCTATGTGGAATGGATTATCGGGGACATTTTAAAGCATAACAAAAATGAGCATTACTTATGGGAGATACTAAAAGGCATTAAAACGACTTATTCAAGTCAGATTTCCTGGAATAATCTGGCGAAACATCTTTCAATTGAGCACCATAAAACTGTGGCGGATTATTGCTATCTTTTGCAATCAATTAATGTGCTGTACATTCTGGAAGCTCTAAGTGAACACAGGCTTTCCGCGGCTACTAAAAAGAACCGCAAATTATATTTCAGAGATCCGTTTATTTATCATTCGGTATTGGCGCATATTGAACAAAACTATTCTTTTGCTTCTATCAAGGAACGGTTGAATGTGCCGCGATATACGGCGCAATTCGTAGAAACAGTTGCTGTTGATCATTGTAAAAGATGTAATCCCGCGTTCTATATCAAAGGGGAAAAAGGCGAGGTGGATGTAGCGGTTGTGCAAAACAAAACCTTTTATCCTGTTGAGATTAAATGGACGAAACAACTAAGATCTGAAGAACTGAAACAAATAAAGAAATATAAAGATGGTATAATTCTTACGCCCTGGGTGGAACATAAAACACTGGAGCAAACCAAAATAGTCCCCTTGGTGCAGTTTTTGGTTCATATCAGTGACGGACAGTTCCGTTTTTAAAAATTCATATGACAAAGCGGGGTGCCCGTTGTCATCCTGAGCGAGGCCGAAGGACGAGTCGAAGGATCTAATTTAAGAAAAAGTTAGACACGCTTTTATCAACGGAAAGAGAATAACCCATATCCAGCCATTATGCTGTCCGAGAGCAGTTGAGTGATGTTGTTAAAATCTCCTAAATGACCCTTTTCTAATGCCATATAGTATTTGTATCGGTCTTCAATCCGTACTATCGCGGGGGCAAGGCCCTGGCTTAAGAGCTGAGTTGTCATAATTAAGCGGCCTACTCTGCCATTACCGTCAAAAAAAGGATGTATTATTTCAAACGCGTAATGGTCTTTTGCTATTTTAGCGATGGGATTGTTGTTATAGCGATTTATCTTTTTAAGTAGTTGTCCCATTTTTAACGGTACATCTTGAGCTGAAGGAAGGATAACATCAGTGTTGGTCAAATTTACATACCCTGTCCTGTATTCACCTGGAAGTTTATTGTTAAAGTTGTACATGACTATTTCATGTAATTTCAGGATGTATTTCTCATTAATCTTAAAGCCAGGATAGATTGTTTTTAGCATATATCCCATGGCATTTTTATGGTTAACAGCTTCCAAAATTTCAAACAATTCTTTTCCTTTAACTATTTGACCTGTAATTGCCGTTTCTGTTTCTTTTAAGGTCAGGCGGCTTCCTTCAATAGCATTGGAATGATAGGTCATGTTTGAGAAGAAATCTTTTCGAATTTTTTCATTATGCTTTAAGATTTCAAGCGGGTTTTTAATTCGTTTTTTTAAGTCAAAAACGATTTTTGTTAGATCAACATATTCTTTAAAAACTTGGTCTATGTCACGGCTTTGTCTGGTGTGGGGCTTTACTCCCTTGTCCAGCCAGCGCCAGATTGTTTTATAGTCAACTTCCAGTCGTTTTGCAAGAGCTGTTCGTGAGATGCCCGTGGCTTTGATAATTTTTTGTAGTTTTTCACTATCAGAAAAAAAAGGAACTTTCATATGTGTACCCCCTAAAATGATATTGCATAACCTAAATTTACCAGTTAATACAGTATACCATATGTCATATGAAAATCAATACTATTTTTTAAATATGGAATATCGCGCAGGAGTTTAACCTGGCGTAATCATTTGTTATGTAAAGTGTCAAGCTTTGTAACAGTTCAGCTATCCGAAGTAGAAAGACGCTCAAAGCCGTGTCATTGCGGGCGAAGCGAAGCAATCTTTATAAGAATCAAAAAGATTGCTTCGCCCCCCTGTTTTCTTGCGAAAGCAAGGAGGGGGACTCGCAATGACACGTTCAGGCGATTTCTCTGCGGATAGCTGAACTGTTACCAAAAATGTCACATTTTGAGGACTATTCTCCCTTGTGAAATATCCTACAACTTAAAATTGAATGTCTACTGACCAAGCATGAGCCAGCCCTGGGTGAAAGAGGGGATCCGTAACATATAAACCTTGACTTTTCTCAAGATATCGCGTAAAATTACTCAATGCATTGAGATAAAAGGAGGATTGTATGCAATTGCCTATATTTAAAAGAGATGTGACTAATGTTGTAGGGGAACGGTTGAGGGAAAAAAGACATTTTATCCAAGTTGTTACAGGGCCAAGGCAGGTTGGAAAGACTACAGCTATTCAACAGATACTCCAAGCCAGTACTGTTCCATATCATTATGCCGCGGCGGATCTTCCAGCTCCGCCAGCTATAGAATGGATTAGCCAACAATGGGATATAGCCCGAATGAAATGTTCTAAAGGGAATGTTTGTATTCTTGTCTTAGATGAGGTTCAAAAGATAGTAGACTGGTCTAGTGAGATAAAGAAATTATGGGATGAAGATACTCTTTTAGGGAATAACATTAAAGTTGTTATTTTAGGGTCTTCAGCGTTATTGATTAATAAAGGATTGAATGAAAGTTTGGCGGGCCGTTTTGAGGTTATATGCTTTTCTCATTGGTTGTGGAAAGAGTGCCATGATTGTTTTGGATGGGATATTGACCAATATATTTATTTTGGAGGATATCCCGGAGGCGCTTTTTTAATAAAAGACGAAGAAAGATGGGGAATGTATATTCGAGACGCTCTTATAGAGACTGCTATTTCTAAGGATATTTTGCTTTTAAACAGGGTTGAAAAACCAGCGCTTCTTCGTCAGCTTTTTGTTTTGGCATGTGAATATGGAGGGCAAATTCTTTCTTATCAAAAATTACTTAGGCAATTGCAAGGAGCAGGGAACACCACTACGCTTGCTCATTATCAACGGCTCTTTGAATCAGCTTTTCTTTTATATGGATTGCCTAAATGGGCTGGCGGAGCTTTACGCAGAAGAAGTTCAAGCCCTAAGTGGCTTCCTTTGAATACAGCGCTTATGACCGCGTTATCCAATCAAAACTATAGTGTTTGGCGGCAAGCTCCTGAAAAATGGGGCAGATTAGTCGAAGTAGCTATAGGAGCATATCTTGTAAACGAAGGTCTCAGGTATGGAGTTAATGTTTATTATTGGCGGAAACAAAATTATGAAGTTGATTTTGTTATTGAAAAAGGCAAAAAACTAATAGCAATAGAAGTTAAGAGCAATAAAAAACATACAAATTTTCCTGGATTAGAATTTTTTGCCAAGGAATATAAAACAACTAAAATAATTACTGTTGGATCTTCTGGTGTAGATGTTAAAGAATTTTTAGAGACACCAATTCTCGCCTGGTTTAATTAGGAATCAAAATAGGTAGATATTGTTTATTGACAAACCTCAATCTCTGATATATAATATATGTAGTGTAAGCTTTATAAAAAGTCAGAAGCTTCCCCTTCGTCATCCTGAGCGAGGGATCCTGAGTGAAACGAAGGGGACCGAGTCGAAGGATCTGAAGTTTAGATTCTTCGGCTTCGCCTCAGAATGACGGGGATACTAAAGCAAAGGAGAGAAGTATGTCATCGAATAATTTTAAAAAATCTTTTTTCTTCAAATTATTAAGCATCTTTGTAGCATTCACATTTTCATTCCAAAACATTAGTTTCGCTTTTACGCAAAAAGACGTAAAGAGCCCGCGGATTACAGAGGCGGAGAAATTATTGTCTGTTGACGACATAGGCATTGCCATTGACGCGGGCGAGATAAAATCAAAATACACTGGAGACAGCGGGAAGGTTATTGTTCATATCCAGGACGCGCATTGCAACTATGAAGCGCAGAGCAATATAAATAAAATTCTGGAGCAGGTTACCAAAGAGTGTGGCATTGACATGATATCAGTGGAAGGCGCTGAAGGCATTGTTGACACCTCCTGGTTCAGGGCCTTCCCTGACGCGGAAATCCGCAAAGAAGTTGCCACGTATTTTATGAAAAAAGGAGAGATAGCAGGCGCGGAGTTTTTCTCCATCAATTCTGATTATGAAGGAACTATTTTTGGCGCTGAAACAAGAGACTATTACGTAAGAAATCTTAAGGCCTTTACTGAGGTGTATCCATACAAAGATTCCATTGAAAAATATTTCCAGAATATCCGTACCATTGCTAACAGACTGAAGTCAATGATCTATCCTCCCAAACTTAAAGAAGTAGATGCCAAAATCAGAGCGTTTGATGCTAAAGAAATTGAACTTAGCGAGTTTAGTGATTATCTGCGTAAAACTGCCTCGCGGAATGATGTTAATATAGAAGATTGTCCTAATCTCAAAAAGCTTTTAGATACTCTTGAATACGAAGGAAAGATAGATTTTGACATAGTGGATCAGGAGCGAAGCCAGTACATAGACGCCTTAAGTAAAAAAATGTCCAAAGAAAACATGACCGAGCTGGTCGCGCAGAGTATTAAATTCAAAAAAGGACACGTAAAAGCGGTTGATTTTTATACGCATCTTAGAAATCTCGCGAAAGAATATGGGATTGCCATAGTGACAGATTATTCCAACCTTTTCTATTACTACATATATACCAAACTGTACGACGGGATTGACAATGAAAGTTTGTTTAAAGAAATTGATCTGACGGAACGCAGGCTTAAAGAAAAACTCTTTACCAGCAGTGACCAGGAAAAGCTGGACAGGTATTCGTCTATGGTAAATATGTTTATTGACCTGATCAATATCGAGCTTACAAACGAGGATTATGATTTGTTTCAGTCCTACACTAAAGACGCTTCACTCGAAGATGCTGTGAGTTTTGTAGAAAGCCTATGTTCCCGGTATAACCTCAACTATTCCATCGGCGGCGTGCCCAGCGAGATAAGCGAAAATATACCCAAGATGATAGATTTTTATGAAATAGCCATGGAACGAGACAAGGTGCTTATTGAGAATACGATCAAAGAAATGAGCAAGGAAAAGAAGGATAAGTGTATTCTTATCGCCGGAGGTTTTCATACCAGGGGCATAAGGGCTCTGCTCGAAAAACAGGGCATATCCTACGTGGTTGTAACCCCGAAGATAACAAAAGACGTTGAAACGCCGTATATAAAGGTACTGACCAACCAGCGCACATCGATTGAAGACATTATCACCGAAAGTACAGGGTTCACGGACAATACTGCCGCCCACCACTCAATGTTAAATGAAAGGCCCGCGCCGTCTGAGAAGCTGTTAAACCCTGTTCTAAGAATTTTTACTGCCGAGACGTTTTTTACCGACGATAGAGAGTGGAAAAAAATTAAAGAAGATTTACCTAAAGAAGCGATTGAAAGGATAGATGAGATTGTCAAAGAAGCGCAGGAAAAAGATATAGAAATATGGCATAGAGATAATAAAGGAAAAGGCGCGGATGAGTATTTGAAACAAGTATATACTCAACTTGAAAATAGCAAGCCTGATACGAAAGATAGAAAAGTATTGAAGAAATGGGAAAAAGCGATTAAAGGAATTTACGATAAACTTAAACCCGTGATAGAAGAAAAATTTAAATTTAAAAGAGCAACTCCAGGAAAAAGAGAAATCGGGCCTTATACGGGATTGACCTTAGAACAAGCAAAAGCCCTTGATGTATTGATTCGACAAAGTATAAAAGGGAAGACTTATATCAAGAAAAAAATTAAACTTAAATATGGAAAGATCTTTACCTTTATTGTACATTTTGGACTAAAAGACAGGATTGAAAAACATAATGTAGAAGTTACCAAAACAGGAAAGGGCATAATAATTCCGCTTGAATTACATATCCATCCTGGAAGGGGTGGGGAAGAGAAAGCACATAAATTATTGCAGGGGCATATTGACAGTTTTGAGTTTTTAAATATGACACTGTCTGATATGCAAATTTCGGCAGAGCATGAAACTTGGCATCTAGATATTTTTAATATTGAACATATGCCGGAACAAAAGCGTGAACGCGAAAGAATAAACAAAACGCATGCATATCAAAGATGGGAAGCATGGACAAGGCACAAAAAGACCGGAAGTGTAGAAGAAGAAGAGATTTTTGTCGATTCTATTCCTGAGAGCGATACAGTTGCAAGCGGAATAAGAAAAAAACTTAATAATTTCGAAAATATTAGAAAAGCTGGAAGGTATGCCGCGATTAAAAACAATAACATAGAGGCTATGCAGGCCTTTCTTATGGCAGATGTAGAGTTTGGAACTGGGGTAAGAGACAAAATCAAAAGATTAAAGGCTGATATGGAGCCAGATTCAAAGATAAACAAATTTACAAAAGAAATGTTTATAAAGAGATACAACATAGATCTTGCCAGGACAGCTCTGACAAGAAGGCCATACCAAGGCTATGATAATATAATGATTCTTGCTTCTACTAAAGACGAGGCTCTATATAAAAAGAGAGATTTGGAAAAAGATTCTAAAGGATTACCAGTTAAGATATTTTCAGAAGTAGTTGCTGACGAAGGAGGTCAGATTATAGGCATAGTTACAGGCTTGGAAAGCGCTGAAAGAAAGCATAAAAATGTAAGAGATATACTTAAAGCAAACAAACAAAAAATGGGCATATTTCCTGATGGCGGTATGGCAGAGCGGTTTGGTCCTATTGTGTATGGGCTCAGTGATGCGCGTGGTTCACAAGATACAGTAGGAACTTACAGTGATGCCAATACAAATACTGTAGATGCAGAGCTATTCCCTATGGTTGTTTTAAATAGTTTGGATTTTGCCAAAAGTAACGATGGAACTAGTACGGATGTTTTTTGGACAAGTCAGCTGATAGCTGGAACTGTTAACCATGAGGAATTACAGCGTATAAAAGCGCCTTATGCGAAATTAATAGTTCCAATAGATTGGACGGTTCCTCAAGATGTTCTATATGAGCAGTTATTTCAATTTGGTACGGTTGGGACAGACGCGTCTTGGTATATCAAGGGTTTTGCTGGTAACCAGAAAAACGGACCGATTATGAAAACTGAAAAAGGATATGCTTTGAATATGGAACACAAATACATTTACGATGATCTTAAGAGATATTCTGAAACAGGCCATGCTGGTCTTGATTATGGATCATTTAGCATGAATAATGAGATGCTTCTTGCTCTTTGGGATTATTGGATAAAAAAGGAAGATGAAAACGGCATTCTTATTATTGACAATTTTGTTAAGACAGGCGAATTTGACAAAAACTGGAAACGGGATATAGACCCTCATTTTACACAACCGCTTACTTTTCTATTAAAGGCGACAGTCGAGGATCCTGAGATCTTAAACGGAATTCCCGCGGCAAAAGTCCTTGGAAACTACAAGGGAGATGAAAGAGAAGCAATGTTGAACAAGTTTGCCTTTCTTGTTAAACAAAGACTGCCGCTGAATAGTTTACTTCGTTTAGGAGAAATTACTATTGAGCAATTTGAATCCATTACTCCGGCTACATCCCAGGAAGACATCGCAAAGTTAATTAAAGATGTGCCTTATGTGACAGAAACAATAGAGATTTTTCTACTAAATAGAGATAACGAAAATATCTTTGGAGATTTAACAAAGGTTGTAGGTGCGATTAGTTTAGGTGAAAACGCTGAATGGCAGACATTTAGAAGCGCGCTTAACATAACCAATGAAAAATTGTTTATGCTTGCGGCATTAAGCGGAAAAGTTGTTGAATTACAACGAACAGGAGAAGTGACAGAAAGAAAGGTTACAGAGGAAGAAAGGATCTGCGCTGAAGACGCGCTTATGAGAAAAAATATCGATCTTTCTAAAATTTGCGATTTCCATGTTAATGGGAAACATATAGTTTTATCATCGGATGAAGTTTTTGGTCCGGAAGCGTGGAGAGGTGAAGGCCTGATAATACACAGATCCATTATCCAAGGCGGGAATGAACTCTTGCCAGGTTCAGAAATAATCGACAGTGTAGTTGATAAATCAGAGGGTATGATAGTGGCTCAATACGCGTATGTGCAAAAAAATACAGTAACAGATTTAACTATTGAAAATGGCATGGCGCATATGTTTGTATCAGACAAGCCTATTTCAGTAAATGGGAAAATAGGTACTGATATTTTCAGGCCGCAAATAAATGATACAAGAGAAGGTTTTATGCCGGGGCATACACGCGCGCAGGTAGACGCTGGATATGATCCTAAAATAAGCGATAAAGAGAAAGCATGGGATAATTTGTATGCTTTAGGGAAGGTAGACGAGGCGACAGGCGAAATTGGCATAAGGGGTATGGAATGCGTAAGAAGTGAAAATGAGGCAATAGAGGAAAAAGCGCGAGAGCGCGTAAGAAAAGTTATAGCAGAAAAAAGAATGGAATTACGCGCAAAAAGAGCGCTTATTGAAGCGCAGGTTGTTTTTGAAAGAGAAGCACATGAAAGAGGTTTTGACAAAAAAGTATCTGATACTGCTTTAACCAGACTGCGTCAGTGGCTGACGGAAGAAGGTTTCTCGAAATATCGTGAACGCCTTTTCGATCTTATTTGGAAAGCAGGTGAGGAGCAAAGCTCTGCAAACGAACTTTTTGAAGCATTTGCATATGATACGCCGTTTTATCTTTCAGTTGATTATGAATTAATGAAAGAGGGGATAGGGCCGTATAGGAAAAATGATATTACTTTTACGCAGACTGAACATGAGAAAGAAGAGGTAGAGAAGTTATTGAATGAATTGGAAGAAGCAGGTCTTCCTCGTTACATAGAAGAAAGGCTTGAACACCTCTATGATTGGCTCGTGGAAAACCCCCAACTGACAGAGACCATAGAAGGATACGCGAAGGATAATGGTTTGAGTAAAATAAAGGCTACGGCAGAACTTAGGTATTTGAGCTCTGTCAAAAGAGAACTGTCTAAAGGAGAAGACCGGTTGGATAAGTTTGCAGGGATTGAAATGGTAGATATTTTGGTAAATGGTGTATTTGTCCCCATCGTCAGAAGTGTTGATACCGGATTGGCTAAAAATGATGTGACTTTAGTCCAAGAAAGGTTCGAGCGTTACGCTTACTGCGAAAAGACATTTAAAAAGGCGAAGATGGGGACTAGCGGGTTAAGGGCGCCTGCGGTGGAGTTGACTGATATGGAAGTTAATATAAACACAAGGGGTGTGCTGGCGTATCTTATTGATCTTCCTAATAGAACAGATCTTCCTGAAAAGCTCAGCGCTTTTATTAAGAAAGGCGCCATAAAAAAAGGTGATTATGTAGCCGTAGCCGGCGATTTGCGTAATTCTACCGACCGTATAGCGGAAGCAACAGCTCTCGCGATTTTAGAAAGCGGCAATAAAGTCGATTATATCGGAAAAGTCGCGACACCTGTGGGAGCCTTATACGGACTTATTTACGACATGGCTTTTGCAATGATCACCGGAAGCCATATACCAAAAGATGACAACGGAGAAAAGTTTTATAGAGCAAATGGTGAATTATGGAAAGAAGAGGAGAGGATACTTTTTCAATACATAGAAAAGGCAAGAAAAGAAGAATATCTTAAGACATGGGCGGAAAGTAAATACGATAAAGAGGGTATACTCAAAGCTGATGAAGAATTAACGCCGGAACAGCTTGAAATCGTTAAGAGTGCTAGAAAAACTGTTAGTAAAGAAATGGCAAATAGAAGAGCGATGGACGCTGGGCAAAAACCAGCGCTCGAATTGTACGAAGAGCGCCTTCTTAAAGCTTTTGGACGGTCTCTTAGAGGCATAAAATTTGCTTTTTGGGAACAGACAACGGTTGATAGGGATTATTCGCCAAATAGGTTAAGAGGTATGGGCGCGGATGTTGTAATTGTTGGCCGTATGGATGAAACAGAGGATTTTTTAACATTAGATACCGAGGATGTAAAAGAAGCATATTTGAAAATGGCAGAGAAGTTTATGGATGAAACTGGACGTGATGTTCTGATAACAAAAGACGGCGATAGCGACCGGCCAGGGGTATTTATCAGGCGCAAGGACGGAAAAGTAGTTTTTATTCCAGGCGACAAGCTTAATGTATTGGCCGCGTTCCTTTTGAGACCTAAACGGTTTTCTATACCCAAAACAGCTAACTATGTGGCAATGCAGGTGTTGACGGATAACGGCATAGAAGTTGACTACAACAATGTGGGGTCGCCTTACATAGACGTTTCTATGATGGAATATTTAGGGTTTGATGGATCGAATGCCACCGGCGCGTATGGGTGTGAAGTTAATGGCGGCGGGTTTATAGGGGATAAAGAGTTTAGTTTGCCTCAGGATGTGGTTGAGAAATTAAGGCAATTCGATAATGAGGCTGTTGTGCCGTACGAGGATATTACCGGAAAATTAAGCAGGCTTTCAACGCGTGACGCGGCGGTTCCGATAATTTCAGCATTTCTTTTGGCTAAAATCAATGGAAAAACACTGCCAGAATTATATGAAGAGACCTTTAGCGGCAAGTATCGGGCGGAAACCGGAGCAGTGCTTGTTGAAAACGTGGCAGGTAAGGCGCCTACTCCGGGCTGTGAAGAATATACAAAAGAGATGGGTCCCGCGATTGTGGAAACCTTTATGCCTAAAGACAAATCTATTGAAGAAGTTTCTGTGGCAGAAGATGAAACCGGAGAGATAAAGACAATAGCAGCACGGTTAGAAAGGTATCTTACACAAATTCCAGGATTAGAAAACGAAAAAATAGTAAAACTAGTTTTTAGAGCTAAGGGGAAATCAGTAGGAGTTCATTGTTATTTCGGTAACGGCGAAAGGATTGTTTTAAGACCCTCAGGAAATGCCGCGCAGTTCAGAGGATATGTTTTAGCCAAAACACTCGAGCGAGTTAAAGAAATTGCCGAAGTACTAGAAAGACCAGATACCGGAATTTTAGTACAGCTTATTCAGGATTACATAAGAAGTTCTGTGGTAGCAAAAGAATCCACCAAACCAACATTCGAAATTCCCACCCCCGGCATCTACGCGGCAACACCGGCTGGTGTAAAGAAGGGCGATTTTGGTGTATTAGTGGACTTTGCGGTTTTATTGGCAAGGCTGGTAAAGCGGGGAGAAAAATCTCCCAGTACTGTGATTAAACAGCTTAAAGTGTTTTTGCCTGTTAGCGTTAGCAGAGAGGGGCAAGATATGGTAATTCCTTTTACTCGTACTGTTATGCAGAGCGGCAAGGCTGAGGCGATTTATAATGCTACACGTGAGGAATTGGCGTCTGCGTTAAGGCTTGTGCAGATTGCGTCTTTGATAGAGAACTTGGTTCCCACTAAGCCATATTTTACGAGATATGAATGGGCTGGCAAGGGCAACCAGGTCCAATACAATTTGAGCGCGCCTGGACAAAATGAATTTAATGTTGCTGAGGCATGGCATGGAATAACAATAAAATCTAAAAGAAATCCTGATGCTGATTCCGTGATACCTGGTACGGCTATTATCGGTAAAGATGGTAAAATTGCTGTTCCGGATATAACTTTACGGGAACTGGTAAACATCGCGCCGGAAGTTTTTCTGGGTAAAGGACACAAGAGCAAACCATTTTTTATAAAATTCTTAAGCACGAGGTTCGCGGACAAAGTGCATGAAGGATTCAATGAAAATATATTAGAGGTTGGTCAAGAAACTTATACTGAATGGCTTATTAAGGAACGAAAAAACACGGAGGAGTTATTAAAATCACTAAGAGACGATTTAACAAAAACAGAATTTGATGAATACCGCAATTTTTATGAAGAATGGGCAAATATCCAGGCGGATAATGGCTGGAAAATTGACTCTCTTGACAAAAGAGTTGTTGTTTTTGTGGTAAGGGTTAAATCTTATTTAAAATCTGACGTTAACGCGTTTAATTTGCTGGATAAAATTGCAAAACAAAGAGCGGAAATAGTAAGTGTTTTGAATGAAATAAAGCTTACAGATGGCGGGGTGGTGCTTTCTCCGACAGGAACGCCTCATGGAATATTCGGTCTTTCACTTCAGGTACATCCTATAAATGTTCAGAAAAATGAACAAGACGAAATGGAATATCCTAAGAATGAAGCATGGATAGTAAAAAGTGTTTTTGATGAAAATAGAGAAGAACATAAAATTCTTATTGAACCACAGCAGACATCGGATACTACCTTCAGCATTGCCGATTTTTTTACACCTATAAGATGGGATGGCAGACCTAAGATGAGAAAAGATGTTACAGAAAAACAGTTGAAATATTTCATAGAGACCAGTATGGAATTTAAGGTTACGCCTTCAGATAAAATCATTCTTGAGCCAAAAGATATTACGCCTTCGGAAGGCGTGCGAAATTCCAGACTTGAGTCTCTTATTAATGAGACGTCTTCTGTATGGCCAACAAAGTATTTTATTGTGGAAAAGATTATTCTTGAGGGTAAAGGGCAGGAGAATAAAGCGAGTATTGCAATGCCTGGAATACAAAAACATGCTCATGACTTGCTTGTCTTGGAAGGTACTGTGATGGTAAAAAGAGAAAGCGGCAAAGAAACGATACTGACAACGGGCATGTCATTGCCTCTGGACGCGAAAGAAGGCGCGTATACGATAGAATCCGAAGGAAAAGCAGAAGTCCTAAGAGTATATCCTGAAGAAGAATCATATGTTGGAGTGGAAACTCGGTCTGAAGACAAGATAACAGGCGAGGATATCGTGCAATACATCCCTGAAGAAGAGCAAGAAGATGAAGAGCGAATGAAGGTTGGCAGTCCTTTGGAGACAGATTCCTTCCATATAACCACAGGTGTTGTTGGTGAAAAAACAGGTATGTCGCAGAAAATAGAGATTTCAGAGGCAGGAAAAAAAGTAAATGTTCCGTTCATTATAAACAGTCGCAGTCATGTCCTTTCAGCGGAAATGGGTGATTCATCCGTATGGTTTGGTAGTGAGAAAATTACAGATCTTAAAGAAGGAATGGTTTTAACAATAAGTAAAGATCTGATGGTTGATCTCTACGGTAAACCATTTCCGGTTCCAGGGAAAACAGCGGTAGAATATACTCTGAAAAAAGAATCAAATGGTCCTGTGAGGGTGAAGGTAAGTTATGATAACACAGAAGAGGAAAAGGATGTTTGCAGTGTTTGGAAAGAGCTTACAGATTTTAGGGGACGGATAACTGAAAACCGGTACGCTTTTATCGCGCCAAAGGCTATGTATGTTGATGGCGAAGGGCCGGGGTCTAAAAAATGGGAAAAAGATACGCTCAATAAATATCTCTATAGCGACGATTGTTTTAACATATCCGTTTATAATGCTGAAACGGGGTTATTTAGTGTTGACGACCGCGGACAGATAAGCGGCGATGTTATAGTCGCGATTGAAAATGCTGTAAAATCCGGGAGAATTCCTCTTTTAGCCGCTACGCAAAAACTTTTTGACGATGCTTCTAAGAATGAAAAGTTTCGTGAGTTTCTTGAGACAAACGGAGTGCGTATAGTTCCGCCTATTCCGAAACTGGATGAATTAGGCACTCAAGGCTGGTTTTTTACGCGTGAAGTAGAAGGTAAGGCTATTCTTCAAGGGCTTTTAACTGTTAAGTCAATCGCGCAAAAGGATTCTCTCGCGCGAAAATTGAGAAGAGTTATAAGCCAAAGTCTGAGAAGAAATTTTGAGTTTAACGAACTTTATTATTTAGTCGCGTTTGGTGATACAGAAGCAGTAGCCGCTATCGGACAGAAAACTCCGTTAGAGTGGATGCTTTATATGATCCATACCATGCTTCAGCGTATGCCGGTCAGGCCCTATGACGCGTACAAAGACCTGGAAAACCAACGCCAGACTATGTATTCTGTGTAATCTTGTCGTTTAACGGCGTACTGTTTACGATTTTTGTAGAGACACAAAATTTTGTGTCTCTACATACTCCGTCCAAACAAAGAGATATTATTGACAAATTCACGTTGAGCCTTTATTATTAGAGTGAAAGGACAACGCGAATATGGAAGAAATCCTGCGCAATATCGAAATCGCCGAAAAATTGAGCCGGGCCAATGAAAACGTAAAAATTGTCGCGGTTGTTTCCGGTAATGAATCGGACAGAGCAAGTTGGCAAAAAAGACTGGCCAAAACGGCGCCGTTTTTGTTCAATCGGGACGGAAGTACGCTGGTTATTTCTCTTCAAGAAAAAATCGGCACAAAGACAAGAGAAGGAAACTTTCTGGGTACACTCCTGGCTTACCGCTACATCAAAGAAATACTCCACAAAAAAAACATCTCATACAAAGATTCGGTAATTCTTCTTGGCATGATTTTTGGCCGAGGCGAAAGAATGTCCCCTATAACCCAAGCCGAAGGAGACAGAAAATCAAATATAGCCGTTACCCCCGCGGTAATTCCCCTCAGCGTTAACACAAAAATATCATTTTGCGCGATAGAAGAAGCCCTTTTATATTTCGCCCCAATCGCGAAAGTGCTTGAAAATAAAGGATTTAGAGGAATTCTCAATAAATGGGGCGATGAAACCGAAATACCCTCATTAAAATACCCAATATTGCATGCAGGGCCTGTTACAGGCTCGGCATGCGGTATTGTGAAGTTTGTTTCTCGGGTTCGGTTAATGGATATTTTAGAGGTGGAGGCCAGGGACAAGGATTGGGTTATTTTTGATGAATCGGGGTTGATGCTGGCGCAGGTAGCGAGAAATAGACAGGGTGCTGCCGCGCTTCGTAAGGACATAAAGAGTAAAATGGTTGAACTGGGTATAGATTTAGATTATGTGGGGATAAGTTTAGGGCCAGTCGCGACATCGTATGATGTTTTGGACATAGCAAGCGAGGTGTTTTCTGTCGAAATTGAAAAAGACGGTGTGTTTTTCGATTATGATCCGTATTTTTTAATGGCAATTGCTTCTTCCAAAGAAGAAGTCCACAGGGCTCTCATAAAAATGGTACCGGATTTTTCTGAAAAAATCAGCAATATAAAAGAAGTATTTAGAGAAAAACACAAGAAAGAATTGAAAATTGAAGTTTTTGACTTGGGAGAGAGGGTGTATTGGGCTGATATCGGCTTGCATAGTTCCATGAGGGAGAAATATCTCGCGCTTAATGACACGGGCGCGGGTGGTGTTCTCGCCAGGAAGCTCGCGAAAATACCCGAAGAGCGTGACAGCAAAAAAAACATAATAATTAATTCCAAAATTAGCTCCGAGGTTATGGTTAAAAATTCTATTGTTGTTAACAGCAATGTATCCGGCACGGGAAAGATAGAAAAAAGTGTTATTTTGGATTCTGAATTTAAAGATGTTGAGGCGAGTGGTGCCTTTGCTGTTAAAAGTACGCGTTTTGGGAAGACAAAGCTAAAGGAAAAGAGCGGGATGTACAATTCGTTAGGAAAAGATGACATTGTTTTGGAGCAAAAGACGCGTCATGTATCAGTCCTTACGAAAGATGGCAAAATAGATATGAGAGTTTCAGAGGATACGGATTTGAGAGATAAAGAAAAAAATTACAATACTACGATTTTCGAGAACAAGATGTCTTTTAAAGAGGCCTACGATAAGATGTTTGGCGTAAGCGCGGAAGAGTTGGAAGATAGGCGCGAGAAGGTAATAAAAGAAATGAGGGAAAAATGAGTATTATAGATTCCCGCTTTCGCGGGAATGACAAGGATCGCGGGAATGACAAGGATCGCGGGAATGACAAGGATCGCGGGAATGACAAGGATCGCGGGAATGACAAGGATCGCGGGAATGACAGGGATCGCGGGAATGACAGGCCTCTAAAATTTGGCACAAGCGGTATCCGCGGGCTTGTTTCAGATATGACAGACATGGAGGTTTACATAAATGTTAAGGGATATCTCCGTTTTTTAAAAGAACACCCTTTTCCCACACCCGGCATAAAAAAAGATATTGCTTTGGGAGGGGATTTACGGGCGAGTACGGCGAGAATTATGATGAGTGTTTTTAAAGCCGCCTGTGACGAAGGGTATAAGGTGGATTTTTGCGGGAGGGTACCCAGCCCTGCGCTTTTTTTGTATGCCGCCTCGCGCAGTATGCCGAGTGTAATGGTTACGGGGAGCCATATTCCGGAGGATAGGAATGGGATAAAGTTTACAAAGGCGTCCGGAGAGGTTTTGAAAGAGGATGAATTTGGTATATTGAAGAATATCGCGCTTGTCAGAAGTGAAGAAAGTGGCAAGCCGGAAGAGGAATCGCTTTTTGACAAAAACGGCAATTTTAAGAAAAAAGTTGAGTTGCCAGAGGCTAGATATGAGAAAACCGTCATAAATGAGTACGTCAGCCGCTATACTGAGGTCTTTGCCATGGAACCTTTAAAATCTAAAAAGATAGTTTTATATCAGCATTCCGCTGTTGGAAGGGATATTGTGCTTGAGATATTTAAAAAACTTGGCGCGGAAGTTATTGCCGTGGAAAGAAGCGAGCTATTTGTGCCTGTTGACACGGAGAAGATTTCCCAAAAGACAAGAGCTTTGTTAAAAGAAAAAGCGGAAAAATATAAACCTTTTGCTGTAATCTCAATGGATGGTGATTCAGACCGTCCGCTTTTAGCGGATGAGAAAGGCGAGTTCCTGCCGGGGGATAAACTGGGGGGATTAGTGTCATTATTTCTTAATCCGGATTTCGCGGCTATCCCTATAAGCGCGAATGACGCCGTTGTGAGTGCTTTGGTTTGTAAAAAGATTAAAATCAAACAAACCAAAATAGGGTCTCCATACGTGATTAAGGCTATGAACGATGAGCTTAAAATTAATCCCGGCTCAAAGGTTGTGAGTTGGGAGTCAAACGGAGGGTTTCTTTTGGGCAGTGACTGGAAGATTGAGGGACACTTGTTGAAGGCTTTGCCGACAAGGGATGCGGTTCTGCCTATTATCGCGGTATTGGTTTTAGCTATTCAGAATGGAAAATCAGTTTCAGAACTTATTAAAACAGAGCTTCCCTCAAGGTATACGCACGCGGATGTTGTTGATAATAAGGCCAAGGGGTGCGCGGAATACACGCCGGAGATGGGAAAAGTAATTGTTGACATGTTTTCTGTTGGGGAATCTGTAAAAGAAAATCTTAAGAAGTACTTTACTGAAAAAGAAGGGTTTTGTGATGTATCTTCTGTAAACACAATCGACGGAGTAAGGGTAGTTTTCGCGAATAATGATGTGATTCATTTAAGGCCGTCGGGAAACGCTCCGGAGTTTAGGATATACGCGACAGCAGATACGATGAAACGCGCTGAAGAAATTGTGGAAAAGGGAAAGCAAATATTCCCTCGAATGATCTCGGGAGATGATGGGAAAAATGGTTGATAACCAAAATCCCCCTAACCCCCTTTTTCAAAGGGGGGATAAATAGAGGATAGTGTCAAAAATAACATGAAAGAATTATGAAAGAAAGAGTGAAGTAGTTTCCCTTCTCTTTTTTGAAAAATGGGCAGATCTTTTCCCACCTTTTGAAAAAGCGTCAGAACTTTTCTTCTTTGAAAAAGCGTCAGAACTTTTCTTCTTTGAAAAAGCGTCAGAACTTTTCTTCTTTGAAAAAGCGTCAGAACTTTTCTTCTTTGAAAAAGCGTCAGAACTTTTCTTCT
>JBDRBY010000032.1:0-3150 GCA_043822245.1 Candidatus Omnitrophota bacterium
AAAAGAGAGCTTTCTGAAAATCTATGATTATCAGACACCTGAAGAAGCGAAAAGCTATCTTGAGGGCTGGATCAAAGAAGCGCTTTCAAGCACAGTAGAAACTTTTAGGATTATTGCTGAAAGTTTTAGAGCCAAACTACAATACATTGTTAATTGGTTTAAGAAAAAAATAAGCTCGGCTATATCGGAAGGAATCAACAATAAAATCAAACGGCTTAAACGGATGGCTTACGGTTACAAGGATGTTAATTACTTTAGGTTAAAAATTCACCAGCATTGTGGGTTATTAAATCTACGGAGATATTCAAGTTAATTACGAAAGAACCTAAATAGTTATGGCGGGCCAGAAGCGTTTAAGAGGCTTATAGACGCCTGCCACCGCGCGGGTATAGCAGTTTGTCTTGATGTTGTTTACAATCATTTAGGCCCCAAAGGCAATTATTTGCATGATTACGGGCCTTATTTTACCAAAAAATACCATACTCCCTGGGGAGACGCTATTAATTTTGATGATCGCGAAAGTGATCATGTGAGACATTTTGTGATTCAGAATGCCCTTTATTGGATTACCGAATACCATATCGATGCATTAAGGCTGGATGCTATTCATGAGATATACGATTTTAGTGCCAAGCACATTTTGAGAGAGATAAACGATGTGGTAGAGAGCGTGGCTCAGAAACTCGGTCGTCGCGTTTCTATTATTGCTGAAAGCGACTTGAATGATTCACGGATTATACGGGATAAAAAACAGGGAGGATGCGGATTAGCCGGTCAATGGAGCGACGACTTCCATCATGCCATACATTCCTATCTTACCGGAGAGCATCAAGGCTATTATGAGGATTTCGGGCGACTGGGAGATATCACTAAAGCAATCAAGGATGGATTTGTCTACGATGGGAAATACTCAGCCTTTCGAAAACGGCATCATGGGAATTTCGTTAAAAAATTGGCTCCGGAAAAGTTGGTTGTTTGTATCCAGAATCACGATCAGGTCGGAAACCGCGCGTTTGGCGAGCGGCTTTCAGAGCTTGTTGATTTCGATAAGCAGAAAATTGCCGCCGTTCTTTTAATTCTGTCCCTGCATACTCCTTTACTTTTTATGGGGCAGGAATACGCGGAGAAATCGCCCTTCCAATATTTTATTAACCATAAAGACGCCGGGCTTATTCAGGCTGTACGGGATGGAAGAAAAGAAGAATTCGCGGCTTTTGGTTTTAAAGATATTCCCGACCCTGAATCTAAGAAGACATTTCTAAATTCTAAGCTCAGCTGGGATTTTAAGAGTAAGCAAGAACAGCGATGTTTATTGCGTCTTTATAAAGATTTGATTGCTCTAAGAAAATCAATGCTTTCGCGAAAACGCCTTTTAGGGGTTTGGCATAGTGAATCTGAGAAATGGCTTGCTGTTGAATATGCTTGTGGAAAATTTCATTTTGGGATAATTGTTTCTTTTTCTGATCGCGGCCAATATGTTTGTTCTCCTTTTGAAGATGGGAGTTTTCGTGAAGTATTGAATACGGCATATAGGGCTTACGGCGGGAAAGCAAAAAACCGGGCAGATACTCATAGAGGGGAGATATATGTTCCGCCCTGCTCGGCGGTAGCAGGAAGGATAGGATAAAAAATACGGAGGAGGTTGATATGTATATAGAAATACTCAATAAAGTTTTTTTAGGGAACAGGGTTTTAGACTATCTGATATCCTTCGGCGTTTTATTGTTTGGTTTTCTTGCGATAAAAATTGTTGTGCGTGCCATCATTAAACGCCTTAAAGAAATTTCTAAGAAGACAACAACAACTTTAGATGATTTTTTCATGGAGGTCATCGATAGAATAGGGGCGCCTTTGTTGTATCTGGCGGTTTTATATGCCTCTATCAAAATTCTTACATTTCACCCGTATTTTGAAAAAGTGACGAATTATTTAGGGCTCGGGATTCTGGTTTATTTTGTTGCCCGCTTAGCGGTCATGTTTATTACCTATGGTTTCACCGTATATTTGACTAATCGCGGCGAGGATGCCAGTCTTGATCGCAGCCTCCAAGGGGTCCTCGTTGTAGTAAAAGGAATAGTTTGGGTAGGGGCGATTATTTTCTTTTTGGATAATTTGGGTTTTAAAATTTCGGCAGTTATTGCCGGTTTAGGCATAGGCGGCGTCGCGGTCGCCTTGGCTGCCCAGACTATCCTCAAAGACCTTTTTAGTTATTTTTCTATCATTTTTGACCGCCCTTTTAAAGTCGGTGATTTTGTTATTATCGGCGATTTCATGGGTACCATTGAGCATATCGGCATAAAGACGACGCGTATACGCTCTTTAGGCGGCGAGATACTTGTTTTTTCCAATTCCGACCTTACCGACTCACGCCTGCGTAACTATAAACTTATGGAAAAAAGGCGTGTTTTATTCTGTATAGGAGTAACATATCAGACCTCGCTTAAACAGGTAAAGGAAATACCGGAAGTCATCGAGAATATTATTAAGAATACCACAGATACGGTATTTGACCGGGCGCATTTCTTTAGTTACGGCGATTTTAGCCTTATTTTTGAAATTGTTTATTACGTCATCGGCCCGGACTATAACAAGTATATGGATATCCAGCAAGAGATTAACTTTGCAATTAAAGAAGAGTTTGAAAAGCGGGGCATAGAGTTTGCCTATCCTACGCAGAAGCTGTATCTAAGTAATGAATGAAAATATTATGAAGTCAGCGATTATTATATTTTTGGCTGTGTTAGTAGTTGTTTTAGGATTCAGCGTTTCTTCTTTGCAAAAAGAGCTTCTCAGTGTAAGTAAGAATGCCGCATTCTATGAAAAAAGAAGCGATGACTTGCAGGGGGAATTGATGCGCGTGAACCAGGCTTTTCTCGGGGAGAAAACTGGGAAAACTGGGGACAGCGACCGTTTTTCGTACAAAAAAACAGTTGCTGTCCCGAATGGTACTTGAGATATTATGAACACATTCCGTATTCCCCAATGAATTTCTTTAAGCATTTATTTTTTACTGTAATACCAAAATGAAAATGTCCTAATCTGGCAAAATGAAAATGTCCTGTTTAAGGATGTAAAATATCCCTCAAAAAAGGAGGGAGAAATGGAAGAAAAGGACATTTTCGAAATGAGCAAAAAAGAGTGGGCAAGATT
>JBDRBY010000033.1:0-3273 GCA_043822245.1 Candidatus Omnitrophota bacterium
TTCGATTTCTTTGTTTCTGTTTTTTTTAAACTTCTCTCTCCATGCTCATGCGGAAAATAATAATAAATTCCGTTTCGCGGCCATTGGTTGCATGCATCTGGGAGTCTGCGATTATCAGGATTTTGAGTTAGCAGTAGAAAAGATGAAGGAATACAATCCTGATTTTGTATTGTTCCTTGGCGGCATGATTGATCCTGGCGGAGAGCAATCTGTGGAATCTTTATGGCTTCAATTTGACAGCGTTGTAAAGAAGTTGGGGGTGCCGGTTCATAATGTTCCGAGTAATTGTAGATTAGGCGGCTTTTCTTCTCCGCCAGAAAGAGTTGCTTTGATGCAGAGGTGTTTTGAGGATAGATACAATAAAAGCTACTATTCTTTCGAACATAAAAACAATTTGTTCATCCGCCTTGATTTAGGGTATCATTTTGACCAGACAAAAGACTCGGATTTTAACCAACAGATTGATTTTTTAAACAAAGCCATTGCCGATGCTTCCAGATACGATAATATTTTCATCTTCATGCATGCTTCACCATCGTTCAGGGATAATTCCGGATGGTTTCAAATAATTCATCCGCTGATTGAAGAAAGGGTAAATTTCGTATTTAGCTCCGGGAAGCATTGCCTCGATGCAAAAAAAATCGGTGATGTTGCTTATATAGCAACCGGATGCCCTCCTTGTTTCTTAGAGGTTTCTTTATCGAAAATTTCTTTTTTTCATTTTCTGATTGTGGATGTTGATGGCGATAATGTGTCCGTGCAAGTAGTGCCCTTATCTGCTTTTCCTATAGAGAATCTTGGCACTATGTCCAGATTTGAAAATGAATCAGCGCACTTATTACATAGCGTAGTCAAGCCTTCTAATCTTAATTCATACGAAAGAAAAGTATTTTTACATCCGGATCAAGTTATCAAAGCTTTAAAAATTAAACCCGGCATGGATATCTTAGATATAGGCGCTGGCTCAGGGTTTTTTACTTTTCGCCTTGCGGATGCGCTAAAGGGAACAGGAAGAATATTTGCTACGGAGACTGACTCTGATATGGTTGAATATATGAAGAAAAGAATAGAAGAAAATGGATACAAGAATGTTTTTCCAGTATTGGTTGACCCCAAGGGGATAGACCGTTTTTATAAACAACACTCTTTCGATTTGATATTGATGTCAGAGGTTTATCAATACCTGAGGGCTCCCGAAAATTATTTTCGAGACTTAAGGCCGTCCCTAAACAAGGAAAGCAGTTTATATATAATTCATCATAAGAATATCTATGATTTTACTAAAATTGAAATAGAGGATTTTGAAGATATAATTAAAGTTTTAATTCTTAAAAAAGAGGGCTATCCTATTTTCCAAAGATTAGATATGGATGTTCAATATTTTGTCAGCGATTGGCAGGGTAAAGAGGTTCCTTTGCAAATCCAGGAAAAGATTATTAATAATTTTAATAAAATGCTGTTGGACAGATGGCTTTTGCATGATTTAATGGATTATTTTGCTAATAAAGGCGAATTGACCGTAGAAGGCGAGTGGTCGTCTCCGTTAGATTTTTTTGTATCTGAACGTGATATTCAACTGGTTAAATGGCTGTTTATTTGTTTGGATGCGGACGGGGTATTTGATCAGAACAAAAAAAACCTTACCCTTGAAAATAGAGAACAATTACGTAAACTCAATAAAATATTGTTAACAAATATTTTTGGAATCTATAAATTCAGGGACCTGCAGGTTGATTTTGAACCAGTTATTTACGTAAAAAAGAATAGTATTGTATCGACAATGGAAAAAGCGGGTTATAGTTTTGTCGGGGAATATTCTTTCCTTCCAATGCATTACTTCCTGGAGTTTGGAAGAAAAGAATAATTCTATTAAAATAGGGCATAATGCGCAGGGATTATTCTTGCGTAATTTATATAAAGTCGATATTAAAATTAGAATTAATTAAGCTTGCACGTGAAAGGGAATGATCAGTTTGATTGCTCGCTTTTAAAATTAGATCCAGGCGAGGGATTATATATTGATCGTTCATGCTGAGGATTATTAGTCGTTAGATTGGTGTAATAAATATGCGTATAAAAAAAATAGTTGTTTTGATTGCTGCTTTAACATTTTTTTTGAGTTGCGTGCAAGAAGCATACTCTGGTGTAGGGACCGATACATTGGGTGAACAAACAGGGTATAACATTATCCTTATATCTATGGATACGCTGCGCTATGATCATTTAGGTTCCGCGGGCTATTGTCGTAACACAAGCCCGAATATAGATAAGCTGTTAGCTAAAGAAGGGATTGTGTTTACACAGGCGGTAAGTCAGTCTAATTGGACCTTGCCAGCCAACATATCTTTGTTGACTTCACAATATGTCCCCAGGCATAATGTTGATAGGGCGTTTAAGAGATTAGATGATGCGGCAGTGACTGCAGCCGAGATTTTAAGCGCATATGGCTATAGGACAGCCGCGTTTACCGGCGGGTTTCATCTTTCTCATATTTTTGGCGTAGATCAGGGATTCCAAGTTTATTATGATAAAGAAGAGCATAGTAGATTAGATGATTTACTGCCTTTGGTTTTGGATTGGATTAAGAATAATAAAGCAGAAAGATTTTTTCTTTTTCTTCAGGCCTATGATTGTCATGCGCCATTTGATATACCCGTGAATATAGAACATATGTACGACCCGGATTATCAGGGCATAATGGATAATTTTATCTTTGACTATAGCTTAGGTGATTTGATAAATGGGAATACATTGACGGATCCTTTGACCGGCGAAGTCCATCATTTAACCGAAGAAGACATAGATCATATCATTGCGCATTATGATGCCGCTATAAATTATATGGATAATCAAATAGGCAGATTCTTGACAGAATTGCAAAAATTACGCTTAGCAGACAATACGGTTATTGTTTTTTTAGGGAATCACGGAGAGGAATTAATGGATCATGGCGGCCGTATCCTTAAACGTAAGCACGGTGATGCCTATGAAGAAGGGATTCGCGTACCTTTGATTATCAAACACCCCGGCCTAAAAAGAATCCGCGGGCAAACTATCAATAGGCAAGTTCAGTTAATCGATGTTATACCCACGATATTAGATTTTCTCAATATCCCGGTAAGCCATAGCATGCAGGGAGGAAGCCTCCTGCCACTTATCGAAGGCCGGGCTCCTGCGGATTTCAATGAATATGTTTTTACCGGCGGTTATAACAAACAGCTGCCGATTCCATTTTCTGAACATATGGCGATAAGGACAAATGAATGGAAATTA
>JBDRBY010000034.1:0-37411 GCA_043822245.1 Candidatus Omnitrophota bacterium
TGATTTCTTGAATAAGGAAGAATACTACTCTGTTTTGTTTCACGAACTGACACACTCAACGGGAAATAAAAAGAGATTAAATCGCGAGGGAGTGGCCAAAGCGGTAAACTTTGGAAGTGATAAATACTCAAAGGAAGAACTAATTGCTGAGTTAGGAAATGCCTTCTTATGTGCTGTCTCTGGAATAACCAACAAGGTAATAGACAATCAACAGGCATACATAAACGACTGGATAGATGTCTTCAGAAAAGACAAGAAAATATTAATCCAAGCCTCAAGGCAAGCCCAGAGGTCAACGGATTATATAACGGGGGTGATCCCGATGGATGAAACTTTAACGAAATGCCTAAAGTTTTAAAAGGCACTTGGCTATCCGCCAAATCAACCATTTAAGGTTTTCCATCTTTTCAAGAAAGTAGCCGCTGACGGCTCCAAAGGAATTTATATCCATTAGTCTTATATTAGAAGAGGGTGATTCAAAATGAGAAAAACACTTTGTAGGAAATGTAAGCAAATCTGGGAAGAACCGAGAGACATACCTGTTGAAGAAAGTATCTGTCCATATTGCGGTGAGCAAGTGGTGAAAAATTGAGATATATTTATTTCGGCAAGGTTAAAGATATGAGGCTGACAAAAAGTCCCAGAATTTTTCAGTTATATATCCAGTTGTTTAGGTGGTATTTTGAGATAATACTATGATTAAGGGTTTTCATAGAAAGAGGGGTTTAATTGATAGTTTCCTGATTCCGCTTTTATTAGTGGGGGGTCTCTTGCCTTGGTTTCGTATTTGTTGAGAATATTTTCAAGCGTTAATCCACCTAAATTAATTCCTACTAAATTGTCTATCCTAATAGTTATTTCTTCTAGATCAAGCTCCGGATTGTCATCGAAAACTTGAGGAAAGAAATTATCTATATGTCTTACGATGTTCTTGTATTTTAAGTCGTAAATTTTTCTTTGCTCTTTATATCTGAGTTTTACTTCGGGACGGTTCTTGTATTCCTGCTGGTAAACTTTGTTATAAGTTTTAGCACCCCTGCCGTCTAAATAATATCTAACGCTATGTATTGGAACATTAAATCTATCTGCTATTATTCTATAAATTTCATTTCGCGGTATCTTATATTTGTGACCAGCAAATGTCCTTGCAACATATTTCCATTTCCTTACCATATCTAAGGTTACCATCCCGTAGATTGTAGCTCTTTTGATTTAAATAAGTTGTGGATTTTGCAAAAAATCCTTGACAAGGGAATTTGTTTGTGATATCCTTTAAATAGTTAGGATGGTTAAAGGGTGACCGAGGGGCCTTAAAATACCTCGGCTATGGCTTATTACCTATAGCTAATTTAGGTTGCGGAGCTGGAGGGAAAACAGAGGTTTTCTTTCCAGCTTTTTTTATTTTAGGAGGGTGTAGCGATTATGGATTTCAAAACTTTAGAACAAGCTTGGATAAAACAAGGGCATGACTTACCTATTGTGACCCGTGAGGGTTCAGGGGATAAGAAGGCTAAAGACGGAAGATTCTATACACTTTTCCCACCATTATTATATAGAGATTGGAAAGATAATTTGTTCTCCGATACTAATACTAAAAGACTATTAAATGAAGCGAAGGCTAAATCTCGCTTTAAAAATGATGATGATAAAAATATTGTCCAAAAGCTTAAATATTTTGCAAATAAAGAACCAATAGTTGATGTTTCGCCGCAGCTACAGAAAGCTTTTGGAAAAGAAGTGTGGGATATCGATCCTAGGAAATTTCCGCTCATAATAGATAAATTGAGAGGGCTAGAAAATAAAAGCCGTATAGCTTCTGAAATTTTAAGATTTTTTGCAAATATCGCGGTTTCAGAAACAGCAATCATTGTATGTAAACCTGAATATGCACCTCTTTTTGCACTTAATATTGTCGACCTTGAACAACAAAGGAAGTGCCCAATTAAGAAATGTACTCATGGAAGAAAATGTATCATTGAGAGCAGTTCTTATATAGGCAAAAGGCATATCTATGGGTGGGAAGAAAAAATGAGGACAAGTAGGTTATATTCTTTGATACCGAAAGAATGTAAACATACAAAACAGCCATATATAGTTGAAGTAAGGTTAACCGCAACTTTTATTTTTGATTATCTTTTTCATTTAAATAAAGGAAAGTGTCTGTTATGTGGCTCAGATAACAATCATTTTATTGCGGAAAAGAAGACTTTTAAAAATTTTAAAAACTTTAAATGTAATCAATGCGGAAACGAATTTGTAGTTTATGATGGCGGGTGGAAATTTCAAGGACCTAACAGTTATATTGATTGTGATTCAGTGGATGGTATCAACAGATCATATCTGATTGGTTGTAAAATATTGGGACTTATCCCGAAGGATTTTAAAAGATATAAAGCAATGTGTTGGAGTTATAGCAAAAAAGAAATAAGTACTTTTTTTGAAGAGATTAATATTAGATACAGGAAAAACCTCGCCTCTTTTTTGAACAAGGAGATTGATAACATTAATCTTAAGGGAAATAATAAATTTGCTGATGAAGATGTCTACAAAGTATTAAAGGAATATGATTGTATTTTAGAATAATGACCTTAGGAATATGGAGGGCGACAGTGATAAGAATATATAGGTATTAAAAAAACACCTTGATAAAACTACTTTCTGCAAGGTAGTTGAGTTCATTCGGTAGCAATACCGTGAGGAACTAGCATTAGGCTGTAAGGGGCAGTGATAGATATAACGCAATTTTGAGATTGTGTTTAGTCTGTTGCTGCCCTTTTTTCGTTTATAGTTCTATACGAAAAATTGGAAGAGCTAATCAAATACTACATACTTGGAGAAAAGAGAAGCACAAAAAAGAGAGCGGAAAAGCAAAACCGTTAGGGGGTGAATTCTTATGGTAGAGCTATTGATGTTATTAGGAACAGTCGGCTCTGTTGTGGCAGTTATCCGCGGCAGCTGCACGAAGCCAAAACAGGAAGTAAAGAGGATAGAGAATAAAAAAGAAGAGGGAAGATTAAGCAGCAGTAACGGGTCATCGTTGAGTGTTGAGAGGATGAGGGAAGTCACGCAGGGAGTCATGGACAGGCATTTAGCCTCTTATTATGCTTCGAAGCCGCCAACAATAGTAAACAACTATAATTTTACAACGGTGCATAATCACATTACCGTGCACAACCATAATACCTTTAATTACTTTGATCGTTGCTCGTTCCATGAAAGTTACAATTTTTCGCTTAATATTAACAAATGCGCCCACTGTGGGAAATAACTGAAAGGAGAGAAGCCATGGAGAACAGGAGAGTGAATTTACCGGACAGAAGACCCCCTGGAATTGAAGAAAGATGGAAGTATGAGGATATTGTGAAGTGTGTTGTGCTTGTTGGAGGGTTTATTCTATTTTTCTTGGCTATGTATTTTAGCAGGAGGTGAAAAATGTCAGAGCCGATTTTAAAGCACAAAAAGATCTCTCATGTAGTGAGAGAAACCGATGGTGAGCAGGAGACGGATATCCGTGAAGAGAAAATATCAGAAGACGGCTCCATGGGATTTATTATCCATCACAGCACAACGAGTATCAGGTGTTCATGTGGACGCGAACGGGTAGCTGGGCAGGGGAAAACTTATGTCTGCCAGACGTGCAAGAAAGAGCTTTGCGAAAATTGCTTTTTTGGCTGTATTGGCGGGGATTGTGTTTGTGCAGATTGCATGGGATTGTATAGAGGGCAGCCAGTATGTCCTGCTCACTGGCGCTCTTACGAGATTGAAAAACTCTACTCCGAAGAAAAAAGACAGGAAGACGAACAAAAAAGAAGAGAAGCAGAAAGGATAAGGTATGAAGGAAAATAGGGCAGTAAATCCATTCGACAGATTGCTGGAAGACGCAAAGAAGCTTGAGCTGGTTTATGACGAGCAGGCTGCTAAGCAACTCAATTTGCTTCGGGTAAATTGGGACGATGATATAGCAGAGCTTCTGAGGGCAAGGATTGATTCAAGGAAATACAGCAGTTTAGTCAGCAGAGAAATATCCCCGCCGCCAAGTCGGGAGCAGGTAGACGGAGATATTGAGCAGGGCATATGTAGCAACAATCTTGTTTATAAGATACCTTTATCTCTTTATGTCTGCGGGAAACTGGTTCTCGGCTCTATAGGAACCGGTAAAACCAGTGACGCCTATCTTGACGTTTTGCAATTGAGAAAAATAAATACTCCTGTGCCTGTGGTTATATTTGATTTCCGCGATGATTACAGCCCTTTGTCCAATTATCTTGATGGTGCTTTTATCAATGCCACTGATTTAAGACTTGCTCTTGTTATGGCTCTTGAAGGAATCACTAAAGACAACTGGAGAAATTTCTGGACAGGAATCACCTGCGATGTCTTAAATCTTCACGAGGCAAGCCTTCTGCTATTAAGGGACAGCGCAATGGAAGTGGAAGCCAGAAATCCCGAGTACACTATTTTTGACTTGATGAGATATCTGGAATACAAGCAAAGAAAATCTTTCGGGACGATGAAAAATAAATTTGACACCTTAAACGTTAAAATTCGCGGATTCATCAATGGCATGGGAAAAATCCTGAAATGCAAGGCCTCAATGTCCGTAGATGAGATTTTTAATTATGGGTTGGTTGTAATAAACATGGTCGGACTTTCGATTATCGAAAAGAAATTCATCTTCTATTATCTGCTCGGAACGAAGATTTTAAAGAGCATAGCCACGAGACAGCGCGGGGGAATTCTAAGGACGATTGTGCTTGTGGATGAAAGCGAACACTACATAGGTATAAACACAATCAGAGAAACAGGGCGTCTTCCCCAGATTGTAGAGCTGATAAACTTTTGCAGGGATGCGGGGATTGGTCAAATCTACATAGCGCATAATGTTTCCAAGCTGATAGATGAGGTTAAGCAGCTAGCCATAATAAAATCATTTCGTGCCAGCAGCCTGGAAGACGTCAATGAATCTGCAAACATTATGAATGTCCCCTGGGACAAGAGAGGATTTTTTGCCGGCCTGAAACAAAGAGAGTGCTTAATCTCAACAGCCATGTATCCCTTTCCTGTTTCTCTTACCTCGCTTGATTTCGTAATCAACAACAAGGTTGATAAAAACAATATAGAATTAAGCAGGCAGAAGTTTCTGGAGAAAGTCAAATATGCCCCATTAGAAAAAACCGCAGCCATAGAATCTACAGAGCCGAACACTAATTCATCAGAAAAAAACACAGTTGCCTTGACTCCGGATACAGATACGCTTACGCTTCCCGATTTACTCTCTGCTGAGCAGATAGCCTTGTTAATGGATGTCAGAAAGAATTCCGGTAAAAAAGTAAAAGAAAGATACAAAGACTTGGGATTATCAATTGGCAAGGGCACGAGAATAAAATCAAAACTGATAAACGACGGCTTCCTGAAAGAAACCGAGATTAATAACTATAAACGTGGCGGGATTTTCAGGATTTTAAACCTTACTAAAAAATCCTATGATTGCCTGAAAATCCCCGCGCCAAAGAATGGTAGAGGCGGTCCTGAGCATCAATATTGGGTTGAACGGATAAACGATATTTATTCTGTGCATTACAATGTAGGAATAGAATATTGTATCTCGCCTGAAGGGAAATGCATTGACGTCTATGCATGGAATGATGTTGAGAGAATAGGCATCGAAATTGCTCTGTCGCCTAGCCCTGCTCACGAGGCGGATAATGTGGAAAAATGCTTGGCTTTCAATTGCACAAAGGTTGTGGTGGTTTGCAAGGATGAAGAGACGATGGAGAAAATAAGAAGATTGGCTACGCAGAAGTTTAAAGAGAGTGATTTAGGTAAGGTTGAGTTTAGGTTAGTAAGGGAGTTGGATAATTATTCAGTTCAGGATAAAAAGGCTATTTAAAAGCCTATGAACTGGAACCAGAACCGAAAGGAGGTCGTATGAGCATGAGTCTTGATTCTCACGAATACAGTTGTCCCTATTGTGGTGGATCAGGAACCTGTCCGCGCTGTGCAGATTTGCGGGATATGGATACTGAGCCAAACTGCCCTTCTTGCAAGGGTAGCGGGTTTAAATTCAAGCCATTTCAGATGATTGATTTGGCTGATTATCAACCTTTAAACAGACAAGATGGAGGTGAGTTATGATTGATAAATACGATTGTAAGCACTGTAAATCCACGGGTTTTTGTGGGACCGAATCAACGCCGAGTTGCCATACATGTGCTGAAAAGTCTGGCTTTGAAACAGCCTGGTGGAGGTCAAATCCAAAGGTGGTATGTTCGGTATGCCTGGGGAAGGGGTACCATACGGAAGCTTCGCAACTTGGCCCAAGGATGCCAAAGCCTCAGGGTTTAAGAATGCCGGGGCTGACGCCAATGCCAAAATTTCCCGGGTTGACGAAAATGCCTAAATTATCAAGAGGTTATTGAAAATTAGAGGTGTGCGATGAATAATGAAAAAACTTTTATGAGTGAATTTGAAAAAGGTGGAAAGCTTTTCAAAATCAATGATGGGCTTTTGCTTCTTATAGTGGCAGGCGGGCTCTTTATGAACCTTTTTATTTTTGCCTCTCTTGGCTATCTGTTATTTAAAAGTGAGTTAGGCCTTTGGATAGGCGGTGCATTTAGTTTAATCGTTTCTGGATGTCTCAGCAACGCCATACATAATTGGGGAGTTGGGCGATTGAAAAAAGAAAATCAAAAGGTATTTTCGGAAAGGGGGTGATACTGCCAAGGAAGACGAAAGGGTTTAGTTTAACCAGTAACTAAATTAACGGAGGTGCAAAATGAGAAACGAATTAGCGCTGGCATTAAAAGAATGTGATTTAACGCAGGTAAAAGGCTTGAACAGGGTTCAAGAATATTCGTGGTTTGATTCAGAGAATGAGAGAGAATCAAAGAACCTGCTTGAGGCAACTCTCCACGCTGTAAATAGCAGGCAGATAAACCAGGCTGTAATCCAGGCGGATGAGCTAAGAAAAATTATGAGCTATGATAGGGCATTAAACGTTATCAGTCTGCTTAAGGAGGTAGGCATAGAAGAAGCAAAATCATTCTGTTTCTACGACAGATTAGGTGGAGATGACAACATGCCTTTCATGGTAAAAAGCAGTCTGTTAAATTGGGACGTAATTCCTATGAAGAAGTCTTCCGAGAAGGTGCCTCTTTCTTTTATGAGGTCGCTTACTTATTTAAAACTCAAGAGAGTAAAAATCAGCGGCATAGCAATAGCAACTCCTGCAAAGCAACCCATGAAGGAATTGATAGAAGAGGTTCTTCTTAAGGAGTTTAAGCGGGTAAGAAAAGCAGGTGAAAAAGGACTAACCGGATTAACTCATGCAATTGGCAGGGTTGCAGAATACACATCTGCTGTTTACGGAAATCTTGCCAGATACAAAGACCCTATTCTCCTGATAAAGGTAGGCCAGTTTTACGTTGAGGCAGGAAGGTGGATATGAGAAGGTTTCAGGAAAACGTTGAACTTGATAATGAGTTTGAGCCCATTGTTGGGAGGAAAGCAGATATCTTGAAGGATATGCTGTCTTATCTTGCTACTCTGCCTATCTATCTTCTACTTATTAATTTGGGATTATGTCTTGCTCCTTGTCTGGAGCATTCTCCCGTGATAAATGTAGCAGGAAAATTCTTTGGTTTCTTTGCTTCAGTGTTCGGATGGATATCTGCTTTTCTCAGCTTCGGACTTTTTAGCGGAAATTTCCAGTTTGCAAAGGAAGTATTTTTTCTCTTCAAAGACGTTAACTTTAGCATGAGCATACTTTTTGTCTGTCTGGGAGTTATTCCAGCAAGGATTTTTACGGGAGTGCTAACGAAGATGGAAATCCCTTATGCAAAGACCTTGAAAATGCTATACGTTATTCTGGCATTTACGCTTATAGCAGTTTGCATGCTTTTCTTTTTGACAGGAAGAATATCAGAGTATCCGGGAAAGTATTATTTTACGTATCTGCTGACAGGAATACTTTATCTGCTTTTTGCAGGAACTCATCCGCAAAAAAGACAATCAGAAAGTGATTTTTACAGACAGGCAAGGATGAAACAGAGAGACAGCTTTCCTGAGATAGAGCTTGAAAGGATATTCAAGGATTTAGGGAATTAAAAAGGAATTATCAAGATGACTTGGGCTGAGACGAAAAAATTCGTCAGAGGTTGTGTAGAAAACTGGAAGACCCTTACTCTTAAATCTCAGTTTAATGGCAAGGACAGGGAAATTCTTGAAAAAACCTACCTTGTTCTTGATTATTCTGATGGACAGATAGAGTTATCGGGATTGACTTTGGATAATATTGCATTGAATCACCAGGGGTTACTTGCGAAGACATACGCTAATGCAAGTTTTATCAGATTGGTAAAAAAGAAAATCGAGCTTAATCAGCAAATGAACAAAACCCGGAAAATTCTGGAATGGACAATAAAGCAGATAAAAAATGCAAATACAGAATTACTTGAGTTAAATCCATTTACAGTTGAAGTCAGGTTTAAGCAGTTGAATTTTGATTTGATTCAGAGGCTCAAATACTCAGAGCATTGCGACAGGCAAAATACCGAGATGGGCAGGATAAGCATAAAAGTTGCATTAAAAGGAAAGAAGCCAGAGTAAATATGAAAGAGCAGATTTTAGAAATCTATAACGAAGTCATGAAGCAGATTTTACTGGTAGCACAGTCTTCTCTATCAGAATCGCAGTTTACTGCGTTTAGAAAGATAGTGCTGGACAGGTATGGTGAGGCTCAGAGAAAGGTTAACAAGTTGCTGGAAAAGGAAAGGGTCGGCATGCAATGAGTTTATGACAAGGAGGCGGTGCTTATGAGTGGAGAAGGACATAGAATTATCTCTGAAAAATCAGGAAGAGAAGGAAAGAGTTGAAAGGGTTCTTGAGATTCTGCTTGAAGCAGACCTTATTTACCTTGGCAAGCTTCTGGAAGAAGAAAATAATCTGCAAAAGAAAAAGCTTGACAAAGGGTGATAAAGGATTATAATCGGGGTATGCAAAAGAAGAAAATCTATAACATACCCCAGACAGCAGAAATTATTGGAGTGCATGAGAGATCAATCCGCTATTGGATTCGCAAGAAATGGATAACTCCCCAATATGACTACAGGAATTATCCGGTTTTTACTGATGAAGACATAAAGAAGATTGAGAAGTGGAGAAATACTTTGAGGAAGCCATGAAAGTAGCTATCTACACAAGAGTATCTACGGAAGACCAGGCAAAGGAAGGAACTTCTCTTGAGGTTCAGCGTGAGTTTCTTATCAACTATGCAAAGAAGGAAGGATGGGAGATTTATCATCCTGATGGAAAGGAAATTTATGAGGATGATGGTTATAGCGGTTACAGCAGGGAAAGGCCAGCTTTGCAAAGATTGTTGACTGATGCAAAAAGAGGAAGATTTAATCTTATTCTGGTTCATAAAATTGACAGGTTCAGCAGGAAGCTGAGAGATTTGCTTAATCTCGTTGATGAGTTTGAAGAGATGAACATTGATTTAAAGTCTGCAACGGAATATTACGACACAACCAATTCAGCAGGAAAAATGATGTTCCAGCAGTTAGGCTCATTTGCAGAGTTTGAGAGGAACAGAATAAAGGAAAGAGTTTTTCCTGGAATGATAAAGGGTGTTCAGAAAGGAAACTGGCAGGGGGCAAGATACTCTCCCTATGGATACAGCTATAACAAGCTTGACCCAGAGAAGAAATTGAGAGTAGTGGAGGAGGAAACAAAAATAGTAAAACTGATTTACACGATGTATCTTGCCAATCAAAGCACTGCACAGATTGCCGGCTATTTGTACAAAAAAAGATATAAGACAAGAAGTGGAGGAAGTTTTCATACCAAGTTGATAGGAGACATCCTGAAAAATCAGGTTTATCTTGGAAAGATTGTATGGAACAGGCATCACTACGACAAAAGAGAAAAGACAAGGAAGGGTTACAGATACCTAAAGAACGAAGCCTCAAAAATAATCGTGGCGGATGGAAAGCACGAGGCAATGATTACGCAGGAAGATTTTGATTTGGTGCAGAAGAAATTAAAAGCAAACAGAAAAGGCGTAATGTACAGGAATGGAGTAAAGGAATATCCATTGTCAGGCATTCTTTTCTGCGCGAGATGCAAGCATAAATATCTGGGGGCTGCGAATATCTCACAGCACAGACTTGGTATTAAGAAAAGATGGTACAGATGTAATGCAAGGCAGGTTCATTTTGTCAAATGTCCGAATCCATCAGTGAGGGCCGAGATATTAGAGCCAAAGGTTTTTGAAATTCTTGAACGGATAATTTCTCACTCCGAGCTTAAATCTGAAAGACTTGATGGTATAGTCAGAACCAGAATTCAGATTACCGATGAGCGTCTCAAAGAACAGAAGGACAGGTTGAAGGAAGACCTGCGAAAAAATCTGGAGAAACAGAGCAGATTAAATGATGTTTATCTTGATAATCTGGTAGCAATTGAGGTATTCAAGGATAAATCCATTTTGTTAAGAGAGGAAGAAAAACAGCTGAAAAATGAGATAGCAAAGGTTGACATGAGGCTGGTGGAGAAGGAAAGGTCAGAGGAATACCATGAACTGCTGAAAAGAGTTGTTGATAACTTTGAAGAAACGAAAAGAAACGTTGACATCGTAGCCAAGAAGGAATTGTTAAGATTGATATTCAGAAGGGTAATGGTTAGTAAAGGGGAAATAAGTGATATAGAACTATATGATCCGTTCAAAAGGTTTTATGAGGAGACGAAATGCAACGTAACTCCAACAGAGACAGTAAGAAGGGAAAACTCGTATATATTAGAACCTTCGGCTGTCAAATGAATTTCCGTGATTCGGAGATTATTATGGGGATGTTTTTGGAAAAGGGGTGTGAAATTGTTGAAAGTGCTACTGAGGCGGATGTTATTCTTTTTAACACTTGCAGTGTGCGTCAGCATGCTGAAGATCGGGTGATAGGGAATATCCAAAAATTAAAGGCGTTTAAGAAAAAGAAACCGAATTTAAGAATAGGGATATTAGGGTGTATGGCTAAGAGGCATGGGGAGAAACTTTTTGAAGACTATCCCGAGGTGGATATTGTAGTTGGACCGAATAATATTTATGATTTGCCGGATTTGGTTATTAAGTCAAATGATGAAAAGATACTTGCTGTGGATAAGGTTGCGCGGCCTAAGAAAAAGGGTATGCCTGCATATAGAGGGGGCGTATTTTCCGCGTTTGTTAATATAATGTATGGGTGTAATAATTTTTGTTCGTATTGTATTGTTCCTTATGTGCGCGGGAAGGAAGTTTCAAGACCTAAAAATGAAATTCTTGATGAAATTAAGGTTTTGGCGGGAAAAGGTTTTAAAGAAGTTACTCTCTTGGGACAGAATGTTAATTCTTACGGAAAGGGTCTGACTAATAAGATAACGTTTCCGGAGCTTTTGGAAGAGGTTAATGGAATAAACGGGATCGAGCGTATACGGTTTACTACTAGTCATCCTAAAGACGCGGATAAAGGTCTTTTTAGGGCTATGACTGAAGTTGATAAGGTATGTGAAAATTTGCATTTGCCTTTGCAGTCAGGTTCGGATAAGGTTTTGGATTTAATGAATCGTAAATATAAGTACGAAGAATATAAGAGAAAAATAGATCTTTTACGAAGAATAGTTCCTGACGCGGGAATAACTACAGATATTGTTGTGGGGTTTCCGTCAGAAAAAGAAAGAGATTTTAAAGCGACGAGGAAAGCTATGGAAGAAATAGAGTATAACGCGGCGTTTGTGTTCAAGTATTCTCCGAGACCGCCGGCAGAGTCTTCCAACCTTGTTGATGATGTGCCGGAAGAAGTAAAAAAGGAACGTAATAATGAACTTTTAGTCTTACAGAAGAAAATTTCACATAAAAAGAACAAAGATTTGATTGGAACTCGTCAAGAGATTCTTGTAGAGAAAGTTAGCCGAATGTCGGATAAAGAAATGGTTGGTAGAACGCGGAATAATATTGCCTGTGTGTTTCAAGGGGACGAAAGTTTGATTGGGCAAGTGGTTAATGTTAAAGTTGTTGGGTCAAGCCCGTATACGATTAAGGGAGATAGAACATAAAAGATGGTTATTTTCATTGTCGGGCCGACTTCTTCGGGAAAAAGCGCTGTAAGTGTATGTCTTGCCGGAAAAATAAACGGTGAAATTATTTCCTGTGATTCCATGCAGGTCTATAAGGATATGGATATTCTTTCTCAGTCGCCTTCGGACGAATGCAGGGCTAGGGTTCCGCATCATCTTATCAAGATAATCTCTCCGGAAGAAGAGTTTAGCGCGGCTAAGTTTATCTACGACGCTCAAAATCTTATCAGTTCGACTATCTCAAGAGGAAAGGTTCCGGTTATAACTGGAGGAACGGGGCTTTATTTTAAATCGCTCTTAGACGGGTTATTTTCTTCTCCGCCTAAGGATGAGGCTTTTCGCGGGGAATTGAGAGATATGGTTTTGGATAAAGGGAAAGAATACATTTATCAGAAACTCAAAGAAGCCGATCCCAAAACAGCCCGAAAATTGCATTCAAATGATACTCGAAGGGTCATACGCGCTCTTGAGGTGTATCACCTTACTGGCAGGACTATTCATGAGAAGAAATCGGAATCTGACGGTATCTTTCACAAGTATAATTGTGTGATTTTTGGATTGAAATTGCCAAGGGCCAAGTTATACGAACGGATAAATGACGCGGTGGAGAGGAGATTTAGCGCCGGGATTGTTGAAGAGGTAAAGCGTTTAAAAGAGCGCCGGCTTAGCCTGACCGCGGCTAAGGCTTTAGGGATAAAAGAAATCGGAGCGTTTTTGGATGGGGAGATAAGTTTGGACAAGGCGAGGGAAGAGCTTAAAAAGAACACGCGAAAATACGCGAAACGCCAGCTTACCTGGTTTAATGCGGACAAACGGGTTGTATGGGTTGACGCGGATAGGCCTGTAGGGGAAATAGCGGAGGAAATAAAATGGCGATTAAATTAAGAGAAACGAAGGAAAAACGGGAAAAGGTTATTTTGGTGACGGTTGATGAAGAAGGCGAGTCTTTGTGGAAGCCGGAAGAGCGGGAAGAAGAGCTCACGCGTTTGGCTGAATCCTGCGGGCTCAAGGTTGTTGAAAGCCTGATATGTCGCCGCAAAAAACTTACGGCGAATTTATTTATCGGTGAGGGCAAGGTTATGGAGATAGCCGAAGCTGCCGGCGAATTAAACGCGGACGCGGTTATTTTTAATAACGATTTATCTCCTTCACAACAGAAAAATCTTGAAGAAATTATAAAGGTAAAAACTATTGACCGTACACAGCTTATATTGGATATATTCGCGAAGAGAGCTGTGTCTAAAGAGGGGAAACTGCAGGTTGAGCTTGCTCAATTGGTGTATCTCTTGCCGCGTTTAAGCGGACAGGGGGTTATGCTTTCACGGCTGGGCGGAGGTGTCGGCACAAAAGGGCCCGGAGAGCAGAAGCTTGAAGTTGACCGCAGACGTGTACGTGAACGTGTTTCCAGACTTAAAAAAGAATTAAAAGAAATACGAGATCAACGCGCGTTAAGGCGCGCTCAGCGCAAAAAAAATTCCATGTTACAAATCGCGCTCGTGGGGTATACCAATTCAGGCAAGTCCACGCTTTTTAACGCGTTGACGCGGGCGGGAGTAATGGTAAAGGATCAGCTTTTCAGTACTCTGGATTCTACCATAAGAAAAGTTTTACTCTCTGACAGCCAGGATATTCTTTTGTCTGATACCGTGGGTTTTTTGCATGATCTGCCGCATCACTTGATTGAGAGTTTTAAAGCCACGCTGGAAGAGGTTGTTGGATCTGATATTATTTTATGCGTTCTTGATATGAGTGATGAGCGTGTAGAGTTGCAGTATAGCGCGGTTTTAAAGGTTTTGGAAGAACTCGGCGCGCGGGATAAACCATTTTTTGTAGTGCTCAATAAGGTAGATAAGGTTTATTCTGAGCTTGAAAGAGAGAGAATAAAATGCAAATTTCGCGATGCTATTACAATATCCGCGTTAAAAGGTGAAGGATTGGATGACCTTAAGGATAAGATAGCACGGTTTGCTCAATCTGACATGGAAGATATAAAACTGGTGCTTCCTCTTAACCAGTACGGTTTGGCAAAAATTATATATGAGAATGGTTGGGTAAAAGAGGAAAGGTATACAGACAAAGGTCTTTTTATCAAAGCCCGTGTTACCAAGATGGTAAAATGCATGATATTAAAAAAGTTGGCGGAAAAATAGGGACAGACACCTATTTTTCGGTAAAGGCGGGAGTTAAGTCTGGTTGATTTGTTACTATTAGTTTATCTGCTGCGGCGTATACGATTCTAAGGGCGCGGATAAGTTTTTTATCAAGTCTGGAAAACTCTTCCTTTGGGATATAAATAAGAACCGGTGTTTCTGAAAAAACCAATTTCTCAAAATCTTCCAATTCCTCATAAACTTTTACCGCATAATCAGAACTAAAAAAGAAAAGAAATTCTTCTTGGTCTCTAAGACCATAAGCTGATAATTCAGTATTTTGAGGCAGTTCTCTATAAAGCTCTTTAACAGCTTTTTTAAAACCCGGAAGATAGGTATTTTTAAAAACCACTTCTTGTATGTTTTTTGGTTCCCAGTGTGGAAAAAGAAAAGGCCCGGAGATGTTTCCAATAAAAAAAATAGACGCGAGATAAACCACGGTCATTTTATGGGTTTTAGGAATTATTTCATAAATCCCTATACCGAAAAGTACAGCCATCGCGGGATACATAGGTAACAAATAAAAACCCCGCCTCCAACTGCTTAGGGTAAATGCCGTTAGAAAAATAATAGCCCAGATTGGAATTGTAATAGAGATTCTTCGTCCTTCGGACTCAGAATGTCGGGGGAAGGCGGATTTGACAATGTGATATAAGCCCAATAGCACCCCTGGCATTATGATAAAGCAGATTTCAAATAGTTTTGTGAATAGACGCAGTCTTGAATCTGGATCAGTACGCTTAGAGGATCTAAAAGTTGATAAGACAAATTCCATATAACCATGGATGTCGCCCCACGCGCCTTTTAATGTTTGCCCGCCTTTAAAGAAAAACCATGTTAGAGGAACTGCCAATGTAATCAGTAGCCCCGTAATAAAAAACGGATTAAGAAAATCTTTGAATTTTTTTTGAAGAATAACGGTGAAAAAACAAATGCCTAAAGGGAAAAAACCGATTACGCCTTTTGTTAAAACCGCTAAGCCTGTGCTTATGCCGAAAAGGATATAAAAACTTTTATGTTTTTTATGAGCCAGGATTAAAAAAAGAACAGCCAAAGAGACAAAAAACATTAAAGGTATTTCAATGGTGTTAAATCGTGCCACGCGCGGGACGTACCTTGTTAAGAGAAGCCCTATACCGCTCAGAAAACCGACTATATCGTTTTTAAGGATTGTGCCGATAAAAAATACTGTTATACAGGTTCCAAGACCGCATAAAAGACTGAAAAAAATAGTTGAAAATACGTTTTCACCAAACACTTTAAGGCTCAGGGCTGTCATCCAAAATGTTAAAGGCGGATGGTCGTTTTCAAAAGGGATGCCTTCATGATAGGTCAGATTAACCCAGTCGCCTGAACGTAAAATATTTTGCGCGATTGTAGAATAAAAGGGTGCGTCATAATGGCAGAAATCATCGTCTCTAAACGCGTCTGTAAATAAAACGCCTGTTGAGATGATGATGCTCAACAGGAGAAGACCCCACATTCTTTTTGATTTTAAAATCGACATATGTTCCGTGATTTTTTATGAAACCTAAGTTTTAATACAGCGAATATTGCCTCGAAGAAAATATACCATGTCATTTTTGTCTTGCCCTCGCGTCTATCGGTAAAAGTGATAGGGATTTCTTTTATTTTCGCGCCTTTTTGAAAAGCCCTATATGTCATTTCAATTTGAAAAGCATACCCGCGTGTTAAAATTTCATCGAGTTTTATTTTTTTTAGGAGAGAAACTTTAAAACATTTGAACCCGCCGGTTAAATCATTGATGGGAAGACCTAGTATGATCTTTGAGTAAAATGAGCCGAATCTGCTTACGAGTTTTCGCAGTATATTCCAATTTTCGATTTTACCTCCAGGTGTGTATCTTGAACCGATAACAAGGTCATATTCCCGGGCGGTTTCAAAAAGCTTTGGTACATGTTCAGGATTATGTGAAAAATCGGCATCCATTTGAAGGACATATTTGTAGTTGCCAGAAAGAGCCCATTTAAATCCGTCTATGTAAGCCGGGCCTATACCCATTTTTTGAGGACGGTGTAAACATTTAATGCTATGGTCTTCCGCGGCTATTCTATCTATGATGCCGCCGGTTCCATCCGGAGAATTATCGTCTACGATGAGTATATCCGCGTCCGGTGATGTCTCGCGGATCTTATCCAAAACATCAATTATAACCGTAGATTCATTATAGGTTGGAATTATGATAAGTTTTGAGTTTTTTTCTTTTTCCCGCATAATTTTTATTGTACCTGCATAAGCCCATTAAGGCAAGGTTTTCTGTGAATTTTCTGTGATGGGTGAGGTGAGCGTTGGAGGTATCATGTAGAATGATGTAGTCGCACCCTGACGGACACAGGCAGGCTTTAGCCTGCGAGACCGCCCACTCACTACAGAAAATTTGAATTTTGATTGACCTTACATTGTTTTGAAGGTATAATCAAAACAATGTGTTAGCACAGTATAAAGTTATAAATATTATTCATAGTGAGTGTTAATGTTATTTTGGATACAATAGTGAGAGTACAAAAATGAGACATAATAAAAGACAAAAGGTTGATTACAAACAATCTGGTTTTAAAAAATGGCTAAAGCTGACAGCGCTAATAACGCTCGTGGCGTTTACTGTGAATGCAGTATGCCTGGACTACGCGTACGCCGCCAGGACAACTATCAGTACAGCTAAATTTAGCGAATTATTAGATACAACCGATAATGTTCAGCGTCTGTTCTTGATTAGTGACTTTCAGTTACCGGAATACCTTGGTGAGGTAAAAGATCGTTTTGATTTGTCATTTCCTCGTGAACAAGATTCTAAAAACGATAACGGACAACGGGCAATTATCCATATTCAGGACGCTCATTGTAATTATGACGGCCAGCATAAAATAGCCCGGCTCCTGGAATACCTGAATCAAACTTATGGCATTACGGAGGTAAATCTTGAAGGTGGGGAAGGCGAATATGACCTTTCCATATTTACGGATGTAGAAGACGCAAATATTCGCGGGAAGGTCGCAGATTCTTTTGTAAAAGACGGGGAATTGACTGGCGCGGAATTTTACGCTATCCAGAACCCCGACAAAGTCAATTTATGGGGAGTAGAAGACCCCGAACTTTATATCAAAAACCTGAATATATATCGCGATGTGGCCGGAGAGAAAGATACTATAGACAGGCTTTTAAAGAACCTCTCTCATCGATTGAACAATCTTAAGATCCACATTTTCAGCAAAGAACTTATCGAATTTGATACACGTAGAGCGGCTTTTAAGAACAATAACATTGATCTTAAAGAGTATATCGATATTCTCGCGGAACTGGCGCGTCGTCAGGATATAAAGTTTACCGGATATCCGAATTTGAGGCTCTTGTTCCAAACGATAGACATTGAGAAAAAGATCGATTTTAAAGAAGCGAACAGGGAACGCGAAAGAATAATAGATGCGCTCCAAAGGGACCTTTCAAAGACAGAACTTGAAGAACTTGTCAAAAAAGTAGTTCAGTTCAGGTTTGAAAGACTTTCACAGAAAGACTTCTACAGTTACCTTGTCCATAAAGCCAGGTGTATTGGAATTGATGCAGGGAAGTTTTCTGACCTGGCGGGTTATAGATCCTACATCTCGGTTTATGACACAATTGATAAGATAAAACTTTTCGAAGAAATGGGATCTTTGGAAGAGAAATTAAAAGACGCACTTGCTGTAAATTTCCGGCAGAAACAGCTTTTGCATTTGTCCAAAAACTTTACGCTTATAAAAGCGATGTTGAACATACAGCTCACCAAAAGGGATTATGAGTATTATCGGAAACATAAACAGGAGTTCAATATTCAAAACTTCACCTCTTTTTTTAAGCACAATCAATCTGTCATTCCCGCGCAAACGGGAATCTATAGTGAAATACTTTTTCTCGATGGCTATGTCCGCCAGATAGAGAAGTTTTACGAATATTCCTTCAAACGCGACAGAGCATTCCTGAAAAATATACGGACATTAAACACCGAAAAGCAGGTAACAGTACTGGTTACCGGCGGCTTTCACACAGAAAACCTTTGCGAACTTATGAAAGAACAAAGCATTTCGTATGTGTCCATTATGCCCAAATTCAAAAACTCCGCTGAATACGAAAGCCCATATTTCCAGATTCTGGGCGGAAAACAGTCTGAGGAGTATAAGAATGTTTCACAAAAACTTGGAATATCAACAATAGCCATAGCAAGCGGCAATTCAGTATTAGGAAGGAAAGTACGCGCCGGGGAAGTAGATGCTCTGCGCGTCATCACCGCCATGAGATTCGCCCGCGCGGAAGGAAAAAAAAGGGATCGTCGTCGATGGAGAATATTTCGATCCGGATTGGAACCAAATAGCCCCCGCCAGTGCCGGAAGCCCGGGAGAATTCAAAAAAGTTTCTTTGCCGGAAGCGGCAGGATCACTTTCGAGTGATGTAAAAAAAGAACTTCAACTGGGGAACAGTAATCCTTCAAAAAAGGCGGTACCGGTACAGAGAAAAACAAATGTGACTTTTAATGCCGGAAAATACAAATTTATTATCGCGATCGTTATATTTTTTCTTGCAGGAACTATATTCAGTTGCGTAAACTTAAAAGATACCATGAATGTATTGATAGATACAAGAACAGCTAAGTATGAAAAAACGGTTAACGTAGGTAACCGCCCGGTTAAAGTGTTCTTTAAAGACAGGACAGAATATATTTCCGGATTAGAGGATGCAATTGATAACATTTTAACGATTCTTCCGCAGGAGCATACCGAAGGGATAAAGAAAATAGTAATTAGTCCACGCCCCTTGGCGGACGGGAAAGATTACTTTACAGAATATAGTGCTTTGTATTTTCATTCGACCTGGTGGAACAGAATACTACATTCGCATACGGATGTGCTTATGAGAAAAGTTGAAACAACAAACATGTTCACCGGTAATCTTATACACGAAAATTTTCACGAAGTATACGGCAAATTGACTAAAGAAGAAAAAAGCTTGTGGAAATCGTTGCATCACGAAAGTTTGTCAAAAAACGAATTTGCTTCGAATTATGCTATGAAAAATGATGAAGAAGATTTTGCTGAGACAAGCAGGGTATATGTTCAAAATTCGATAGAATTGCTTTTGAAGGCGAACGGAAAATTAAAGGATAAAGCCGCTTTTATAGCGCACCTTTTTATGAAACCAAACAAAAAAGGCAAGATACAAGTATCGATTTACAGGCCTTCGCTGGATTATATACACAAAGACAGCGAAGTAACTTTTATAACCCCGGAAAAAATATTATTAGAACTGCCAGGTGTTTCTAACGCCGAAAATGTCAAGTTTTCTTGTTTAAAGAAAGCAATTGATGAATATGTAAAAGGAGTTGATAAGTCCATATATTTATCAGAACTGTTCAGCGATAACGAAATAGGATTAGTCTGTGATTGGTTTGAGGCCCGGTATAGATGGAACACATGGTCATTAGGGTTCATAAAACCGCTTTCATTAGAGGAGTGCAGCAAACTGGTTGTATTGCTCAACAGGCTATTTAATGAGATACAGGAAGAAAATATCATTTCTAAAAATTTGAAATTTTATGTTGGAAAAAAAGAGTTTTATGGGTTGCTGGATACAGAATTGTTTTTGGAAGATATCGGGCGATTCAAAGAAGGAGTCAATACAGTAAACATGTTTGCCAAAAAATACCCTAACATTGAAATCGAAATAGGGCCATGGGTTTTGGGCCAATATGATATCGCGACGATTTTGGAGAACATTGAAGACGCTTGGAAAGAATACGATTGTGATCACACAATGAAAACAGAAATTGATCTGGACTGCCTCGACTTGTATTCCGAGAGGATCGAAGGGGTCGGACCAATGGGCGCCCCGGGTCTCTCAACGAGAATTTTAAACATTCGAATCGGAAATTTCTCTTCTTTTACCGATTTGGATGAAGTAAATGAAAAAGTTTTAAGAATGATTCCAGGAACGGACAGGTTTAAGAAATTAGTAAAAGAACTTGTGAGAAAGAATGTTAAACCTATAGACAAACCAGAATGCGGTATAAAACCTTCCCGGGCAGGCCAGCTGAAAACCAACAAATCAATCCCTGGCAACCTAATCGGTAAACTGTTCAGTGACAGGCAAGGGAAAGAACAGATTAAAGAAGGCATTGTCGCAAAAGAAGAGATTGGATGGCGTGTATTTTATGATGATAGTGATCATATCCTCTACACCAGAGACGGTAAAGAAGCCAGAGTAAGATTAACGACTGATACCAAGGAAATAGACGGACAGACAATAAGGATAATCGAAGACAATGAAAACATAAGAGGATTCGGGAATGCCGAGGGTGTGCAGTATCTTACGCGAGACCTCCTTGATGAAAAAGTTGCCCGCTATCATGAAAAACAAGAATCCTATTATGCTGATAATCCCGAAAAACTCCCCATAGTAAGTCTAAATAACAAACAGGTCAGGCTGAACGCGCACACCTTTTTAAGAGGCTGCGGTAAAGACGTACGCAATGCTTACGAAACGCTTAGAATCGACGGAGAAAATCCGGACGATGCCCCCCTGAAAAAGCTGATAACTCTTCTAAATCAGAAAATGACAAAACGGGAAGTAACAACAGAAGAGTTCGCCCTTATCCAACACAATGTCGATCAAGACAGCAAAGGCAAATCGCGTTTACACGGGTGCCAGGACGAAGTTTTTGGAGAAAAACCCAACGAACAATTAACGGTCAGTATGCGGGATGAGCAGAGGGTGCGGGAAGACCGCGTTAAGGAGATCGGTAAAACGTTATCCAGCGTTTTTGGACGCGTAAGGTTCCCGGAAAAGAAGACCATTATTTTGATGCCAAGGCCTCGGGATGAGGTGCTTTTCGGTGAAGTGATGAAAGCCTGGAAATGGGCACGCACCAGAGCCGCGGATGAATATAATATGGGGAATATATTGGTGCGGTTTTACAATGAAAAGAACAGGCAGGATGTATTGAAAAAAACACAGTCAGATTTAGAAAAAGATTCGGATGCGTTCGCGATGATGTACGCGAGGGAAGACATGTATGAACGGATAACAAAAGATATTAAGGCATTTTCGTTCGAAATCGCTCAGAGAATACGTTGTGTTAAAGAAAGGATTGATAGTGGAGAACTCAGTTTGACAATGATCGGGACGCATGTCATTTTAGCGCAGGGGCTTATTGACCTTGTGAGAAATGATTATGAATATGACGAAAGTAGACGTTTTTTGATAGACAGTATAGCAAATCTGTTATTTTATTTAACCGGTGGTGACGAAGATGTTTACAAGAAGTTTAAGGATAGGCCGGAAAGTATTTTCGAGAAACACTTTTTATTAAGGATAAAACCCTTCTCGGAAGAAATAGAGCAACATCTATTAGCTGTTGAAGAAGTAGCGAAATCGTTATAACAGCGAGAAAATGGGTTTTGGTTTTAGTGTTGACAAAAATTGGAAGAGTGGTATAATTTAGCACTCAAGGGGAAAGAGTGCTAAATATGGATAAACATAACCACAAAGAGGCGAGGAAAGCCCGTATACTGGAACACGTAATACGTTCGTATGTTTCTTCAGCTGTGCCTGTAAGTTCGAAGATGGTGGCGAACCGTATGGGAAGCAGTATTTCCAGCGCGACTATCAGGAACATTATGGGGGAGCTTGAGGAGTCTGGTTTTATAGAACAGCCGCATACTTCGGCCGGCCGTGTTCCCACGCGCGCGGGATACAGGCGTTACGTGGATATCGTCTGTATGGATATCCAATTCGAAAAGAAAGAGGCAGAGCGGTTAGCAGGGGAATACATTCAAAGGATACGGACCATACAGGAAGTTATTGAAAAAACTTCTTTTCTTATAAGTAGGGAACTTCATAATGCCGGTGTTGTTTTGTGGCCCAGCGTTGAAGATTCTCACCTCAAACACATAGAGCTTATTCAAGTCAATGCCGAGGCGGTTTTAGCGGTTCTTGTTACGATGACAAATGCCGTCAAAAATTATATTATCAAGCTTGATCATGAGTTGCAAAAAATCGAACTTGAAAAAATAACCAATTACATTAACCAAAATTACCGGCACATTTCTTTTTCGGGTATGTCCGATGATTTGAGAGCCGAAGTGAAAAGGGAGAACGCGGGAGATATGGATATTGCCAAATCCGCGCTTAAATTTATCGATTCGATTATCGAGGAAAGTATTGAAAACGAGATTCACTGGGATGGGCTGGATTATTTCATAAACGAACCGGAATTTCGAGATATTAATGTAACACGGAAAATATTTCAGTTGTTTTCGGACAGAAACGGGTTGAGTGGTCTCATGCGTAATGAACTTCCTGATGTCGGGTTCAAGGTGTATATAGGAGAAGAAAATCCCTGTGATATTCTGAAAGAGTGCAGTATTGTGACGTGCGGATATACTTTGCATGGGAAAACAGTTGGGCGTATAGGGGTAATAGGCCCGACAAGAATGGACTATGACCACGCGTTACGTACATTGAATTGTCTGTCCAGCCTCATCAGTCATGAACTTGAGGCTATATGACGCGGGGATGTTTGTAAAAATCCCCCTAGCCCCCTTTTTCAAAGGGGGGAAACCAGTTTCTCCCTTTTTCAAAGGGAGATTAAGAGGGATTTGATGGTTTTTGGTTTTAAGGAATAAGGAATAAAAAAAGATGAAAGATAAGAAGAAGGCGCAAGAACAGAAAACAACGGTAGAAATCGAAAAAGAAGAGCTGGAAGGCCTTAGAAAAAAGGCCGATGAGAGAGATGATTTTTATAATAAGTGGCTTGCGGTTCACGCGGAATACGAAAATACACGTAAACGCATGGAGAAAGAAAAAACTAATCATATAAGGTTTGCCAATGAAATGTTGATTTCTCAGCTTTTCCCAATAGTTGACAATTTTGATATGGCATTTAGCGCTATGGAAAAAGCGGAAGATAAAGCCGCGGTAATGGATGGGATACGGCTTGTACAAAAAGAGTTTCATAGAATACTTGAAGATAATGGGGTTAAAAAAATAGAAACAGCAGGTAAGAAGTTTGATCATAATGTTCACGAAGCGGTATTGGCTGTTGAAACAAAAGAGCATCTGGATGGTATGGTCATTGAAGAATTTAGGGCTGGATATATGTTAAACGACAGGCTTTTGCGTCCGGCTCAGGTTAAGGTGGCGAAAAATATTACACAAGAAGAAGCGAACGAAGAACAAGAGTGCTAATTTTTTAATTCAACTAAATGGTTTTAGAACGTGTATCGTTCTGAAACCAAAGTCTCATTAAGGAGGATGAAATGGGGAAGGTTATTGGGATTGATTTAGGGACTACTAATTCTTGCGTGGCTGTTATGGAAGGAAAAGAGCCGAAGGTTATACCAAATGCTGAAGGCGCGAGAACAACACCAAGTGTCGTAGCTTTTACTAAAACGGGAGAAAAACCGGTTGGCCAGCCCGCGAAACGCCAGGCAGTTACCAACTCGGATAATACGATATTCAGTATTAAACGGTTCATGGGTAGAAAACACTTGGAAGTTAAAGAAGAGGAAAAAATAGTTCCGTACAAGATTGAAGAAGATTCCAAGGGCAATGTTGTTGTTTCAGCGCATGGTAAAAAATACACGCCTCCTGAAATATCCGCGATGATACTTCAAAAAATGAAACAAACCGCTGAGGATTATTTGGGTGAGAAGGTTACGGAAGCGGTTATAACGGTGCCCGCGTATTTTAATGATTCTCAAAGGCAGGCAACAAAAGACGCCGGCGAGATTGCCGGGCTTAAGGTCCTCAGAATTATTAACGAACCGACCGCGGCAAGCCTTGCTTATGGCCTGGACAAGAAGAAAAACGAAAAAATAGCGATATACGATCTTGGCGGAGGAACGTTTGATGTTTCTATTTTAGATGTAGGCGAAGGTGTTTTTGAAGTCAAGGCTACTAATGGAGATACGCATCTGGGCGGAGACAATTTTGATCAAAAGATAATAGATTGGATAGCCGAGGAGTTTAAAAAAGAAAGCGGTATTGATCCGCGCAATGACAAAATGGCTTTGCAAAGGCTGAAAGAAGCGGCTGAGAGGGCTAAATGCGAACTTTCCTCAAACCTGCAGACGGAAATTAATCTTCCGTTTATTACGGCGGATTCGTCAGGGCCGAAACATTTAACCATGTCTCTTACAAGGGCGAAGTTGGAACAGTTGGTAGAGGGCCTCGTGGAACGGACAAAAAAGCCTTGCTACAACGCTCTAAAGGACGCGGGTTACTCAGCAGGAGATATAGACGAAGTTATTTTAGTCGGTGGGCAGACACGTATGCCGAAAGTGCAGAAAATTGTTAAAGAGATTTTTGGTAAAGAACCTCATAAAGGCGTTAATCCTGACGAGGTTGTGGCGGTTGGCGCGGCTATTCAAGGCGGGGTTTTGAGCGGAGCGGAAGGGCTCTCGGATGTGGTTCTTCTTGATGTTACGCCACTATCCCTGGGGATAGAGACTTTGGGTGGGGTCATGACAAAGCTTATTGAACGCAATACGACCATCCCGACAAAGAAGAGCCAGATTTTTTCAACCGCGGCGGATAATCAAACGGCGGTTTCGATTCAGGTGCTTCAGGGAGAGAGGGAAATGGCTTCCGGCAACCGCACGCTTGGCCGGTTTGACCTTATCGGCATACCGCCGGCCCAGAGAGGGATACCTCAAATTGAAGTTACGTTTGATATCGATGCCAACGGGATTGTTCATGTGTCAGCTAAGGATAAGGCGACAGGGAAAGAACAGTCGATACGGATAGAGTCTTCAAGCGGATTGTCCAAAGAAGAAATAGAGCGAATGAAAGAAGATGCTAAAAGTCATGAAGAAGAAGATAAAAAGAAAAAAGAGCTTATCGAGGCGAGGAATCAGCTGGATACGTTGATATACGCGACCGAAAAAGCTGTCAAAGAGTATGGGGACAAAGTTTCGGACGATGAAAAGAAAAAAATCGCGGAAACGTCTGAAAAAGCCAAAGAAGCGCTTAAGTCGGAAAATATCGATGATGTAATGAAAACTCAGGAAGAGTTACAGAAAGTGAGCCATAAACTATCTGAAGAGATTTATAAGCAGGCCCAAGCGGATGCCCAGGCACATGAGGCCGGTCAAAAGAAGACAGAAGACAGCGGACAGAAAACAGAAAATGATGAAACCGTAGTCGACGCGGATTTTAAAGTAGACGACGAAAACAAAGATAAAAAATAAAGTGAATGTCTGAAAGTGAACTATTACAGTTTTTACTATTCACTATTCACCATGCACTATTTGCTATTCACTATTCATGGCTAAAAACTATTACGAAATACTCGGTGTGAACCGGGATGTGTCCGAGGATGAATTAAAAAAAGCTTATAGGAAACTCGCGTTAAAATATCATCCGGATAAAAATCGCGGCAATAAAGAAGCCGAAGAAAAGTTTAAGGAAGTATCTCACGCTTATGAGACTTTGAGTGATTCCAATAAGCGCGCGCGATATGACCAGTTTGGTGAGAACGCGTTTCAGTACGGCGCGGGCGGAGGTGGCGGTGGATTTCATGATCCGTTTGATGTTTTTCGGGAGGCATTCGGCGGCACGGGCGGGTTTGGTGATATTCTTGAGGGAATGTTTGGTTTTAGCGGAGGAAGAGCCCGGCGGGGGCCTGGGCGCGGCAGGGATTTAGAATACAGCCTTAAACTGGATTTTCTTGAAGCGGTAAAAGGCACAACAAAAGAAATAAAGGTCCGCAAATATGATACGTGCCGGACGTGTGGCGGGCAGGGAACGAAACCCGGCACGCGTAAAGCTGTTTGCGGCCGTTGTAACGGTTCGGGGCAAGTCAGCCAGAGCAGTGGTTTTTTTAGTATAGCCAGAACCTGTGACGCGTGCGGCGGCGCGGGTGAAGTTATAAAAGATCCGTGTGTGGATTGCGGCGGGCTTGGACGCAAGGAGATTGTCACAAAAATCAGCGCTAAAGTACCGCCTGGTGTTGATACAGGTGTTAGGTTGAGGCTTTCGGGAGAGGGCGAAGCCGGAACAAACGGCGGCCCCTATGGCGATATGTATATCGCTCTTACGGTTAGGGAGCATGATTCTTTTTCCCGGAAACAGTATGATTTATTGTGTGTCTCTCAGGTATCGTTCGCGCAGGCGGTTTTTGGAGATGAGATAGAAGTTCCGGGAATAGATGGTAATGTTAGCTTGATTATTCCGGCGGGAATACAAAGCGGTAAAATATTGAGAGTTAAGAACAAAGGAATAAAACGTTTGGATGGCAGGGGCAGAGGGGATCAAGTTGTTAAGATTCAGATTGAGACTCCTAAAAATCTTAACGAGAAGCAAAAAGAATTATTAAGAGAATTTGAGATATCTTTTGGCGGGAAACAGGCCTTGGGATATGGAAATAAAAAATTTGTAGACAAAATGAAAGGGATGTTTCGGTAGGACGGAAGACAGATAACAGGGGACAGAGGAGAAAAAATGCCGACATATAACTATGAATGTAAAATTTGCGCGCATTCTTTTAAACAGTTTCAATCTATGATGGACGAACCGGTAAAAGAATGTCCTGAATGTTCAGGGCTGGTGAAACGTTTGATTTCGCAAGGCGCGGGTATTATCTTCAAGGGTAAAGGATTTTATCAGACTGATTATAAAAACGTGGAGTCAAAATGTGATAAGAAACCTGACCCCAAACAAAAAACTCCTGTATGTGGCGCGTCTGAGGATTGTTCGCGCTGCAAGTGTGGCTAATATGTTCGATTTTTTAAGCCAAAAAAAACCTGTTTTTATATGGATGCCGGTAGTTTTATGGGCATCCATTATTTTTATTCTTTCGGTTATCCCCACCGCCGCGTGTTTGGTTACGAAAATCACTTTTTTGGACAAGATATCGCATTTTGCCGCGTACGCAATATTGGCAGTTTTCGTGGTTAGGGCTTTTTCTTTCGCCCGAAGGTTTTCTTTGAAAAAAGTTTATCTATTTACATTGATATTAGGCGGAGGATATGGTACTTTAATTGAATTGACACAATATTTCATCCCGTATAGGGATGCGAGTATAGCTGACGGCGCCAGCAATGTTTTTGGTCTTATTTTAGGATGTTACCTAACCAGGTTAGAGAGATTATCGTGGCAGAAGTGAAACCATTCAAGGGTATATTGTACAACGACGAAAAAATTAACGGAGAATATTCGGCTGTCACGGCTCCACCTTATGACGTTATTTCTGAGAGTATGAGGGAAGAGTTGTATGAAAAAAGTCCATACAACATAATCCGGCTTATTTTGGGAAAAGCATATTCAGGGGATAATGACGGCAATAATAAGTATATCCGCGCCCGCGTGTCCTTCAATGAATGGCAGAACGAGGGTGTATTGTCGAGAGATAAGAATGAATCCTTTTACGCTTATCTCCAAGAGTATCCTTTTGAAGGTAGGATTTGCCGCCGTGTGGGGTTTATCGGGCTTATGAAAATTGGGGAAAGGGAGAATGACGCGGTATTGCCGCATGAGTACACTCTTTCTAAACCTAAAGAAGACCGGATGAATCTTCTAAAACAGGTCAAAGCTAATCTCAGCCCGATATTTGCTTTGTATGATGATAAGGACAAAAGTATAGGCCGGGTTTTAAAGCAGGTTGTATCCTGTTCCAGGCCGATGATAGATATTGAAATACAGGGAGAAAGTCATAAATTATGGCCTTTTTCTGATAAGGATGTTGTTGATAAGCTGATTGAACGGATGAAAAACAAGAAAGCTTTTATTGCTGACGGCCATCATCGTTATGAAGTCGCGAAAATGTACCGTGATAAAAAAAGGCGCGCGGTGGGATATGACGGGAGCGCGGATTATGTTATGATGTATTTCACGGATTTAACCGATTCCGCTAATCTGACGATTATGGCGACACACAGGGTTGTAAAGATAATGCCCTTTTCGAAGAATAGCCAACCCGTGGAAAAGATGGGCTCGCGTTTTAATGTTATCGAATGCGGCGGCCTTTCCGGACTTATGGAACGGATTGATAGCTCTAATGTTAAAAAACATGTCTTTGGTTATTTTGACGGGCAAAGACACCTATTCATGGAAGCGAAAGACGAAGCCGGGCTTTTGAGCCTCATGAAAGAAGAGAAGACTTTGTCTTGGAAACAGTTGGATGTAAGTGTGTTACACTCAGCTGTGTTCAGTGCTATTTTAGGATTTGATGACGTGGAAGGAAATATTACCTACGTCAGAGAACCTGAAAAAGCCGAGAGTTTGGTAAAAGATAAAAGTCATATGGCCGCGTTTTTCTTGAGAGCTACGCGCCTGGAACAGCTTAAGGCTGTAGCGCTGTCGGGGGAAATGATGCCTCAGAAATCGACTTATTTTTACCCTAAGCTGTTAACGGGACTAGTAATAAACAAATTTTGATTTTCTTATGGTTTTTTTTTCAAAGAAGCCCATATTTGGTAAAGCAAAGAAGAAAGAGATCCCCGGAGGGTTGTGGACTAAATGTCCCGATTGCGGGGTGATGCTTTACGCCAAAACTCTCAAAGCCAATCTAAAAGTATGTCCTAAGTGTGACTATCATTTTAGATTAGGCGCGTATGAGCGAATAGAAACTTTTGTAATGCCAGGGTCATTCAGGGAAATGTGGAAGGATATGGCAAGTATGGATCCGCTAAAGTTTAAGGGGCCCAGTGATTATCCTTCTAAAATAAAAAAGGACCAGAAAATAACGGGGTTGAAAGAAGCGGCTGTTGTGGGGGAAGCGTTTATAAGGGAAAATCGTGTGGCGTTAGGGATAACAGACTGCCGTTTTATTATGGGGTCTATGGGATCTGTGGTGGGAGAGAAGATAACGCGTCTCATAGAATTCGCTGATAAAGAGAAGCTGCCTTTGATAATTGTTTCAGGATCCGGAGGCGGAGCCCGAATGTATGAGGGTATGCTTTCTCTTATGCAGATGGCCAAAACCAGTGCCGCGCTGGATAGGTTTAATAAGAACGGGGGGTTGTTTCTTTCCGTTCTTACTAACCCGACTATGGCGGGTGTAATGGCCAGTTTCGCGTCACTTGGAGATATAATAATGGCGGAACCAAGAGCTCTTATAGGTTTTACGGGCCCGAGAGTTATTCGCGAAACTTTAAAACAGGAATTGCCTGAAGGGTTCCAGAGTTCTGAATTCTTGCTGGAACATGGCCTGATAGATATGATTGTTCACAGAAATAAACTTCAGGATGAGGTTTCGAAATTAATAAATTATCTGTGTTGACTTTTGTTTGCTGATATAGTATATAAAGGTAGCGATAGGGTCGGCTGATAGTGCGATTTTCAGTGTGGCCCACTATGGAAAAGGGTGATAAAATGGCGCAGGTTAGTTTAAAGAATGTGGCAAAAGTATTCCCCGGCGGGGTGGTTGCTGTTAATAATGTGGATTTTGGGGTAGAAAACAAGGAATTTGTGGTTCTTGTCGGCCCTTCCGGATGTGGCAAATCAACGACTTTAAGGTTGATAGCCGGACTCGAAACAGCTACTGAAGGCGACATTTACATAGGAAACAGAAAAGTTAATAATATCCCGCCTAAAGACAGAGACATAGCCATGGTTTTTCAAAATTACGCGTTGTATCCACATATGACTGTGTATGAAAATATGGCGTTTGGATTAAGGCTCAAAAAATACCCGTTAGAAGAAATTGATTCGCGAGTGAAAGAGGCGGCGGGGATATTAGGTTTACAGAAACTTTTGAACAGAAAACCTCGGGAACTTTCCGGCGGCCAGCGTCAGCGTGTGGCTGTTGGCAGAGCTATTGTTCGTAAGCCTATGGTTTTTCTTTTTGATGAGCCATTGAGTAATCTTGACGCCAAGCTTAGAATGCAGATGAGAACAGAGTTGCATCGCCTGCATATGAGGCTTCAAGCCACTATGATTTATGTTACGCACGATCAGACCGAGGCTATGACGCTGGGGGATAGAATAGTTGTTATGAAAGATGGGCTGATACTGCAGATAGATACTCCGGCAATTGTGTACAATTCTCCTGTCAATAAATTTGTGGCTAGTTTCATAGGCGCCCCGCCTATGAATTTTTTAGAAGGCAGAATTATCAGCAAAGAAGGAAAATTGTATTTTGATGAGGGTAATTTCCGCGTAAAAGTGGTAGAGGGGATGTATAGCGTGTTGGAAGACTATACGGGAAAAGATATTACCCTTGGTGTGAGAAGCGAGGACATTTATGATAAACTTTTTGCTTCAGAGGCTCCTCCTGAAAATGTGGTAGCCATAACTTGTGAAGTAGTTGAACATCTTGGTTCGGAGATATACATACACATGAACACCGGTAGTCATATCTTGATTGCTAGGGTTTCAGGGGATACCAATCCGCAAATTAATCAGGATATGGATATTGTTCTTGATATGAGCAAGGTCCATTTTTTTGATAAAACAACTGAAAAAACGATCGTTTAATCCAAAACCTATATGACTTTTTTAACGACTCCTTTCGCTAAAAGGAATCTCCTCAGAGCAGTTTCCGTTTTTCTTTTTTCGGGGCTTCTGTATAGTCTAACCGCGTTTATTTCGTTTATAGGAACCCGCATACAGCATTTGGAATTCATCTCCATAACTCTTTTGATAATGATAAGCCTTGTCATTATGTTTTTTTGGAGTTTAATGGGAGTATTTGCGGGGCTTACTTCATTTCTTACCGCTATGATCTTTTTATACGGCCCATTGACAGATTTAGATCCATACTACTATAGCGTTTTGATTTTGGCTTTTTTTCTCAGCAGTTTTATCGGGTACTATGTTTACAGAAAAATCAGTGTATCCAACCAGAAATACACCGTCGCGATGGAAAAAATCCAGGAAGATATCAATCTTATAACCAACCATCTAAAACGCCGGAGGGATGAAGCTTTGGCCATGGAGGAGAAAAAGCGGGGCCTTTTCAGCGTGAAAAACATCGCGGAAAGGTTGAGTTTAGCCTTATCTAGAGAGGAAATAGTAAAAATCGTTTCTGAAGAAACTTTTCGGCTATTTGGAAAGGACAATAGAGTGATGCTCTTTATGCCCGCGGACGCGCTAAATGGATTAGAACTTGTTTCGTCCTCAAAAAACAGGCGCCGTAAACAATTTATGGCTTTAAAAGGAGGCGTTTTCGAGAAATGGTCATTAGAAAATATGAAAAGCCTTCTTGTAAAGAACATAAGAAATGATTTCAGGTTTTCTGTCAGCGAGGATGAACTGAAAGATGACGCGGTGAGTTTAATGATAAAACCCCTGGTGGCGGGCAGTAGAGTTTTGGGGATGTTTCGAATAGATTCTTCCGAAGAATCTATGTTTGTTCAGCATGACCTGCGGATATTGGATATCATAGGCGATCTTGCCGCTGTCGCTTTGAGAAACGCGCGTTTGTATAGAAGAACCGAAGAATTGGCGGTTAAGGATAGTTTAACGGGGTTATATGTTTACAGGCATTTTATGGAACGGCTTGGAGAAGAAACAAAAAGAGCGCTTTTAAGCAAAAACCCATTTGCGCTTTTAATGATAGACATAGACGATTTTAAAAAATTCAATGATAAATACGGGCATATTTCAGGGGATACTATACTTAGGAATATTGGACGTATATTAAGAGACAAAAGTTCGGCGGGTGACGTTGCCGCCAGGTATGGCGGTGAAGAGTTCGCGTTTTTGGTATTAGGCGCTAATAGAAAAAAAGCTGTAAAACTCGCGGATGACATTAGGGACGAGATACATAATAATCCTGTGGTTTTGCGTAGAGGAAAGAGGTTTGTCACGGTGTCGATCGGCGTCGCGGTTTTTCCTGATGACGCGGATCTGAGAGAAGACTTAATTTGGGAAGCGGACAAACATTTATACAACGCCAAGCGAGAGGGCAAGAATATAGTATGCTCAAAATAAGAACAATCGCTATTTTTAGCGTGAATTTTCTCCTGATAATTCTTAGCTGGATATTTTATAATCTTCCGCGGAACGATGAATATTTAGTTTTGTTTATGATATCGCTTGTTTTTATCATCGCGCCGTTTGTTATATCTTTGCGTTTGATGGTGGCGCTTCTTCTTTTAAATCTAATGTCTCTGCTCGTTTATCTAAAAGTAGGGGCTTTAAATCTCAGTGATATAGTTATTTTGATTTTTCTTTTTAGTTTTGCCGCGGGAGGAAATTATCTTGTAAAGTTTTTATACTCGTCTTTTTTGTTGTACCACAAAAAAGAAATTACCGGGAAACAAGAAGAATATAGCTCTATAGTAAAAGACGTGGATGAGGTGGATTCTAAAGGCAGAAAAATAGAAAACGAACTTAGTCATATTTCCCGGCTTTATGAAATAACCAAGAAACTTGCTCCTGTTCTTAAATTTGAAGATTTGATTAATGTTCTATTGGATTTTTTTGAAGAGATTTTCAAGATAAGGGGAGTGCATTTAGCGATATTAAGTGAAGAAAAATTTTCACGCGGGATATCTAAAAATTTTGGAATTAATAAACCTTCCGAAAATCAAAGAGAAACTTTAACAGGGTACCGTGAACTTGTGGAATATGCCGAAGAAAAAAAACTGACCCCCTTTTTTGTCGAGCGGCAGAATAGAGTAGAATTATTCGAGTCTCTGAAATCTTCAGCAAAGAATTTAATGATTTTTCCTTTGTTTTCAGGAGACAGGCTTTGCGCGGTGTTCGCGCTGGAGGATGTTTCAGAGTCAAAATATGACGAATTTAATATTCTTATTCCTCAGATTGTCCTGGAATTTAGAAAGGTAGAACTGTATGAGGAAGTTCAGAAACTTTCAATAGTTGACGGTCTTACGGATGTTTTCCTGCGGCGGCATTTAATGGAACGCTTGGAGGAGGAGATAGATAGAGCGAGCCGATTAGGGTTAACCTTTTCTCTTGCTATGCTTGATGTTGATCATTTTAAAGAATGTAATGACAAATACGGGCATCCGGCTGGTGATATTGTTTTGAAAAAGATTTCTGAAAAAATAAAGTTTTCAGTCAGGGAAGTTGATATGGTAGCCAGGTATGGCGGTGAAGAGTTTTGTGTGCTTTTGCCTGAAACGTCAAAAAAAGCGGCGTTAATGGTCTCGGAACGTTTGCGAAGGGCTGTAGAGTCTAATAAGATTAACGCCCTGAATGAAGAAATCGTAGTGACCGTTAGCATAGGTGTCGCTAGTTTTCCCAAGGATAGTTCGGATATTAACGGTTTGATAGACAAGGCGGATGCCGCGCTTTACAAGGCGAAACGTAAAGGCCGCAACATGGTTTGCGAGGCCTGATTTGATAATGTCCATAACATGTTACATTAACCCTGACTTTTCACGGTTGAATTAATGGAAGGCAGTATGTTATACTGCGAAAATTAAATATGAAGCTTAAAATATACACAATAATCACAGTCTTGTGCGCGATGATGCTCATAAGCGCGCGGTTTTGTTTCTCGGAAGAGAACAATGATAAATTTATGAAGTTCGCGAAAGAAGGCGAGCCTGTGGTTGTTAACGGTGATGAGGTAGAATACTTTGAATTAGAAAATAAAATATCCGCGGAAGGTAATGTTTCAATTGACTACGATGATGTAAAAGTAACCTGTGACAAAATAGAACTAAATACGGTAAGTCGCAAGGCTCTTTGCGAGGGAAGCGTTATCATAGTTCATCCTGAAGGCGTGATTATGGGCGATCGGGTATGGTTTGATTTCATCGCGAAAAAAGGAGGGGCTGTCGGCGGTGAAGTCGAAGCTTTCCCATGGTTTGGAAAAGCTTCTCAAGTCGATAAAGCGGGCGTGAATGAATATATTCTCAAGGATGGATATGCTACCACCTGTGACCTTGATAAACCTCATTACAGGATAAAAGCGAAAGAATTGCGCATATTTCCGGACGATAAGATTATTGCCAAGGATGTTACCTTTTATATCGGGGACGTCCCTGTTTTATGGTTTCCTTACTACTATCATCCCATCATACAGAGCCGCGCCAAGGTGCAGTTTATTCCCGGCAAAAGCACAGATTGGGGAAATTTTCTGCTCTCAACCTGGCGTTTCTATGTGAGAAAGGAATCAAAGATTGACGCTTATATCGATTATCGGAGTAAAAAGGGATTTGCCGAGGGAGTGGATGCCTACTATAACGCTTCGGATTTTGGCGCGGATGGATTAGGAAGCGGAGTTTTTCGTTCGTATTTTGTGCATCAAAATAATTTGTTGACTTATGACCCCGCGCCTTATCGGGACGAATGGGGTGAGAGAGACGAAGAGCATGGAGACGTAAAGGTAAGTATGAGAAAACGGTTTCAATGGAAGCACAGAATCGATTTTGATTCTATAAATGATGAAAAGAACAAAGTGCCCTCGGACAATATAGAGACGGATATAGTGGATAACAAAAACGGCACAGTTGTAGGCATGTTTGAGTTTAACAGGGTTAGTGATGAATACGTTCTTAAGGATTATTTCTTTAATGAGTACGGTGAAAGCGCGAGTGTCCCTGAGAGTTATCTTTCAATAATCTCGAGCCAGCCAGACTATTCCGCTAGTTTATTTATGAACGGTAAGTTCCATGAGATTTCTACCGTAACTCAAAAACTGCCTGAATTAAAATTAGATGTGCCAAGCCGTAAAATGGTAAGCGAGAATATCCCTCTTTATTACACGTCCCAGACAACTGCTACGGCGTTTGACCGGCGATACGCGTGGAAAAGCAGTCCGTCGGAAATTGTTAACAGGCTTGATTCTTACCAAAAAGTTTCATATGCCGCGGATTTGAATCTTGTAGAAGTAGTGCCGTATGTGGATTTTAGAGAAACAATGTATAGCCGGACAAGGTGGAAGCATGAGCCGGTTTATCGAGGAGTTTTGACGGAAGGGGTTAACGCGTCTTCACGATTTTTTAGAGTTTTTAATTATAATACTGATTTTTTGGGGTTAGATATTAACAAATTAAGGCATATTATCACTCCCAGTGCTGAGTATGTTCATGTCCATCCCCCGAATATCAAAAGCGGTGAGCTTTACAATATGGATGGGATAGACAGTGTTGATAAGGATAATAAGGTGGTATTTTCTCTTATAAATAAGTTGCAGACTAAAAGGGGCGCGGATGATAATTTAACGTCAGTTGATTTGATTAGATTTTTAACGAGTGTAGATTATTACTTTTGTATGCAAAAGAATGAACTGGAGCTAAAAAAGACGGGTGAATACCGCAAACATGGAAGGTTCAAAGATTTTACTCTTGGGCTAGAGGTTACCCCGTATAATTGGCTGTTTATTAACAGCGGGATGACTGTTGATCCCAAAAGCTACGCGATTAGCACAGGAAGCCTTAATCTTACGATGAATCCCTCAGACACGTTTAAAATGAACATGGGATACACTTATGAAAAAAACAATCCAGACCCGCGGAATCAGTTTATATTTGACGTGTATTATAAGTTAAATCCAAAATGGCAGATAGGATTGTATGAGAGATTTGATGTTCAAAAAAGAATTATAGATTCACAACAGTTATCCATAACCAGGGACCTTCATTGCTGGGAAGTGGAGCTTGTGTATGATGTGGAAGGTAGCAGGGTTTTAAGGGACCAATTTAATTTGTGGATAGCCTTTAAGATAAAAGCGTTCCCGGACCTTCCCATAGGGCTTTCGCGGACGTACAATTACCGTAAACCGGGATGCCTGCGGCCAGGGATAGAGTAGAGCTGAAATGGAGGTTTCAAGTTGATAAATGGCGTGAGGACAAAACAGCTAAAACTCGTTCCTGATGAACGAGGCCGTCTTATGGAGATATTGCGCGAAGATGATGACCTCTTTGAAAAGTTCGGCCAGGTGTATATAACTACGGCTTTCCCGGGCGTGGTAAAAGCCTGGCATTATCATAAGATTCAGACAGACAATTTTACTTGTGTAAAAGGACAGATGCGTTTGGGTTTGTATGACGCGCGAGAAATGTCACCCACATTCGGCGAGGTCGAGGAATATATCATAAGTTTAGACAAACCGATTCTTGTTCAAATACCTCCCAATGTTTATCATGGATTTAAGTGTATCAGCAAAGAAGAAGCAATTGTTGTTAATACAGTGACAGAGCCGTACAATAGAGACAATCCTGACGAGTTCAGGGTTGATGCCATTGACAACAATATACCGTTTGATTGGAGAAAATAAAATGAAAGGGATAGTATTGGCTGGAGGATTAGGGTCTCGACTTTTTCCGCTTACAAAAATTACAAATAAACACCTTTTGCCGGTTTACGATAAACCGATGATATATTATCCGATCATGACGCTTGTTGAAGCCGGGATTACAGAGATTATTATAGTTACAGGCGGCGGCCACGCGGGTAGTTTTTTGAGGCTACTTGGTAACGGCCAGAATTTTGGGCTAAAAGGCATCAATTACGCGTACCAGGAGGCTGAGGGCGGCATTGCTGAGGCGTTAAGCCTCGCGGAATATTTTTCAAAGGGCGACAAAATGGTGGTAATCCTTGGAGACAATATTATTGAGAAGAGTATCAAAGAAGAGGTAATGGCGTTTGCCGGGCAAAAGAACGGCGCGAAAATATTACTAAAAGAAGTTCCAAATCCTGAAAGGTTTGGAGTTGTAGAATTTGAGGATGGAAAAATTTCCCACATTGTTGAAAAACCAAAAAAACCGTTAAGTAATTACGCGGTTACCGGTATATATATGTATGATCATCAGGTTTTTGATTTCATAAAAACATTGGAACCGTCAAAACGCGGCGAGCTTGAAATTACGGATGTGAATAATATGTATCTTCAAAGAGGACAACTTACTTACTCGAAGCTTGACGGGTGGTGGACAGACGCGGGAACTTTTGATTCTCTATTAAAAGCAAGTCAGCTCGTTGCGGAAAACAGAGGACAGATGTCAGAAGACAGACAGGCTATCTTGTCCCCCCTTTGAAAAAGCAGACAAAAGCTTTCCTTTTTTTGAAAAAGCAGACAAAAGCTTTCCTTTTTTCTGAAAAAGCAGACAAAAGCTTTCCTTTTTTCTGAAAAAGCAGACAAAAGCTTTCCTTTTTTTTGAAAAAGCAGACAAAAGCTTTCCTTTTTTTTGAAAAAGCAGACAAAAGCTTTCCTTTTTTTTGAAAAAGCAGACAAAAGCTTTCCTTTTTTT